>PAHR01000051.1 GCA_002705265.1 Pelagibacteraceae bacterium | reverse complement strand
CGCTCTGCAGGATTCGAACCTGCGACCCTCTGCTTAGAAGGCAGATGCTCTATCCAGCTGAGCTAAGAGCGCAAAATCAATAATAATATTTAGCACTACAATTGATAGATTTCTACTCTAATATATATAAATTCTTTAAGAGTTAAAAAATGAATACAAATATTTTAGAAGTTAAAAATTTATCTAAACATTTTGGTGGTCTTAAGGCTTTAAATAATTGTAATTTATCAATTAAAAAAAACTCAATTACTGGAATAATCGGACCTAATGGATCAGGTAAAAGTACTTTATTTAATGTTATAACTGGTAATTTACCTCCAACTTCTGGAAATATTATTTACTCAAAAGAAGAAATAACAAATGTCCCCTCTTATGAGCTTTTTTCAAAGGGAATACTAAGAACTTTTCAAATAGCACATGAGTTTACAAATCTCACAGTACTGGAAAATTTAATGATGGTACCAGATGGACAGAAAGGTGAAAATTTAATGTACACTTGGTTGAATCCAAGAGAAATTAAAAAAGAAGATAAAATAATTCAAGAAAAAGCTATGGAAGTGCTTAATTTTTTAAATCTTGATCATCTTACTAACGAAGTTGCCGGTAACTTATCTGGCGGACAAAAAAAATTACTTGAACTTGGAAGAACAATGATGGTAGACGCAAAAATTGTTTTTCTTGATGAGGTTGGAGCTGGAGTAAATAGAACTTTATTAAAAGACATAGGAACATCAATTATAAAATTAAATCAAGAGAGAGGATATACTTTTTGTATGATAGAGCATGACATGGATTTTATAAGCAGATTGTGTGATCCTGTAATAGTTTTAGCTGAAGGTTCAGTATTATTTGAAGGTACTTCTGAGGAAGTTAAAAAAAATGAAAAAGTTATAGAGTCCTATCTAGGGAAAGGTAATGACTTATAATGTTTTTTTCTGCTTTAAATTTAACTGGTGGGTATGGTTCAGTTGATATAATTCATTCTTGTTCTTTTGAAGTAAATAAAGGGGAGATAGTTTCAATCTTAGGTCCTAATGGAGCTGGTAAATCTACTGCTATGAAAGCTATGTTGGGTATGCTTACTCTTTCAAAAGGGGAAATTGAAATAGATGGTAAAGATATTAGCAAACTCAATACACAAAATAGAGTTAAACTAGGAATTTCTTTTGTTCCTCAAACAAAAAATGTTTTTACTGAAATGACTGTTCAAGAAAACTTAGAAATGGGTGGTTTTTTAAGAGATAGTAGTTATTTAGAAACTATTGAAGAAATATTTGAACTTTTTCCAATACTAAATGAAAAAAAAAATCAAATTGTTGGTGAATTATCAGGCGGTCAAAGACAACAAGTAGCTATTGGTAGAGCTTTAATGACAAAACCTTCAGTATTAATGTTGGATGAACCAACAGCAGGAGTTTCTCCTATAGTAATGGATGAATTATTTGAACATATACTAAAAATCAAAGAAAAAAATGTAGCTATACTAATGGTTGAACAAAATGCCAGACAGGCACTTAAAGTTTCTGACAGAGGTTATGTTTTAGTCATGGGAGAAAACAAATATAGTGGCAGTGGTAAAGATTTATTAAATGATCCTGAAGTTAGAAGGTCTTTTCTTGGAGGTTAAATGGATTTTTTAAATGCCTTAGTTCTATTGACTAATTTCATCTTTGTACCTGCTCTTAATTATGGTTCTCAGTTAGCTTTAGGAGCTATAGGCGTAACTTTAATTTATGGAGTTTTAAGGTTTGCTAATTTTGCTTATGGAGATTTAATGGCTTTTGGAACCATGGTTGTAATATTAATAACCTGGAAATTACAATCAATCGGAATTCATTTAGGACCGCTTCCTACAGCTTTAATAGCATTACCTTTTGGAATTATTGCTGCTATTTTAATTAGTTTAATTTTAGATAAGGTAGTATTTGAATACTATCGAATTAAAAAAAGCCCTCCCGTAACACTAATAGTAGTTAGTCTTGGTGTTATGTTTGTATTGAATGGAATTATAAGAATAATTATAGGGACAGCCGATAGAAAATTTTTTGACGGACAGAAATTTCTTATGAAAGCTAAACAGTTTAAAGAAATTACTGGTCTTAATGAAGGTTTAGCTATTAAATCAACTCAATTATTGACAATAGTCGTTACAATTATATGTGCGCTACTTTTATTTTGGTTTCTAGATAAAACAAAAACAGGAAAAAGCATGAGAGCTTATTCCAATAATGAAGATTTGGCTTTGTTGTCGGGAATAGATCCAAATAGAGTAGTTATGATAACTTGGATAATAGCTGCTACTTTAGCAACTATAGCTGGTACTCTTTATGGATTAGACAAGAGTTTTAAACCTTTTACTTACTTTAACAACTTACTTCCGATTTTTGCAGCAACAATAGTAGGAGGTATTGGAAATCCTATTGGAGCTTTTTTTGGAGGTTTTGTAGTAGCTTTTGCAGAGATTTCTTTAACATATGCATATAAAAAATTTTTTATATATATACTACCTGAAAGTATGGAACCTACAGGGTTAGTCCAACTATTGTCTATTGATTATAAGTTTGCAGTTTCTTTTTCTATACTAATTATAGTTTTAATTTTTAGGCCAAATGGAATCTTTAAAGGAAAAGTGATATGAGAGAAAATAAAGAGGTCATTATTTCTTTTCTAATTATGGGTTTATTAATAATAAGTGTTGGATTATTTCAATCCTGGGCAATTGCTTTATCAATTTTAAATCTATGTCTGATTTCTTCTGTAATGGCTATAGGAGTAAATATTTCCTGGGGATATGCGGGTATAATTAATTTTGGAGTTATGGGCTTTATAGCTCTTGGAGGTCTAGCTGCAGTTGTAATATCAGAAGAACCTATTTATGAAGCTTGGAGCGCAGGTGGGTTAGGAATACTAATTTCTATTGCTCTTATAACTTTGCTTGTATTTTTAGTTAGACTGATTTTAAAAAAATTAGCTAAATCTAATAAAAGGAATATTTTAATATCTTTATTAATAATATTTTTTATCTTTTTAATAAGAAAAATAGCTGGTCCATCTATGGAAGCTATTGAATCTATTAATCCTGCTACACAAGGATTTTTAGGAGGTCTTGGTTTACCAATTATTCTTTCTTGGTTTGTTGGAGGAATTTTTGCAGCTCTTGTTGCTTTTGTTGTCGGTAAAATAGCTTTAGGACTAAGATCAGATTATTTGGCAATAGCGACATTATTAATTTCAGGAATTATCATAACTTTCGTTAAACATGAGGATTGGCTTTCAAGAGGAGTGAAGAATGTTATTGGAATGAAAAGACCCGCTCCATATGAAATAGATCTACAAGAGTCTGATTGGTTTATAAATTTGGTAGCTGGAATAAATTCTTCAAAATTAAACTTGATTTCAGATATTACTGAAAAAAATCAATTATTAAGAGATCTAGTTATAAGTGCTTCGAGCGTATTTGTTAAACTATGTTTTGCAGGGTTATTTTCAGTAGTTGTAATTACATTACTTATTTTAGCACAAAAAGCTCTTTACTCACCTTGGGGAAGAATGATGAGGGCTATTAGAGACAATGAAGAAGCTGCGCAGGCAATGGGCAAAAATGTAGTTAAGCAACATTTATATATATTTATTATTGGTTCATCTATTATTGGACTAGGTGGGGCTATGCTGGTTACCTATGATGGATTATTTACTCCAGTAAGTTATCAGCCTCTCAGATATACTTTTTTGATATGGATAATGGTATTAGTTGGTGGAAGTGGAAATAATTATGGATCAATACTTGGTGGTTTTTTGATTTGGTTTATTTGGATTGAGGCAGCTCCTGTCGCAATGTTTTTAATAAATATTTTTACTTTTAATTTAAATGAAACTCACGAATTAAAAAAACATTTAATAGAAGGTGTTCCTTACTTTAGATATACAATGATGGGTATAGGACTACTTTTTCTTATGAGGTACAAACCAAAAGGATTACTTCCTGAGAAAATAAAATTATTAAAATCTTAATTTTTACAATAAAAAAAACCCAGCAGATTAACTGCTGGGCTTCGAATTAAAATAATATTAAATAATTATCTTTGTGCTACGTCTGTCCAGCTACCACTAGAGATACCTTTTTCAATAAAAGCACCTTCAGCTTCACCTACTTCAGTAAATGTTACATCAGTAGCTCCTTGATAATCAATTGCAGTACCGCTAGCTAAAAGTTTTAATCCTTTTGCTAATTCACCCGCAAAGATTTTTTCACCAGGAGCATTTGCTACAGACATTACATTTTTAGCAATTGAAGCTTTGTCAGAAGAATTTCCTGCTTGCATAGCTAATACTATTAAAGCAGCAGCATCATAAGACTCTCCTACATAAACTGATGGGTTAATTCCACCTGCTTCTGCAACTGATTTAAAAATCTGAGCACCTTCACCTAGAGAACCAGGCATTGATCCAAAAGAATTATCTAAGTCAGTACCAAAACGATCAGTTAAAGCATCGCCTATCATGCCATCAGATAAAACAAAAGTATCAAAAGCACCAGAGTCCAAAGACCCTTCTATGATGTGACCACCTGCATTATCAAGATAACCAAGAACAGCTAAAGCATCACCACCTGCAGATGAGAGTACACCAACGTCAGCGCTGTAATCAGCTCTATCTGATTCATGTGATTCCATTGCGGTTACTGTAATTCCATGTGCTTCAACAGCTGCTTTGTAAACATCAGCTAAACCTAAACCATAGTCACTATTTACATAAGTGATAGCAATACTGCTAATACCTTTATCTTTAGTAATATCAGCTAAGATTTGACCACCTCTAGCATCAGAAGGTGCTGTTCTAAAAAACAAACCTTTATCTTCTAGAGTTGTTAAACCTGGTGAAGTTGCTGAAGGAGAAATTAAAGTAATTCCATTTGGTACTGCTACATTAGTAGCTACTGCACCAGTAACACCAGAACAGTCTGCTCCCATAATAGCTACAACACCATACGCAACTAGACCTTCCGCTGCAGAAGTTGCGGCTGCAGAGTCTACACAAGTTGAGTCAACTCTCATTACATCTAGAGTTGATCCACCTAATAGTTCACCTGAAGCTGAAGCTTCACTGAAAGCAAGTTCAGCACCAGAAGCCATATCAGGTGTTAATGATTCAATAGGTCCTGTAAAACCTAATATAATTCCTACTTTGATTTCTTTAGCGGCAAGAGTACCTGTAAAAGAAAGCAAAGTAATTAAAGTTATGAGTATTTTATTCATATCCACCTCTATTGTTTTTAAGTTGATGATAATATTAGAAAATTAAGTAATAAAATAGTAAAAATTTAAAATAATTACTGAAAATTAATGATATTAATTAATGAGTCCAGGAACGCCTTCTATTATTGGCGAAATTACTAGCATAACTTTTAGGTTTAAAAGTACGTTTTATCTCATCAACAATAGAATAATCATAGTTGTTTCTATTACACCAATTTTTTGCCAACTCTAGAGATGAAAAAGATAGAGATAATTGTTTTTTTGTATTCTTAGAACTATTCCAACCCATTAGAACATCTTTTTTTAAAGTAGTGTCAAAAGGAAATTCAATTATCCAATTTTTTGTTTTATTTAAACCAGACTGCATATTAGTTTTACAAGGTTTTTTAATTAAAACTTTATTCATAAGTTAATGAATTTTATCATATATTTTTTTAAATGGTCGGGGAGACAGGATTCGAACCTGCGACTTTCTGCTCCCAAAGCAGACACTCTACCAGCCTGAGCTACTCCCCGAAACACAAATATATATACTTCATTATAAACCTAAATCCAAATGCGTTTTTTCTAATCTTTTCAATGAAAGTGTATACGCCGCATCCCTATAGGATTTAAATTTATATTTATTTTTAATTTCCAAAATATCTTGAAATGCATTTCTCATAGCATCTTGCAAACCTGAATTAACATAGTCTAATTCGCTAGCTCCATGGATAATTTTGCTTTTTAAGTATTTTGGTATTTTTTTATTTGAAATTGTTTCAATAGACTCAACAATACTAGTTTCTCTTTCTTCTTCAAAACGTTTTCTTAATCTACCAAATCTTATTTGAGAGATGTTTTTTACCCACTCAAAATATGAAACTACAACTCCACCTGCATTTACAAAAATATCAGGAATTACAACAATCCCTCTTCTTAGTAAAACTTCATCGGCGTTAAAGGTTATTGGGCCATTTGCGGCTTCTAAAATAAGTTTTGTTTTAATTTTGTTAACATTTTTTTTATTAATGACATTTTCAATTGCTGAAGGTATCAAAATATCACATGGAAAATTTTCAATTTTGTTATCTTCCGAATAAGATTTGTAATTTAATTTCTTAATATCTTTATATTTTTCAAACTCTTTAATAAAATTTTTTAAATTTATGCCATTTTTATTATAAATAGAACCATTGCTTTCAATTAAACCTATTATTTTGATCTTTGGATATAATTTATGAATGGATTTAAGAAAATTAAAACCAACGTTACCTAATCCTTGGATTACAATGCTATTATTAAAAAGATTAATATTTAATTTAGCTTTTTTAATTTCCTTTGGATGTCTAAAAAATTCTAGAAGAGATTCAGCAACACCCCTACCTGTTGCTTCTTGTCTTCCATTAATACCACCTATTTCAACTGGTTTGCCAGTTACGCAAGCTATATGGTTTATATCAGCAGGATTAATAGACTTATATCCTTCTACTATCCATGACATTTCTTTAGAAGATGTTCCAACATCTGGGGCAGGAACATTTGTAGATGGTGATAGAAAACCTAATTTAGAAAGTTCTATAGCGAAACGTCTTGTTATTCTTTCTAAATCTTTATTAGTATATTTTGATTTATCAATTTTTAAACCACCTTTGGAGCCACCAAAAGGAACCTCTACGATTGCACACTTATAAGTCATTAAAGCAGCAAGAGCTTCAATTTTATTAGGATCAACTTGAGATGAATATCTTATACCTCCTTTTGAGGGTAATTTATGAAGAGTATGAACAGATCTCCATCCAGTAAAAATTTCAGTTTTATTTTTTATAAGAATGGGGAAATTTATTTTTATACTAGAGTGATTACAAGAAAGTACTTTCAAAAAGTTTTTATTAAATCTTGAAGATGTAACTGCTCTCTCAACCATAAAATTTACATTTTCTGTAAATGATGGTTTAGGGATTGTTTTGTTTTTATTCAATAATATTTATGTTATTTACTATTTTTCCGTTATTCAAGAAATCAGCAACTTGCTCAGCTACGTCTATTGCTACATTTGATTGAGCTTCTTTACTTGAAGCGCCTAAGTGAGGAGTAAGTAATAAATTTTTAGCATTAAATAGTGGACTGTCAGTAGCAGGTTCTGTTTCATAAACATCAACAGCAGCTCCCGCAATAACATCACTATCTAAAGCTTCTTTTAAGTCGGCTTCATTAATCAATCCGCCTCTAGCACAATTAATTAAGATTGCTGATGACTTCATAGTCTTTAAGGAAGTTGAATTAAACATATATTTAGTATTATCGTTTAGTTTTGTATGAAGAGTTATAATATCTGATGAAGAAATAAGCTCTTCTGTAGAAACTTTAGTTGCATTAAACTTGGATAAAATATCGTTATTAGCTGAGGAACTATTAGTTATAATTTTCATTCCAATTACTGAGCAAATTTCAGCTACTCTTTGACCTATATTACCAAAACCAACAATACCTAGAGTTTTCCCTTTAAGTTCAGTACCTAAGTATTTTGATTTTTCCCACTTACCTTCATGAGTACTTGGGCTAGCAAGATGTATATGCCTCATCAAAGAAAACATTAAACCAATTGTTAATTCAGCAGTAGCTTCTAAATTTCCAAGAGGTGTATTCATAACTAATATTTTATTAGCTGTTGCTGTATCGATATCTACATTGTCTACACCTACTCCAGCTCTACCAATAACTTTTAAGTTTTTACAATGACCAATTATATCTGATTTTAGTTTTGTTGCAGATCTAATTAAGATCCCATCATAACCATCAATTATATCTTTGAGTTGGTCTGGAGTAAGTTCTGTTTTGATATCATAATCAACTTTATGTTTATTAAGGACATCTTCAACTTTATTACTCATTTTGTCTGAAATTAATATTTTCATTTTACTTATACCCTTCTAATGTTTGAAAAAAAGCCCACTCAATCCAAGGTAAAACTTTTTCTATATCAGATGATTCAACTGTAGCTCCACCCCAAATTCGAATTCCAGCAGGAGCATCTTTGTAAGCATTAATATCATAACCAGCTTCTTCTTTTTCAACCAAAGAACATAATTCTTTAACTAATTTTTTTTGTGTATCAGCGTCGAGTTTTATGAAATCAGAATGAGTAAATTTAAAACAAATACTCGTTGAAGAGTAAGTTTTTGGGTCAGATGCTAAAAACTCTGCCCAATCTTTACTTTCAATCCAAGATTGAACAACTGCTAAATTTTGTTTAGATCTTTTAATTAGTTCTTTTTGACCTCCTATAGAAATGCACCAATCTAAAGCATCTATTGCATCTTCGGTAGCAAGCAATGACGGTGTATTAATGGTAGCTCCCTCAAAGATTTCCTTTGTAAATTTTTTGTTTTTTGCAATCTGGAAAATTTTAGGCATTGGCCAAGTTGGTTCATAATTTTCTAATCTTTCAACTGCTCTTGGGGACAGAGCTATCATTCCATGTGCGGCTTCTCCTCCTAAAACTTTTTGCCAGGACCATGTCACAACATCTAGTTTAGAAAAATCCATATCCATGGCAAATACAGCTGAAGTAGCATCACATATAGTTAGCCCTTTTCTGTCTGTTGGTATCCAATTAGCGTCAGGAACACAAACTCCTGAAGTTGTGCCATTCCATGTAAATACGACATCATTGTCAAAATTGACTTTTTGAATATCAGGTAATGAAGAGTAATCACTAGTTTCATGAACATTAACTTTTTCTAATTTAAGTTGTTTTGTAATATCTTTAACCCAAGTAAGTCCAAAAGACTCCCAACCACATACATCTACTGGCCTTTGTCCTAATAAGCTCCACATAGCAAGCTCAATAGCACCTGTGTCAGAACCAGGAACAATACCAACAAAATAATCTTCTGGTAGTTCTAGAACTTGTTTAGATTTAACAATAACTTCATTTAATTTTGCTTTACCTGGCTTAGCCCTGTGGGATCTGCCTAAAAAAGCATCTGATAAAGATTCTAAAGTCCAACCAGGTCTTTTAGAGCAAGGCCCTGATGAGAAATATGGATGATTTGGTTTTATTTCAGGTTTATTCATAAATTTATATAATATTCATTATTCATTATTCATTCAATGTTGTGATAAAATATGCCATCAAGGGGTTTTGGTTCAAACCAAGTTGCTTTAGGTGGCATAAATTTTTTTTTCTTTGCAAAATCAATAACTAAGTTTATATCAACATGTCTCATCAATGAAGATATATCATTAATACCACTATCAACTTGATTTTTCAAATAGCCATCTCCCAAAGAGGGTGGGACAAATTCAACCCTTTCATCTTTAGTTTCATCTTTAATACCCAAAATAAATTTTAAAATAAATTGACTAAAATCTAAGCAATCCGCTCCAAAAGATTTATATTTAGACTTTAATTTAATGCTTAATAGATCTCCTTGAAAGTAAATTTGAAATTTTTTTGGATTTGGTTTTATATCTTTCTTTACGTTGAAATAAGTTTTTAAATCAGTTAAAAAAAATTTTTTATCATAACTTTTTGGAAATTTTACAGATCTATTATAGGGTAAATTGTTACATTGTGATTTTGGAAATATCACAGCTAAAAATAAAGTATTTTTTTTGTTATTAAGTTTTGAAAATCCCTCTATCCTATGGTGTCCATCTGCTATAAAAAGTTCCTTAAAATTTAACAATGAATTGAAGTCAATATCTGATTCATAGATTGAGTGAGAATAGGATCCTGATTTAAAATAAATAATAGGATTTTTTTTTAAATATTTATTAAAATTTAATTTTAATTTCTTGTCATCAAAAAACAGATAGATTGGACAAATTTGGAATTTTACTTTTTTTAATTGATCAGCTCGCTCCTTACCCTTAGTAACTAATATTTTTTCGTGTGGTTTAATGAGTTTATTCTTATAATCATTAATATTCATAAGAGTAACAAGACCAACTTGAGAATGATTTTTTGAATGTATTTTATATAATTGAAAACTATTATTTCGTTTGGATATAAAATTATTATCAATTAATTCTTGATAGTATTTTTTTGAATGATCATAAAATTTTTTATCTGAAAGTTCTTTTCTAAAATATATATCAGGTCTTAAAATTTGTAATAAATTTAGTCTATGAACTTGATTAATATTTGAATTATAATCTATAATGTCATTACCCGGAGATAATATTGAAGACAAATGCTTGTTGTTAATTATAAAAGTATTTGGTAATAATGGTTTCATAAATATGAAAAAAAATATTCCTTATTATTTAGCTTACTTTGTTGCAATAGTCTTTCTTGTCTATGGTGTATTATCGTTTTTTATTCACTAGTAGATACTTTTGGTAAATTCTTTTCCTCGTACCAAATTTGTTTATTGGGTATATTACCATCCCAAAGATAATGTTCATAATCAAACTTAGGCATACCTTTGTCAGATCTCTCATAATAAAGACCAAATTCTCTACAGTACTCTCCTAAAGAGTCTGCTTCTAATTCTAATATGTTATTTTTTTCCCATTTTTTTCCTGATGATATCCATTTAAAACCTTTAGTTTTTAACCAATCTTTATGATAGTAAGTTTCTGAACCTGATATAGAAAATAATATGTTTTCACTCATTTATAACCTCATTAAATAATTTGAAGGGATAATATTGAAAAAAAGCATCTTTTTCAAAGGATTTATTATTTTTTATAAATTCAATTAAATCTTGATAATTAAAGAGATTTGTAGGAGTTTGAGTTTCAGAATTATATTCTTTTTTACCATTATTATTAATTATGAATTTAGAATTCAAAGAATTAAGATTATCTATAATTACATTAATTTTAATATCGTTATCTATATTAATAAAAGCATTTAAATAAAGCAATTTATTATATGAGTTATGGATATTCTTATCCAAAATTGAAATTTTAATTTTAGATTTTTTAAATTCATTAATTAAATAAAATAAATCAGGAGATTCTTCATTTAGAAGATTTTTTGTAGTAGGACTTAATTTTGAATAATTTTTAAATGGAGTTTTGATATATAAAAAATTTTTAATATTTAATGGTATTAATTTCTTAAAATTATAATTATCAACTAAAAATAGGTTTTTACTTAAGCTACTATTAAAAATTTCATCAACAAAAGATATGTCATTGATAGAATTTATTAATGGATAATCAATTATTACTTTTTTATTAGCTTTTAATAATAGATAAGTATATTCAAATTTAATTTCAGGAGGTAAAAAATTAATAACAAAATCTATGTTATTATCTTCAATAAATTCTTCATAAGAGCCATAATATTTTTTAAATTTATATTTTAGAGAAAGTTTTTTTGAGTCTTGTATATTTCTACAAGCAATAGAATAGAGATTTAATAAATCATTTAAATTATTTTTAAATATAAAATCAAAAGATTTAATATTAGAACTCAATACTCCTAAATTATTATTCATTAATTTTTTATTATATAGCAATTAGTTATTTAAATACTTTATAGTGTCAACAGAATTAATAATTTACAGTATTTAAATCATAAGAATTCCATAAGTTCATGGTTATTACTGTTCCATAGGGGCTCCATTTTAACTTATAGTGATTCAATTTAGTGAGATTTTCGTCTTTATAAAATTTCTTATATGAATTTAAAAAACCTAGGTCTTTTATAGGTATGATATTTTGACTACCTTTATAAAAAATCAAAAACATTTCAATTGTCCAGGGCCCTATTCCAAAAATATTAATCAAATGACTATAAATATCTTTATCTGATAATTTATTCCATTTTAAATTTTTGTTATCATTTAGATAAAAAACTAAGGAATAAATACTTTTTTTTTTGTTTTGTGTAATGGGTAAAGAGTCAATTAATTTTAAATTGGCAAGAATTTTTTTTACAGTTAGTTCATTAAAAATTTTTTTGGATTTTTGATAAATTGATTTTGCTGCACTGGTAGATACCTGTTGAGAACAAATTGATTTAAATAAAACATCAAAATAATTATTATTTTTTTTAAGTAAAATTTTATTAGAAGCATATTTCTTAAATATAGGATCTGTTTCTTTTAAGTAAATTAAAGAATCTTTCCAATATCTCATATTAATTTTAAAATAGATGAAGTATCTTGAGATTTATATCTGGTAATTGATAATTTTTTATAAAGTTTCAAAGCTTTTTTAGATAAACTGAGGTCTATATCTTTTTTTTTAGCATGAGATAATACATATTTTAAATCTTTAGCCATTAATTCTGTTGAAAAACCAAAATTAAATTTATTTTTTACCATTGTTTCAAATCTATTTGTAAATTGCCATGAGCCTGCAGCTCCATTAGAAACGGCATTATAAAACTTAATTTGATTTATATTGTTAATTTTATTAAATTTTATTGCTTCAGAAATAGAAATTAATATTCCACAAATGAGAATTTGATTTGAATATTTGCATAATTGACCAAAAGTAGAATTACCCATATAAGTATAATTATTACAATAATTAGAAATTACTCTTGTTATTTTTCTATAAAATCGTTTATTACCTCCGATCATTGAAGAAAGTTTTCCTTTTTTGGCACCTTCTTCTCCTCCAGTTACAGGAGAATCATAAAAAAAAATATCTTTTTTTAAGAAGTAAGTATTTAGTTTTTTAACTTGAGGTATGGAAATTGTTGAATGATCGATTATTAGTGAAGATTTTTTTAAATTTTTAATTATTTTTTTCTTTATAAGAATTTCATTTACGGCTTCATCGTCTTTTAAACAAGTAATTACAAAATCAAATTTAGTTGCATTTTGAGTAAAATTAAATTCATTAGCTTCATAATTTTTTAACCATTTTTTTAAAATTTTATTTGATCTATTATATACAAATAACTCTATTTTTTTGTCAAAAGATAAATATTTCGACATATTGAAACCCATTCTTCCAAGACCAATAAATAAAACCTTAGATTTTTGCATAATAAAAAAAAGAAGATTCAGACATACTAAAATTAAATTTTATAGTTTCTTGAGGAATTTTATTTAAACCTATTGATTCTAAAATACCTATAACAGGAAAAATATCCCAACATTTTCCTTTATTAATATTTAAAAAAGTTCTATTACCTTCTAAAATTTCAATTAAATCATATCCAATACAATTTGATTTTCTTAACAATTCATAATTATTTATATATTTAGAAAGTTTTTCTTTATTACGATCATTTATATAACCAATATGTTTTTCAGGGAAATCAATATTATGAATAATAAAATTTTTATATAATTTACTTTTGTAAAGATGGTAGAAATCATTAGTAATTGGATTAAATATTATGGAAAAAATTAATTTTTCTGACTTAATATAACTAATCATAATTGCTATTTTATTTATGCCATTAATAAAATTTCTTGTTCCATCTATGGGGTCAATTGTTATATATTCATTTTGATCAATTAGTGTTAATGGGTAGCTCTCTTCGGCTAAAAAAGAAGAAATTCCAAGATTTTTAAAGTAATCTAATAATAATTTCTCAATTATTAAATCAAATTTAGTTGCCTTGGATGAGTCTTCTTTTACTGAAATATCTTGATTATTAACGTTTCCTATATTTGGAGTCAGGTGTTCTAATGAAACATTTAATAAAAATTTTTTTAAATCTTTGAATGTGAATTCATCAATAATCATCTAGTATTTTTTCAAATTTTGAAGAATATTTGTTTTCTGTAATTACAAACAAAGTATCTTTATTGGAAGGCAAGTGATCACTATTAGCAAAAAAAAGTTTATCATGAGAAAAAGTACAAAAATGTTTATAAACCTTATTATTTTTAATTATTTCATATAATTCATTATTATACCTAACTTCATAAATAATATGGGTATCTCTTAATATTGAATGATACGATAAGAGAGTACCTTGGCTTATTTTTTCTATTATCCTAGAAGTTGTAAGTTCTCTAGGATTAATAAAAATATCGATACCTAGATCGTTTGCAAAAGAAGAAAAAGTTTCATTATTAACTATAGAAATTACACTATCTGATCCTCTTTTTTTAGATATTATTGATAAAATAATATTAATTTGATCATTATCAGTAACACTAATTACTAGATCCATTTTACTTAGTTCTAGTTCATCATAAAGAGATTGGTCAAGAGCATTACCTTGAAAAATATTAGTTGAGGAAAGTTCTTTTGCAAGAAACTCAGATCGATCATGGCTAGATTCTAGAATCTTAAGATTTATTTTTTGTTCATCTTTTTCAATTAATTTTGCAAGATTAAAACCAATATTACCACCACCTATTATAAGGATATTTAAAGCATCATCAACAAAACCAAAGAAATCTATTAATTTTTTAATATTGTTTAGTTTTACAATCAAATAAACATGATCAGAATCTTTGATATTCTCCAAATCTAAATTTATATTTTCATCTTTAGAATGACCAACATATATAAAATTATATTCATTAAAAAAATGATTTATTTCTTTATAAGAATGATTTTTAAATAAATCAGATGATTTAAGACCTATTAGTAACAATTCATCAGATACTAATTTTTCACTAAAAAAACATCCCGGCATATGAATTTTTTCAAAAATATTATTTGAAACTTCATTTTCTGGAGAAATGACAAAATCAAGAAATTGATAGTTTTTTTTAAAATTTTCATCTTGTGATTCATTAATTAAATTTTGATTTCTAATTCTAGCTATAGTTTTTTTAACTTTTAAAAAATCTTTTGCAAACTTACATGTGATTATATTTTTTTCATCAATTCTAGTAACGGCAATAAAATAATCAATTTCCGTCTTAAAATTTTTGTAAAAACTTGGATCTAAAGGATCGTTATTAAACGTTTTAATATCATATTTTTCAGACAAAGATTTAAGTTCTTCT
>PAHR01000050.1 GCA_002705265.1 Pelagibacteraceae bacterium | reverse complement strand
AACAAGTTTTTGTTAGTTTTTGTTCCTTATGGTTAAGCAATACTTCATTGGTAATGATGGGTTCAAAATTATAATATTTAATTTGGTGCTGCTGACAGGAATCGAACCTGTAATCCTTATTTAATTAGGTCGCACTTGGATTCTACCATAGACAGCAGCTTGGGGTTCTTGGATACGAATAGCCATATGGGATACAACATCATTTTCCTCAAAATCATATTCAATTAAAGTTAAGTATCCTTTAGAACAGCTCACTACATATTCATAGAGGTTTGTTTGTTTTATAATTTGACCTTTATTACAACCGATAGAATGACGGTAGCCACAACCACAATCATAAATATCTAAGGGACTTAAGACATGACTTTTAATTGGACAATCAAATTTAATTTTTTTTAAAAATATTTCCATTGGAACTAAAAGCTTTTTCTTTTTATTCATTTCGGCTTTACATCAATACCGTTTTTAATAAATTTTTTCTTTAAATGACATTGATCCTTAGTTGCGGTTAATTTTGTATTAGTTTCATATACCCAAATATAAGACCAGGCATAAGAGTTAGGGGAATCGATACATTTTTTTCCAAATTTTACTGAGGGCAGCTGTATAGGATCTGCTGCAGCAAAAAATAAAATTGTTATTATAAAATAAGCGAAAGACATGAATTAAATCCTTTCATAAGTTGCTTGTAAGTTTTTGTTTAGCTCTAAACAGTAAGCTTGGCCTATATCTAAAGCGTCTTTAATATTTGGTGTTTTCCAAAAATTCCTTGGTATATCAAAAAAATCTTTAGCACTAAACTTTCCTATTTCCTCAACATGCTCACTATCTAACAATCCAACTTGAAACCTTCCATAAAATTCGTAGTACCTAATAACTTCATCTTTTGCAAAAGCACCTAAATCAAACATCACAATATGTCCTTGCATAGCCTCTTGAACGGAAATTATTTCTGCTTCTGTTGGGTCCCCGTTGTCTACTATATGAATTCTTTTATCTTCAAGTTTTTTTATATTTTTATTATTTGTGGTTGTATAAAGCTGAAACAGTTGATTGAATTTATTACAATCATGTGCATTCGTTGAAAAAATTAAAGTATCACCATGAGTTATTTGGCCAAATGTTGTAATAAATATCACACTATCGCCATATTGTTGAAATTCCCAATTTTCATATTTATCTATGTCGACCCACTCATCGGCATTAGCTTTGCTAGCAGAGGAAACAAAGAAAAAAATTGCTATTAATGCCGCCGCCGATGTTAGGTGCATTACACCCAAGGGATCAATACCTCTTAGTTTTTTTCTAAGAGAGCTAATGAAGAGACCTTTTCTATAAATCAGTCTTTGAATAGAAAGGGAAAGGAATACAGAAACCTTTTTTTCAAAGACTTTGTAGGAGGTTTTTTGCGGTGTAATGGATAGTTGTGATCTCTTCATAAGACTAAACTACTAAAATTTAAATATTTTTAATTGTGTAAAGGTATAAAAATTTTAGACGAGATTCATCAGCTCAAGAGGAACGAATTCAGCTAGATAGACAGGAAAAAGAATTCCGATCATAAATATCGTATAAGCAATGGGAAGTGTAATGCCCATAAGTTTGTCCCATGGATGGTATTCTCCCTTAGCTTCTTTTAGTTTAGAGAATCTATAAGACAGAAACAATGTAATGATAGTAGATAAAAAAGCAAACCCATAGGATGTAAGAATCATATAATCCAGAGCAGTTAAATAATTAAGTTTTGGAATGTCTTCACCAAAAACAAAATTATAGGCAATTAATGATAAAAGAGATCCAACGGTTAAATTTAACTTTGCTTCGATATCTTTTGACTTAATCCAAAAGTTACCAAGAGAAATTAATACTATTACAAAAATTGGAAGAATAATTTTCCAAATATAATAATTGCTATTTCTTTTTAGCTCCAAGCTATAAATTAATACATGATTATTTGGTTGAATATTAAATTCTGGTTCTAAGTTTAAATTGGACACTTTCCATTGCTTAAGTACTTTTTCAATATCTGACCTATTCTTATTTTTATTAATATCTTCATAAACTAATTGAATGTTTCTAAAGCTTAATGCCCCTTCAACATTAATATTATCGAATGGAAAGTGTTTAAAATTTTCTTTATTTTTTACTTCTAAATCCAAGTTTGAGGATAATAAAAAATTATAATTTAATTCTGAGTTGCTGGTAATAGTTAGTTGATTATATTTTTTTACGTCTAAATTTGATCCAATATTTTCTGTAAAAACCTCAGGATACCAGATTTTATCTAACATAGTTTTAATTTCTGAGGAGCGGTAAAAAGTACAAGTAAATGGACCTAATTCCTCTAAAGCCTTATTCTTTAGATCTGACCAAATACTAGTCTTTTTTTTATTTTTAGGTGGGGGGTTTGTTTTAATCCAATCTTTAAGTCTAATTTTATTATTAAAATCATAAATCCAACTACTTCTTTTCCAGTCTAAATCAAGCTTGATGGCAAGATCTGTGATGCTGCTTTGGTTGGAGATTTCAATATCTTCTAATTGGAAATTTGCATTAACGGTTGGGCTTTCAAGTACATTTGTTTTTTCGTTATAAGTTAATACTTTAGACTCTTCTCTAAATTCATTTTTTAAAAGATCATAGCAAAGTTCTTGAGAAGAGAGATAAGCAGGAAATAAAAAAATAATTATGAGAGCGACCCTAAACATTAATTTACATAGATTTCAATTTTGATTTAATTTTAATTAATTCATTATCAACTTTTTGAATTTCATTATAAATATTCTCTTTTTCATGAGGTACGATTTTTACTCCACCACTACTTTTTTCATCTTGAGAAATTCTCACCTGATCCATTAAGTCACCTAAGCGACCACCAAGATTAACAACTTCATTTAAAATATCTTTTTGGTCTTTTACATTATCTTCATTCACTGAAATATAATCTTTAAATAAATTACTAAATGGAGTTTTATTTTTAAACTTAATCATGGCTTTTTCTAATTCCAAAACATCTTTAAAATGAATATGATGAACATCATTATCAGGGTCAGCGCATTTATATAAATAGGATTTTGTTTTTCCAATAATATCTTTGATATCCTCATCACTTAAATTTGATAAAATTTCCTTTAGAGAATATTCAATAGATATAATTTGTTTTGTTTTTGTCATACATAAATATAGCAAGAAAATTTTAATCAGTAATAAATATTAATAAATTTTAATGTCCAAAATTTTTGGATATTTACACTAATAATTTTCATTCTTTTTGAGATATTAAGTCATGATTAAAACGACTTCATTGTCTTTTGAGACTAGAAAACCAAGCATAAAACCTCAAAAAAAAACGGTTTTTTTAAAAGAGGAAATATCTGATTTTTTAAAAAATCTAGGCCAAAAGCGTCTTGATCTTAAAATCGAATTAAGTTCAGTTGTGGATAAATTAAAATATGGAACTAGAACCATTCACGGGTTGGAAAAGGGAGATGTGCATTTTGTTCAATATCCATTCAATTACTTCTTTTCTAAAAAATATGCTCATTACTTAGGCATAGATTTTCCGATTCATTTTAATATGCAAAGCTTTAAAAGGAGAGAACAAATATGAAAATAAAAAAAGACGATATTTATATTTTTGCAATATTTATTTTAAGTTTATTTATTTGTTTTGTTTTATTGGAAATAAATCTTTACTCAGACTTAAATATTTAAATATTGAATAGATATACAGCCATAATGACTTTTATCTACATAATTACAATTCAAAGTATTGTGAGCTATTCTTTAATAGTTTTTTCTTGGTTAAACCCAATTGTTAATTATTTTTCAGTTATAATGTGGATTAGTGTTGTAACTTGCAGTTATTTTTTCTTAAAGCATTTCTTTAAAGTCGATTAATTATTTAGATATTATATCCATTCAGGTATAGGTAGCTTTTTAGATTGTAGAAAATCTTTATTAAACATTTTGCTATAATATTTATTTGCGTCGTCACATAAAATTGTGACAATATTTTTTCCTGGACCCATATCTTTTGCCATCTTTATAGCTCCTGCAATATTAACACCACAACTGGTGCCTAAAAATAAGCCATCAGTTTTAACGAGCTTATAAAGTAAATCAAAAGCTTCATAATCAGTTATATGATAAGACATATCAATTAGTGATGGTTCAACATTTTTAGTAATTCTGTACTGTCCTATACCTTCTGTTTCGGAAGGATCTCCTTTTTCTTCTAATTTGCCGTGTTTAAAATAATTATACATTCTAGCTCCTTGTGGATCTGAGCAGGCAACTTTTATATTTTTATTTTTTTGTTTAATTCCAACAGATACACCACTTAAAGTTCCCCCAGTCCCTATAGCGCATGTAAATCCATCTATTTTTCCTTCAGTTTGATTCAAAATTTCTTGTGCGGTAGTGGATTCATGAAATTTATAATTAGCAATGTTATCAAATTGATTGCCCCAAATGACATTTCCACCATTTTTTTCATTTAATTCTAAAGCTAATTTTCTTGATACATGTTGATAATTTCCTGAATCAGAATAAGGAAGACTTTCTACAATCTTTAAATCAGCACCCATATTTCTTAAAATATCTCTTTTTTCATTGGATGCGTTATCGGGCATTACAATTATTGTTTTATAACCTCTGGCATTATTTATCATTGCAAAGGCAATGCCAGTATTTCCAAAAGTTCCTTCAACAAGCGTTCCACCTTTTTCAATTTCTTTATTTTTTTCTGCTTCTAAAATTATACCAAGAGCAGCTCTATCTTTTACAGAACCAGCAGGATTTAAAAATTCAGCTTTCCCATAAATATTACACCCAGTGATTTCAGATGGGTATTTAAGTTTTATAAGAGGTGTATTTCCAATTAGATCTACAATGTCAGCTTCCATGATAATTAAATAAGATTTAGAGATTCCTCTAAATCATTTTTAATATCTTGAACATCCTCTATACCGATTGATAGTCTAACTAGTGAATCTGATATACCTAATTTATCTCTGATTTCTTTATCAATAGAAGCATGGGTCATTATAGCTGGATGCTCTATTAAGCTTTCTACCCCACCTAAACTCTCTGCTAGTGTAAATACTGAAAGATTTTTAAGAAATTTTTTTACTCCATCTATATCACAGTCTAAAACTATGGAAATCATTCCACCGAAACCATGCATTTGTTTTTTAGCTATTTCATAATTTTTGTAATTTTCTAAACCAGGGTAATAAACTTTTAATATTTTTGGATGATTTTCTAAGTAGTTTGCAATTAGATTTGCATTTGAATTATGTTTTTCCATTCTTACTGACAGGGTTTTAATACTTCTTATTAGTAAGTAACAATCAAAAGGAGAGGGTACGGCTCCAGCAGCATTTTGAAGATATGCAAGTTGATCGGCTAATTGATCATTTTTATTAATAACAATTGAACCACCTATTAAATCAGAATGACCTCCAAGATATTTTGTTGAGGAATTAATTACAATATCTGCCCCTAATTCTAAAGGTCTTTGGTTGTATGCTGAAGCAAATGTATTGTCACAAATAACAGGAATTTTAAATTCTTTGGCAATTTCCACGACATTCTTAATATCTATAATTTTTAGTAAAGGATTAGATGGCGTTTCAAGCCAAATAAATTTGGTGTTATCTTTAACGAGTTCATCCCAATTTACATTTTTATCAAAATCAACATAAGATACTTCTAAATTTTGACTTTTAGATTTTACTTTATCAAATAATCTTCTAGTACCTCCATAAACATCGTCAGAACAAATAATATGAATATGAGATTCAAATATTTCACACAAGGTATTAATTGCTGCCATACCTGAAGCAAAAGCAAAAGCTTTATCTCCCCCTTCAATATTAGCCATTAAATTTTCTAATATATCTCTTGTTGGATTTTTTGTTCTTGCATACTCGTAAGTAAAACTACCCGGTTCTTTTTGTTTAAAAGTAGATGATAAATTTATTGGAGGCATTACTGAGCCGCTTGCTTCATCTGCTCCATGGCCCGAATGAATAACTTTTGTATTAAATTTTTTATTTTTCATTTGACAAACCGTAAGGAGAAAACTTTTTATTTGTAACAGGTTTTTTAGCTATATTTTTAGCTGGAACACCAACCATTACAGCACCTTTGTTTACATTTTTTGTGACTACTGCGTTAGACCCTATTCTGGCACAAGATCCTATTTTGACAGGACCTAATATTTGAGCTCCTGAACCAATAATTACATCATCGCCTATTGTAGGATGTCTTTTAATCCCAACCTGTTCTTTAGATTTAACTGAAGGAGATATTCCCCCTAATGTAACGCCATGGTATAAAGTAACATTATTTCCTATTTCTGCTGTTTGGCCAATTACAACACCCATCCCATGATCAATAAATAAATTATTGCCAACTTTGGCAGCAGGATGGATTTCAATGCCAGTTAGAAATCTAGCAATTTGAGAAATAATCCTAGCAATTATTTGCAAATTAGATTTCCAAATAAAATTTGCGACTCTGTGAAAAAAAATGGATTTTACACATGGGTATGTTAATAAAACTAAAACAATAGAAGATGCAGCAGGATCTCTATCTTGAATAGATTTTATATAACTTTTTATATTTTCTAAAAAATTCATGTCATTAAAATGGTGACAATAATCAAACAATCAAGTATTTCAAGGATTTAAGTAATATCAATTAAAATACTATATGTTTTTTTGCATATTTTATTATAATTAGTTTAGTAAAACTATGTTTATAATAGAAAAACCAAAACAAATTCACTTATCTAGTTGGAAAAAAATGTTTGATAATTCTCAAATGTTTAGAAAATCCTCTGAAAATAACTTTGATTTACTTTGGAACTCTGTAATTAAAGAAGAAAGTTATGCTTTTTCAGCAAAAAATGAAGGAGATTTTTTGGGATTTACAGTAGCAAGCATTTATGAAAATTATAAAGAAAAATATTTGTATTTGGATTTATTGTTTGTTAAGCAAAAATATAGAAAAATGGGAGTTGGCACCGCTCTTCTAAACAAAATTGAAGAAATTTCAACAAACTTGGAGCTAGAATTTTTTGTACATGGTATAGAAAAAACTAATCTTATAGCTCATAGATTATTTAACAATTATAGAAAAATAGAAAAAATTATTTATAAAAAAAAGTTAGATTGATTTTTAAATTATAACTGTTATTAAAGCTGTATGGATCCAAATAAAAATGGACAAGATTATGAAAAAAATCTTTTGGTATGGTTTCTAATTGTTGTTATTATATTAGCTTCAATTGCAATTATGTCACAAATTTTTTTTAAAAATCCTTGGCAGTACCTTCAGTAGCTTTTAATTTTTTTTCAAATTCTCTTAGACGTTTATAGACACTAGCTAACTCTATTATTGTTGGCCAAGATTTTAAAAGATATTGCATAGAACCTTCAACCCTTCCAAAAGCACGAATAATTTGTTGCATTACACCGAGTGTAACAACGCCTGCTACTATAGCAGGTGCTAAAAAAACATAAGCACTTAAAACATTTGCTTGAAGATAAGCTATCCTTCCAATGTTAAAATATAAATAACGGATATATGATAAGAAATGTATTTTTCTTACATCATCAAATAGTTCATCTATTCGTTTAGGTCGAACTGTTTCATCATCTTCTGCAATTACTAACATCTTCCTGTAAGCTGCTTCTTGTTTTTGTAAATCATATTCAACACCTACTAAACGTAGAATCATTCCAAGAGCTACAAGAAATAAAGTACCACCAACTGACCATATTAATGCACCAACTACTAACCCATATTGCCAATCTCCAAAGAAAAATATTGGTATCCCAATACTTAACCCTAATAATATTGGTAAAAATTCTACAAGTATCATGACTGACTCAATTAGACTCGTTCCTAAAGATTCCATAATTCGGCTAAACTTAATAGTATCTTCTTGAACACGTTGAGCAGCTCCCTCAATATTTCGAGCATAGTTATACACGCTGTGATACCATTCTACCATTGCAGTTCTCCAACGAAATAAAAAGTGAGATGTGAAATAACTAACTAATACAGCTACGGCTACATAAATCCCAGCCAAAGTAATAAAAGAAATTAAGCTTGCCCAATATTCTTCTATAGTAATTGCATTAGGTTCGCCTAGAGCTTTTTGAATCATGTCGTAAAACGTTCCAAACCATTCATTAATTCTTACATCTATCTGAACCTGAACCCATAAGCTTCCTAATATAATAAAAGAACCAATCCAGGCCCATAAAAACCATTCACGACTATTAAAAAATCTAAACATTGTTTATTTATACATTAGAATATTCAAAAAATGATGATTTTTGAAGCATAATAACTGCTACAATTATGTATTTTTCATTTAAAGATCATAATTCTAATATTATTTATGGAATACATAAAAGACCTTCCAAAAATTAAAAGAAAAGATCAATTTTTTTACTTTTATCCTGATTCAACCGTAAGTGAAATCGCAGATATGATGGACTTAAAAGATATAGGAGCAGTACCAATTTTAGATAAAGAAAATAAGCTAATTGGAATTTTATCTGAGAGAGATATTGTAAGAAAGCTAGTTAAAAATGGAAGAGACTCTGATCTTGTTACAGCAGAAGATATTATGACTAAAGAGGTAAAATCAGCTACTTTTCAAACAAAAATTATTGATGCACAGTTTTTAATGAAAAAAAACAATATAAGACATTTGCCAATAATTGATTCAAAAAACTTATTATTAAATTTTGTATCTCAAAGAGACTTAATTATAAGAGATGTAAACAATAAAAAACTAATATTAATTTTCATTACCTTAATACTTCTATTTATTTTAATCACACTTATAATTAAGACATGAATAATAATTTAAAAGGAATTTTATTAGCTGCGGGCAAGGGTACAAGGTTAATGCCAGCTTCAATGCCTTTATCCAAACCATTATTACCACTCTATGATAAACCAATGATTTACTATCCATTGGAGACATTAATCAGAATAGGTGTCAAAGATATTTTATTTATAGTGCAAGAGGAAGATATCCCAGTATATAAGAATGTTTTTGGAAATGGAGAAGATGTTGGATTAAACTTTTATTATGAAGTTCAACAAACGCAAAGAGGAATTTCAGATGCTTATGTTATAGCAGAAAATTTTTTGAATAGCTCCCCATCTGTTCTAGCATTATGTGATAATGTTTTTCTTGGAATTAATTATTTTGACTATGCTAAATTAGCTTTAGACAAAATGATTAAAAATGGAGCAAGTATATTTGCTATACAAGCTGAAAATCCAAAAAAGTTTGGTGTAATAGAATTAGATAAAAATGAAAATATTGTTGGCATAGAAGAAAAGCCAGAAAAACCTAAAAGTAATTTGGTTATTCCTGGAATGTATTTCTTTGATAAAGAAGCAACTGAATTAGTTAAACAGATCAAACCTTCTAAAAGAGGAGAGCTAGAAATTACTGATTTGATTAAACTTTATTTAAAAAATAAAAAACTAGGTCTTCAAATTTTAGATAATTCCATAAAATGGCATGATACAGGAAATTCACAAGCTATGATTGAAGCATCAATAAGCATAAGAAATTATGAAAAAGAAAATAAATTAAAAATAGGATTGTATGAGATCGCAGCATTTGAAATGGGCTTTATTGATAAAAAGCAGCTTTTAAAATTGGCTCAAAAATTTAATAAATCTGATTATGGAAAGTTTATAGTTGAATACTCAAAAAATTATTAATTTTAAGACCATTTTGCTGATTCAGTATTAATAAATTTCAATACTTTTTGCTTAAAATCCATCTTCTCTTCTTTGGTTAAGCTTGATTTTTCTAGGTCTTTTTCTAAAAGTAATAATATTTTATTTTTAGAATTCCATTTTACTTGATCGTCGTCATTCCATCTTTCTCTTATTTCATTTTCATAATTTTGTTTATCTAAGTTGGGTAGACTTTGAGTAGCTATCTCATATATGATACGCGTAGATATTTCTTTGTATCTTTCGTCTTCAAATTGGTTTGCAACTTCAAACTTTTTAGAATTAGGAGAGGTATGAAAATTAATCATTGCTTGCTTGTCCTTATATGATGGAAATTTTTCAAATATTCTATCTTCTATGTATAATGCTTCTGGCCATTTTTTTTGATTTTCAATATGTAGTTTTATTAGTCTTGATGAGAAATTTTCATTTTCTAATAAAAAATCAGCTCTTTTTCTAAGAGTATCAATTCCTATTTCAGCAAATTTACTATCTTTAAAACAATAACTTTCATTCAGTAATATTTTTGATTTGGATCCATCAAAAATCTCTGTAATTCTTTTTGAGCCGTCATTCATTTTTTTTGTTAATTGCTTATCATCAAGTTTAGACATTTCAGATGGATCAAAGATTAAATTAAATACTAAATAATTATGATTTCTATCTGGTAACCCACCTACGAATGATTGAGCTTTTATGGTAGGCCTTCTTCCCCAATAAGTTAAATTAGTAAAAACTTTATTTTTAAGTAAGAAATTTTTAGGATAATCTCTATTTCTAAATTCAAGAGCAGCTTCCCATATCTTAGGACAACGAATTGATAAAATTTTGTTCAATTCTAAAGTTTGTAAAGAATCAAAAACAGCATCGTGTGGACCCGCATCATATTGAGCTTTAATATTATTAATCTTAGTAATATTTTCTAATTTTAGAATAGGGTAGCCATTTTCATCTTTATCAAATTTAATATCATTTGGATGAAAAACAGATACTAATCTAAGTATGTCAAATACATCCATTCTAAAATTTTTATTTGTAACAGTCATATAAATTTCAGGGATTAAGTTTTGATAAAAAGATTGCCTTAAAAAAGGCTCATCAAAACTTATCGAATTAAATCCAATAAAAGTTGCAGAAGGTTGAGACCATTCTTGAAAAGACTCATAAAGTTGGGATATAGCTTCATAATATGAGGGATAATTATTATTAAAAAGAGACAAAGGATCTACTCCAGTAGTTAAAAGAGCACCAGGTTCAAACCATTTTCCTTCTCTTAACTTGCTGTGTATCTCTATTTTATCTAAAATATTAAATTCTGAGTCAGTTAATACAGCCCCAACTTGAGTAATTTGATTAAACTTGTCATTACGGCCCGTAGTTTCTAAATCCCAAAAAATAAATTTTTCTTTAGCCAAGGTTTTTTATTATACTTTTTAAAAATTAAAAATAAATTATTTTAATCTAGTTGAATATTTAAATTATCAAAATTCATTTTATTTATTTGAAAGCCATAATTTAATAAAGCATTAGAGCTAATTTCAAATTGATTTCCTTCAAAACTCTCAGAAATTTCTTTTTTAAGCGGCAATATAGAATTAGGAATTTTATCAAAATCTAGAGTAACAAAAATTTCATCATTAATATTATAAAAGTTCATCATCAATGAAGATTTGTTTGTGAATTGATATTTTGCTTTAAGCGCAGGTGACAAATCTTTTATTTTATTTTTTAAAATATATCCCTCGATATCTATATCTTGAAGATTACCTATTACATCGCTAATAATGTACTCGTCAAAAGTTTTATTTGAAGGAGAAACTAGTTTAAAATCTCCATTTTCATTTTTAGAGAATATTTTTTTCTTTTTGAAAGGCTGCATGATTGTTAACTTATTAACATTTTCTGGACCAATATTAATTAAATAAGGAGACATCCAAAAAAAACCTTCTGAATCTGTACTTAGATTGGCTGAAACAAGAAAGGTTTGATCATCATTAATTTTTTTTATATAAGTTCCACCAACCAAATAGTTATAAATACCTAATTCATAAGCTAACATTTCGTTATCTAAATTATCACTTAAAGAAAAAGTAATTTTTCTTTCTTCTTCAAGTCCTAGTTTATAATGCCGATTCTTTTTTGCTGTTTTTAGTTCTAAAATTTTTGCTTCCCTTAAATTATAAAAAAATTTTCTTAATTCATTAGAACTTGCTGGAAAATTATCATGGTTTTTAAGAACCCAGCCATTTTCATTTCTTTCAATTATTGTTTTGTTTTCTTTACTTAAAAATTGAATTTTGGAAATTTTATTTAAAATATTATCAAAATCTTTTACAAGTATTTCATGATTTATTTTTTTTAAATCATTTTGTGAACTAACAAAAATTAATAATGATACTAATAGGAGAATAGCGGCTATAGTGACAAGTATTTTTAATGATTTATCTTTCATTGAGTTCTATTCTTTCTTTTTTTAATACCAATTTTTCTAGGTAAAATAAAAAGAAGGGCTATTACTAGAATTGGGACAGCAAGGGTATTAATTGCTTTAATCAGGTTGCCTAAATTGTCGATATCTTTTCTAAGCTCTCTCCTTACTTGTCTAAGTTCCTTTCTTGTTACTTCTACTTGATTTTGAAATATGGCTAATTCTTCAATTTGTTTTTCTGTTAAATTTAATTCTTCTCCTTTTTGGGTACTTGATAAAGTTTGAATTTTATTTAAAGCGTCATCTAACTTATTTTGTAATTCTTGTTCTTGACCTAAATACTCTCTTTCTGCCTCCGCCTGGAGTTCTTGAACAACTGTAAAAGGTCTAAATGGAGTTTGTTTTTTTCTTATTGTTAAAAGATCTTCATACCCTGTAAGAGTGTCAAATACATTTGTTACTAAGGCACCATTGTCAGCTGTTTCGTCAATTACTTGTGAGTCAAGAAAAGTTTCTATGCGAGCCCAAAAAGAATTTCTTATAAAATCAGCATCACTAAAAACCACAACGTTTATGGGTTTAATGGACTCCTCTATATGATTTTCATTTATAATGTTTGTTTCGTTAAAAGAACTTTTCGCATTACCATAAACTCTAGCTGCAAAATCAAATATAATTCCGCTTGGCTTAAATTCATTAATAAGTTTTATAGGATCTGTAGTTTGCTCAAAATCAACTTCCATACTAGCTGTTGAGGAAGATAAAATTGGAATATATATAAGGTCTGATTCTTTATTTAATTTCGATAGTCCTCCCGGTGAAACAAGTCTTATTAAACTAAGCCCTTGAGTATAAGCTTCATCAGAATTAATAGAGTTACCTGTAACTTCAGGCCAATTAAGCTTAAGCATTGTTTTTAGAGATGTATTTTGTGAAAAATCTCCTTGTAGTCTTGTTGCTTGAATTCCATCAGCAATTATATTTTCATTAAAGTTAATATCTAAAGTTTTGAGCACATAATCTAATTTAGAAACTTTATTTGAATGGTCCATTTTTTCAAAATAAGGATCAAGGAAAATTACAGTTTTACCTCCATTAAGGATATATTGTTCAATAGCATATTCTGTTTGATTAGAAACATTTGAAGGATGATAAACTACTAATAAATCAATATTTTTAATGTCTTCTGTATCTTGCTCTAAAAATTCTATTTCATAAAAATTTCCTAGTTCTTTTAAAATTATATATTCTCCTTGAGAAGTTTTACCATCTGGGTTTATAGGGGGAATGGTCTCCACCCAAGATAAAAAACCAAGCTTAGGTTTTTTTACCTCATTAAGCTTATAAATAATGTTGGTAATATCGCTTTCTAAATAGGAATTTCTCGAAGGGTCAAAAAATGCAATTTTTTCAGAGTCATCAGTAGAATTTTTTGCAGATAAACCAAAAAATAACTTTGTTCCATCAGCCCCCACAGGAAAACCTTGAAGCCCAGATCTTTCTGCTTGATCCTCTTGTTCAGAAAAAGGATCAGGGTTTATGATATTTAATTGTATTTTATTATTCGATAAATTTACATACCTTTTTAAAAGCCCTTCTATTTGTGAAGCGTAAGTTTGAATCATTGGAATATTTTTTGCAACATTACGAGAGTAATAAAAATTTACCGCTATAGGTTCTTCAATATTTTTAAGAATGGTTTTTGTACCTTCAGATACAGAAAAAGTTTTAGTCTCTGTTAAATCAAAACCAATATTAAGACTAATTTTTGAAGTTATATAGTTTAAGCATAGAAAAATGATAATAATACTAGCTATAGCGCTCAATAAAGGTTTTTTAAAAATTATATTCATATTCAAGAACTATCCGATAGCTTAAGAACTGTTAAAAAATTCCAAAAAAATATAAAGCTAATAAAAAAAATAATTGAATTAATTGAAAAATATCCACTTTGAATTGTAGAGAAATGAGACAAAAAACTAAAATTTGAAATTAGTTCAATTATCTGTATTGGAAGAAAACTAGACATAAAATTAATAATTAGTGAGAAGCCAGCGACAGTAAAAATAAAGGAGACTGTTATAGAAATTATAAACGCAATAATTTGGTTATCAGTTAAAGATGAAAAAAATATGCCTATTGATATATAACAACCTGCCATTAATATGGATCCTAAATAAATTCCAAAAATTAGAACATTGTCTGGGTTTCCTAAGTAGTTTGTAGTAATCCAAATTGGAAAAGTTAGGATTATCGCAATAGTAACAAACAACCATGTTGCTAAAAATTTGCCAAAAACAATTTTCCACAGGGGAATAGGTAGAGTCATTAATAATTCAATTGTTCCCATTCTTTTTTCCTCTGACCAACTTTTCATTGTTACGGCAGGGATAAAAAACATAAAAATCCAAGGAATATATCCAAATAAGATACTTAAATCTGCAACACCATTTTCAAAAAACTGCCCAAAATAAAAAGTGAGTGACATCGCTGTCACAATAAATATAGCTGTATAAATGTAAGCGACGGGAGTAATGAAAAAAGAAATTAATTCTCTTTTAAATATAGGTATCATGCCCTTCATTATTTTACTACTCCTCTAAATATTTCATCTAAGTTCTTACCTTTTCTTTTTTTTAGTTGTGCTGGCGTACCTTCAAATTTTTTTTCACCATTATTAATTATTAAGCATCGATTACATACTTCGGGCACCTCATCCAAAATATGAGTTGATATAATTATTGCTTTATTTTTTGATAACTTTTTAATTAACTTTCTTACTTCAAACTTTTGAAGTGGGTCTAAACCATCTGTTGGTTCATCTAAAATTAAAATTTTAGGGTCATGTATTAGAGATTGTGCTAAACCAACCCTTCTTTTAAATCCTTTTGATAGTGTTTCTATGGGAACGTCTTTTACTTCTTCTAACTGCAAATCTGAAATAATTTCTTTAATTCTATTTTGGCTATTTTTTATATCTCTTACTTCTGATACATATTTTAAATAAAGCTGAGGGGAAAAATCTTGATATAAAGGAACACCCTCTGGTAAATAACCAATAAAACTTTTATAAAAAATAGGATTATCTTTAATGTTTTTATTTTTAATTAGAATCTTGCCACTATCAGGTTTTAGAAATTGAGTGATAATTCTCATTGAGGTTGTTTTTCCTGCTCCATTTGGACCCAAAAAACCCATTACATCACCAATGTTTAATTCAAAAGATAATTTATTAATTGCTTTAAATTCCCCAAAAGATTTAGATATATTTTTTACTTTAAGCATTTGCATACATATATTTAGTGGAAGTGAGTTTATTTTCAATAAGCAAAATAAGCTAGTCCCGGAGGAATTGTAAGGAATAGGAAAAGTATGGGAACTAGCTTATTTTTAGTATGATTGTTAGATAATAAGTATTTAAATTTAGGTTAAAATTGCCTATTCAAATCATCAGATGTGTTGAAAATGCACACCTAGATTATTGTTTTAAAAGATGCTTTATTTTCTTATATATCTTTGCTGAGCAAACAGAATCGCATAAATAAAGCTTATTTGGAATGTCATAAAACTTAGGGTCTACCCAGTAAATTGGTTGCTTTATCTCTTTTTTACAAATATTACATAGAACTTTACTCATTTTGGAGAGAATAATATAAAAAACTAAAAAGTAAATTCTACTATTTTGCTCTCATCAATTGGTTGAGGGTCAAAATATTCAAGAGTTCTGAATAGTTGGTTATCTAAGCCCAAAATTTCATCCGCATATTTTGTCATTAGTTTGTTTGGACTTGCATGAGGCGCTATTTCTTTCATTTTTTCAACATTAATCGGTAAATTTGGCTTATCATACTTACAAATTACCCCAAGTGAAGTTGCCGTGGAACGGCTTATTCCCATATGACAATGAATAATAATTGGTTTTTCTTGATCCCAATTATCAGTAAAGTTTAGCAATTTTTCAACATCTTGTTTTTTTGGCAATATAAAACCTTCTCGAGGTTCAGAAATATCATCAATTAAAACTCTTAAATGTTTTTTAGGATCTAGGCCAATTGGTGTTTCAGGAGAGAAGTTTTTATTAATAATTGTAAGCATCATATCTGCTTTATATTTATCAACTGCTTCTTGGATATCTTTTAAACCACATATTATTATTTTT
>PAHR01000049.1 GCA_002705265.1 Pelagibacteraceae bacterium | reverse complement strand
TATGTAATTTTTAATAAAAATAAAATTCTCAAAAAAAAATCCCACTTAATCAAGCCACCTAAGCCAGAAATACATTATACAGAAATTCATGGCATTACTTGGAGTATGCTTAAGCATCAAAGTAATTTTCATAAAGTTTGGAGTTATGTAATAAAAGATTTAAAAGAAGTTGATATTTTTTTTGCCCATAACGTCTCCTTTGATAAAAGTGTTTTATACGCTTGTTGTAATCATTATAGGATACCTTTGCCCCAACAACCATTTGAAGATACCGTAAAAATTTCTAGAAAATTATGGAATTTTAAAAATAATAAACTCAATACCATTTGCAAAGAACTTAGAATCCCTCTTAATCACCATGACGCACTTTCAGATGCTACGGGATGTGCTAAAATAGCAATGAAAGCTTTTGAATTAGGTTATTCTATTTAAAATATTTACCTAAATAACTTAAAAGAGAGCAAACAATAATCGTAATAATAGTACCTACTATAAGTAAATTTAACGTATTGCCTTGATCTAATATAAAACCAAATAAAAAAGGAGAAGCTGCAGAAGCCAATACACCAAAAAAAGTCATTAAAGCTTTAATTGATCCAAGATTATTAACTCCATAAAGTTCAGCCCATAAAGCACCAGATATAGTTTCTGCGAGAGCTTGAGTAAAACCAAGCCATGACATATATATAAATAAAATTATAGGACCTTCATTAAAAATTAATAATGTAAATATAATAATTAAAGGTAATAAGAAGTAGGGCATAAGTGTTCTTGCCTTAAATTTATCAATCAAAAAACCACTTATAGTTGAGCCAATAATTGAAAATACAGCATAAAAAAATAGACCGAAAGCAATTAAACTTAAGTTCCAACTTTTCAATGTTGCTATATGGACTTGATGAAAAAAGAAACCAGTTAGAGCAAAACCAGTCAATAATGAGCTTGGTAAATAGCAATAAAACTTAATATCACTTAAAACATCTCTTCTTCTCCAAGAAATGTTTTTGTCATTTTTTTGACTTTTTATAAACTCTTCATGTCTTTTATTATGATTTTTTAATAAGACCCAAAAACAAGATCCAAAAAATACTAATAGCATTATAGAACAACTAAGCCAAGTGTACCTCCATCCCATTAATCCTATAAATAATACAGCTAATAAAGGATAAACCATTTCTCCAAAAGCAAGACCATAACTAGAAATAGCTAATGCTTTTCCTCTATTTTGATTAAAATATCTTGCCATAGTAGTTCTCGATGTATGGCCCATTAATCCTTGTCCAAAAAACCTTAGAAAAAAAAGGCAAATAAATAAAATATAAACATTTGAAACCCTTGAGGTCAGCAAACATGTTAATGAGAAACCAAAAATAATTATCATTATATATTTTTTTAAAGCTACATTATCAATTAACTTGCCAGCCCAAATTAAACTTATGGCACTAAGCATTGTAGCTGCAGAATATAAACTTCCAAATTCCCCATTTGTTAAATCAAGTAAGTTTCTAAAATAACCACCGAATAAAGATATAAAGTAAGTTTGACCAAATCCTGATCCGAAAGCAGTTAGAAAACCTACTAATAAAAGATTTTTGTTATTTAAAAAAAATTTAATCATTATGTTGCTTTTTAAAAATTTAACTTATTAATATAGTTTAAATTTTTTCTGACAATTCTAAAAATTTATCGAATTCACTATCTTCTATACTTACAGTAATTCTATTATCATTGAATGACTTTGTTATAGTATCTTTATGAAATTCACTAAAAGCTTTGACTCTTTCTTCCTGTAATCTTGAGTATTCTTTTTTAAAATCTCTATAAATTCTAGCATGTCTAGGAATATGACCTTTTGTATAACCTAATACATCATTTGCAAACAAATACTGTCCATCGCATACAGATCCACTACCCATCGATAAGGTTATAATTTCAACTTTTTTAGTTATTATTTCAGCTACTTTTGTAGGAACAACTTCTAACTCGACACCCAAAACTCCTGCTTCTTGAAGTTCTAGAGTGTGTTTAAGAACACCGATAGCTTCATCTGCAGTTTTTCCTATAGCACGAAAACCTCCAATCCAAGAAGCTTTTGAAGGAATTAGTCCCACATGACTATTTATTGGTATATTTGACTCTCTCAAAGCTTTTATCCATTTATTACTCCAATTTCCTCCATAAATAATATCAGCTCCAATATCTAAATATTTTTGAGAAAGTTTCATAGCATCATATTCAGAAGCTACACTTACTGCACCACCAGATTGCATAAAACAACTAGGAGCTGCTCTCCTAATTCTTTTAAGTTCCTCAAAAGAATTATAAATTCCAAATTGAGGTGCGTCATGAGAAGTACATATAATATCTATCCCAGCTTTTTCAGCTGCTCTAGCCTCATCTTCATTATGAACGAATAAAGCACTAAGTTGCTTAATTCCTTTAGATTTTTTATAATCGTAAATAGTTAATTTTTTTCTATTCATGGATAAATTTATTTATTGAATTCAATTTGAATTTTGTAGTCTGGATCACTTGCTTGTTTAAAAATAGCAGGAATAATTTCCTTATAAGCACCCCATAAACCTTTTTTTGGAATGGGCATTTGTTTTTTAAGCATTTGATGTAACTTTGGTAAATTATAAGAGGGGACTGTAGGGTACATATGGTGCTCGATATGATACTCCATTTGCCAATATAAAAAACTAAAAACAGGATTTAAGATCATAGTACGTGTGCTATACCTATGGTCTTTAATGTTTTCTTTTAAACCTGCGTGTTGAGTAAGACCGAAGCAAGCTTTAAGAGTATTCCCATAAAAATTGGGAAGAAAAAAATATAAAACCGGTAACCAAGAATTAAATATTATTGAAGATAAAATGCATACAAGCCAAATTCCAACATGAATTCTAGCTGAGTTTATACAATTTTTTTGCTCTTTTTCAGGAACACAATTTTTCATTACATCTGTTTTAACACCTAGGGCATGTTTTAGTGTTTCAAAATGTAATGATTTTTTTAAATGTAGAAAACTTCCAAAAGGCAGAAATAAGGTAAAAAAGAAAAATAAATCTGTTGGCTTTCTTATTACAATTTCAAAATCTAGCGGATCTTCAAAAGCTGTGTAGCCATGATGTCTGAAATGAGACCATTTCCATCTAACTGGTTCGAAAGCATTCATATAGCTAGAAATTTGATAAAAAAAATTATTCCAATATTTAGATTTAAAAGCAGTTTTATGACCAGTTTCATGCCATATAGCGTCACTACAACAATATATATTTCCATAAATCAAAAAAAATAAAAGACTCCACCATGTACCCCAAGTGATAAAAGCTAAATAACCAAAAATTACTAAAGATCCAAAAAATATAATTATGTGTTTAAATCCAGATTTGTCTGATTTTTCTAAAAGTTTAACAAATTCTTTTTTATCAATTTCACAATGATGCCATTTATTTAAATCTACTTCCATATTCAAAACATTATCTATTTTTTTATAAAAAAATAAACATTTTCTGATATGTCATGACTTGATAGTAATGAAACAACCAAATATATTAAATATTCAAATGAGTAAATTTATTTTATTTTTTAGCTTTTTGTTTTTATCATTTTTTAATCTAAAATCTGAGACTATGATTTTAGATAATTTAGAAAACCCTGGTAAAACTACTCAAAATCAAAATTGGTCTTTTTTTACAGATGGAGTTATGGGAGGGTTGTCTGAAGGTACTATTTACCAAGACTCTATTCTAGGCACCCCTTGTTACAGAATGACTGGTAACGTTACAACTGAAAATAATGGTGGTTTCCTTATGACAAGAACTTTCATTAAACCAAATATAAAAGCAAAAGAATATACAGGTATATATATTAAAGTTTATGGTAATGGTGAAGATTACTTTCTTCATGTGAAAACACCTTTTACTCCTGCTGTATGGCAGTATTATGGATATAAATTTAAAACTTCTAATGAATGGTTAAAAATTAAAGCTCCTTTTTCAGATTTTAAAAGATCAAATTTTTACCAACCTAAAACCATGATTAACCACAAGATTAAAAATGTTGCAGTTGTTGCTGGTTTTAATGATTATAAATCTGATATTTGTTTTGCTGAGATAGGATTTTATTAATACTTAATTGATAGACATTCTTTGTTTACAATATAAAGTAAAAAAATATGAACAAAAAAATTATATTCAATTTTTGGGCTAACTGGAATTGCCATTTGTTTATTAAAATTCATTACTCCTCATCAGTATAACTATCCTTTTTTAAATTTTTTATTATTAACTTTTAATTTTTAAAGGAGGAAATTGTTTGAGCACAAAAAAATTATTTTATAAATCAATTATTTGGCAGGTAATAGGATTTATCTGGATATCTATTTTATCTTTTATTTGGTTTGGTAGTTGGATTAATTCTCTTAGTTTTTCATTAGTGGTTGTAGTAGTTAGTATTTTTATTTATGTCATCTATGAAAAGTTATGGTATAGACTTATTAAAAAATAAATTGAAAATTTATTAAAAAACTAAAAAAAATAATTATTGATATGCCTTAGTTATTGGAGGCCCACCCCGGAATCGAACCGAGCTACAAGGATTTGCAGTCCTCTGCATAACCAATCTGCCAGCGGGCCATTAAAAGACAATTTATATACTTATTTTTCCAACAGTTCATTGATTTTCGATTTAATTTCAAAAGATTAGGGTATATGTTTTAACATCATATTTAAGGAGGAAATAATATGAAAAATAAACTAATGGCAATTATATTATTGCTTTTCATGGGTTTTTTTTCATCAGGTTTTGCTAATACTTTAAAATGGTCAATGCCAGGTGACTCATTAACTCTTGATCCACATGCACAAAATGAAGGACCAACACATATGGTTTCTAGACAAGTTTACGAAGGACTAGTTACGCATGATACAAATATGAATATTGTATCTCAACTTGCTACTTCATGGGAGAGTACAGATCCTGAAACTTGGATTTTTAATCTTCGTGAAGGTGTAACATTTCATGATGGTTCGTCTTTTACTGCAGCAGATGTTGCATTTAGTATTATAAGAGCAAAAACAGCTCCTTCAGACATGGTTGATTTAATTAAAAGTATTAAATCAGTAAGAGCTGTTGATGATCTAACTGTAGAAATAAAAACTGAAGGTCCTAATCCAATACTTTTAAACCAACTTGTTCAAATATTTATTATGTCCGAATCTTGGTCTAAAGAAATGGGATGTGAATTATCATATAACTGGGATGCAGGAGATACATCTAAATGTGCTTCAGCTTCTAATGGTACAGGTCCTTTTAAGATTACTCTTAGAGAGCAAGATGTTAGAACTGTTTTTGAGAGAAATTCAAATTGGTGGGGAGATCAAAGTCAACACAACATCGATGTAATTGAATTACTTCCAATTAAAAATGATGCCACTAGAATTGCGGCACTTCTTTCAGGTGAGATTGATTACACTAATGTCGTTCCTGTTCAAGATTTAGATAGAATTGCTTCTTCTTCTGACCATAAAATTAGTCAAGTTGCTCAAAATAGAACTATTTTTTTTGGAATGGACCAAGGTTCTTCTGAATTATTTTCATCTAACATCAAAGGAAAAAACCCTTTTGCAGATAGAAGAGTTCGTTTAGCTATGTACCATGCTTTAGATATGGATGCTATTCAAGATAAGGTGATGAGAGGTCAGAGCTTCCCAGCAGGCATTATTACTGCACCGGGTGTTAATGGTTATACTAAAAAATATGATCAAAGACTTCCTTATGATCCTGAGTTATCAAAAAAACTTCTTTCTGAAGCAGGTTATCCTGATGGATTTGAAGTTACTCTTGATTGTCCAAATGACAGGTATGTAAATGATGAAGCAATTTGTGTTGCAGCCATTGGTATGTTTGCAAAAATTGGTGTTAAAGTGAATCTTGATGCTAAAACAAAAAGCATTCACTTCAAAGAAGTCAAAGAAGGCGAGCCAAATCCTAGTGATATGTATATGTTAGGATGGGGTGTCCCTACTTATGATAGTCACTATGTTTACTCATACCTTTTAGCAAGTGATGGTAGTTGGAATAAAGTTAACTTTAGTAATGCTAGAGTGGATGAATTAACAGCTGCAATGGGAGTGGAAACAGATATCGAAAAAAGAAATGAAATGATAGCTGAAGCTTGGGATATTGTTCAAGAAAATGTCCCTTATCTTCCTCTACATCATCAAGTTGTGAATCAAGCATCCAAAAGTAATGTTGATGTTCATGCAAGAATTAACAACGAACCGCTGTTTTACTTTGCGAACATAAATTAATATTTAACTTCAGTTCCTGGTCAGATTAACTGGCCAGGAATTAAATCCATGTTTTATTATTTCTTAAAAAGACTTTTTCAGTCTGTACTTGTTATGCTTATAGTAGCATTTGTTTCTTTTTCATTGTTTAATTTTGTAGGGGATCCAGTAAATAATATGGTTGGACAAGAAGCTTCTGATGAAAGAAGAGAAGAAATAAGAGATAAACTGGGAATTAACGAACCTATTTATATTCAATTTTTTAGCTTTGTTGAAAATATTACTCAAGGAAACTTCGGAATTTCTTATCAATTAAAAAGACCTGTTTCTCAGTTAATTTCTGAACGAATGCCAGCAACATTAGAATTGGTTTTCGTCTCTGCTTTAATCGCAATTTTAACAGGAGTTTTTTTAGGAGTTTATACTGGCATTAATAGAGATAGTTTTATTTCTAAAATTATTTTAGTTATTTCACTAGCCGGGGTTTCACTCCCGACTTTTATAATAGGAATAATGTTAATTTATTTTTTTTCAGTTATTTTAGGAGTTTTACCATCTTTTGGTAGGGGCGAAGTTATTAATTTTGGTTTTTGGAGTACTGGTTTTTTAACTTTATCTGGACTAAAAGCTTTGATATTGCCCTCAATAACTTTGAGTTTATTTCAAATGACTTATGTTATTAGATTAGTTCGAGCAGAGATGATGGAAATTTTACAAACTGATTACGTTAAATTTGCAAAAGCAAGAGGAATAAAAGAAAAAACTATAAATTATAAACATGCTTTAAAAAATGGATTAATACCTGTTATTACCATAACTGGAATTAATATCGGCACTCTTATTGCATTTTCTATTATTACTGAAACTGTATTTCAATGGCCTGGCATGGGTTCTCTTTTTATTAATGCAGTTTATTTTGTAGATATACCTATCATGTCTGCTTACATGATAATGGTAGCTTTTATTTTTGTTATGATTAATTTTATTGTTGATATTACTTACTATTTTATTGATCCACGTATTCGCCTCAAAGAAGATAGCAATTAATGTTTTTATTTAAAACCTACAAAAAATTAAATGACACCGATATTGGTTATAGTTTTTTTAATTCTAAAATAGCTATCATTTCTTTAGGAGTCTTTCTTATAATTTTTATCTGCTCTTTTTTAGCAGAATTTGTAGCTCCGTATGACCCATTTGATCCTATGAACATTTCTTTAATGGATGCTTTTATACCTCCTGTTTGGTCACAAGGAGGAGATCCTAATTTCTTATTAGGTACAGACCAGCAGGGTAGAGATATGCTCTCTACTATGATATTTGGATCGAGAATCTCACTTATTGTTGGTTTTTCCTCTATTTTATTTGCTATGTTCTTAGGTGTTTTTTTAGGTATTACTTCTGGATATATTGGAGGACGTTATGAGATCATCGTAATGCGACTAACTGATGTTCAACTTACAATTCCAAGTATATTAATGGCTTTATTAGTTGATGGAATAGCTAGAGCAATAATTTCAAAATCTATGCATTATGATATGGCTATTTATGTTTTAATTTTTGCCATTGGAATATCTGAATGGCCTCAATTTGCAAGAGTCACAAGAGCTTCAACTCTTGTTGAAAAAAATAAAGAATATGTCTCAGCCGCAAAGATTATTGGTTTTTCCAATCTTTACATAATGTTTAAACACATCTTGCCTAACATTTTAAGACCTGTTTTAGTTATTGCTACTATCGGTTTAGCTCTTGCTATTATAACTGAATCAACATTAAGTTTTTTAGGAGTTGGAGTTCCACCAACGACACCATCTCTAGGAACATTAATTAGATTTGGCAATAACTTTTTATTTTCAGGAGAATGGTGGATTACATTTTTTCCTGCAATCTTTTTAGTTATTTTAGCGTTATCAATAAATTTATTAGGAGATTGGATGCGTGACGCATTAAATCCAAAATTAAAAAAACGATGAGCTTCTTAAAGGTCAAAAATTTAAATATTAACTATAAAACAAGAAAAGAAAATATTATTGCTAGTCAAGAAGTTGCTTTTACTCTTGAAAAAGGAGAAATTTTAGGGATTGTTGGTGAGTCAGGTTCTGGTAAATCTACAATAGCTAATGCGATAATTAATCTTATAGATCCGCCCGGAAAAATTACTGATGGTTCTATTGAAATAGATGGTCAACAAATTTGTAAAAATGAAAATCTTATTCAAATAGCTAGAGGTAAAAAAATTGGATTTATATTTCAAGACCCTCAAACTTCACTAAATCCTTTATTTAAAATTAAAGATCAACTTATTGAAACTATCCAAACTCACTTAAATTTAAACTATTCCCAAGCTTTGCAAAGATCTATTCAGTTATTAAAAGAAGTTGGAATAGAAGAAGCTGAGAAAAGAATAGATGATTATCCTCACCAATTTAGTGGAGGTATGAGGCAAAGAGTTGTAATTGCATTAGCAATTAGTTGTGAACCTGATTTATTAATAGCAGATGAACCAACTACAGCTCTAGATGTAAGTATTCAATTTCAAATATTAAATTTACTAAAGGATCTAACAAAAAATAGAAATCTAGCTGTTATTATAATTACTCATGATATGGGCGTTATAGCCGAGACAACTGATAGAGTTATTGTTATGAGATATGGAATCATAGTTGAGCAAGGTCCTACTAAACAAATTTTAACAAACCCTCAATCTAATGAAGCAAAAAGTTTAGTAATTTCAGTTCCTCCAACTAATAAGAAAATCAATCGCTTTAAACTAATCAATCCAAAAGGACATGAGATTACCAATAATTCAGCTAGTATAACTAAAAATATTATTAAAACATGGGGTATTAGAGAAAATAAAAACCAAAGACTACTTAATTTTTCTAATGTATCTAAAATTTTTGATGATGGATCTATATTTAAAAAAGTTTCAGCTACTAAATCAGTTAAAGCTTTGGATAATGTCTCTTTTGAATTATTTGAAGGAGAAACTTTAGGTTTAGTTGGTGAATCTGGTTCAGGCAAATCAACTATAGCTAAAATTATTACTGGTTTATTACACCCAACTAAAGGTTCAATTTCTTACTATGATAAATCTCTATTTGATCAAAATCATAAATACAAATCTTTTAAAAATAATGGTGAAATACAAATGATCTTTCAAGATCCTTACTCTTCATTAAATCCTAGATTTAAAGTTAAGGATATTATAGCTGAACCACTAAAGTTTTATCAAAGGGGTATTGGAATTGATAATTTATATCAAAATGTAAATGATTTGATAGATATAGTTGGGATGACCAGGCAGTCTCTTAATAGATATCCTCATGAATTTTCTGGTGGACAAAGACAAAGAATATCTATTGCAAGGGCTTTAGCAACTAGACCACGCTTACTTATTTGTGACGAACCAACTTCTGCATTAGATGTTACTATTCAAGCTCAAATACTAAATTTACTAAAAGATATTCAAGATGAATTGCACCTAACAATGTTATTTATTAGTCATGATTTGCCAGTTATAAGACAAATGTGTAATCGTATAGTGGTTTTAAAAAACGGAATTGTTTGTGAAACCAATAATAGTGAAGATTTATTCAATAGCCCAAAACATAGCTATACTGAAGAGCTTATTAAATTAATGCCTAAAATTGAGTCTATAATATAAGGTTATTTTTTAAATTATCTTTTTTTTATTTTTATTTAATTCTTTTCTAAAGATTGAAAGTAATTTCTTGTAATCAGGTACTATTTGATATTCGTGAGAGTATTTTTTTATGTTTGAAATATCATTCCATTGAATAATATTTAGATCATTTATCGTAAACTTTGAAAATATTTTTTTATTTCCCATCTGAAGCACAGGATTGCAAGTAAGTTTAGACATAGCTATTTCATAACATTTTTCAGGTTTCAAAATATATTGGATAAATTTTTCAGATTGTTTAATATTTTTATTTTTTAATATTGAAGTTATTTCTGTAAAAATAATACCTTGTTTCACATTATTAATTTTATTTTTTGGTGTTATTGCTAATATATTTTTAAAACCCTCTTTTCTTGCTATCGAGCAAGTATAAGTTCCACCAGACAAATACAAACTAATATTTTTTGCATTAAGTTCTTTATTCAATAATATAAAATTATCTGAAATTATACTTGCATTTTGTAGCCAATTCTTACAAGTATTTGTAAATTCGTTTATATTTAAGGAATTTAGTTTTTTAAATGGATTTACACCAGCAGCTAAAGCAATATGCATAATATTAAAATCTTCAAATAACAGTATGCCGTAATTTCGTTTTAACTCTTTAATTAAGTTATATCCATTTAATTCCGCTTTTATTCTACTAACTGCCTTAGTGTTTATAACAAAATTAAAACTTCCAAATCTTTGCCCAATTCCTATTAGTTTTTTTTTATCAATAGATTTAGTCCATTTAGAAAGATATCTAAAATATTTTAAATAATCATCATAAAGACCTTCATAATTTGAATAGTTTAGTTCCTCTATTAATCCATATTTCCATAAATAATCCCTTATATAGGCATTATTAATATTTAAAATATTGCACCTAATGGTTTTTTTTCTTATTTCTTTAGCAATTTGGAAATCTGAAATAAAACTGTTTGGACTTATTTTATATTTAAAATTTTTTAAATATTTTTTTTGATTATATCCTTCCCAGCAATATAGTTTCATGATTAAATTTTAGATTAATTATAAAAATGACTAAAGCTAATAATTTAAAAAAAACATATAGGTCTTTGCCTCTTGGCTGGTATTATGAAGAAAATCAATTTAAAAAAGAAATCAAAAATACATGGTCAAGAGATTGGATATATGTTGGTCATGAAAATTCAATAAAAGAAAAACTTGAATATATTACTATAAATATTTTTAAGTATAATATTTTAATTCTAAGAGATAAATTTTCAAAAGTAAGAGCTTATTTTAATACTTGCTCTCATCGAGGTTCTATAATTGCCGATAATTCAAAAGGTAAATTTAAATCTAATGTATTAATTTGCCCTTATCACCAATGGTCTTATGATCCTTCAGATGGTTCTCTTCTAGGTACCACTTCTAAAACTAATAAAGATTTTAATAAAAAAAACTGCTCTTTAACAAAAATTCAGTTAAAAATTTGGAATGGTTTAATCTTTATTAACCTTGGTGTAAAAACTTCTTTCTCTATAAAAAAAGTTTTTCAATATTACGATAAGTCTTTATCAAAAATTGATTTAAGCAAATTTAAAATTGGCAGAACCTGGAAGAAAAAAGTTAATTGTAATTGGAAAATATATTGGGAAAATTTTAGTGAATGTTTACATTGTCCTAATATTCATCCTGAATTATCCAAATTAGTACCTTTATATCAAAGGAGAATTGTAGATATTAAAGATGTTGAAAACTGGAAAATTTTAAAGAAAAAAAAAGATCCTAAATTTAGTGGAGGTTTGAGAGAAGGAGCTGAAACTTGGTCATTTAATGGAAGTGCCCAAGGCCATTACATAGAAAATTTGAAAAAAGAAATTCAAACTAAGGGACAAATTTATATTTCGACTTGGCCTTCAATGTTTTTAGGAGTTTATGGAGATCATATTAGAATTGTTAGGATTTTGCCTATTTCAAATGAGGAAATTGAACTATCTGCGGAATGGCTATTTGAAGAAAAAACTCTAAAAGACCCAAAATATGACATGAATAATGTTTCAGATTTTGGAATTTTAGTTATGCAGCAAGATAGTGATATTAGCGAATTAAATCAAAAGGGCGTTTATAATTTGTCCAATAAGAAAGGTACGCTTATGCCTGAGGAGTACATAATTAAAGATTTTCACGATTGGCTGAGAAGAAAACTAAGAACTAACTAAAATTCTCAATAAAATTAGTTAATTTTCTAACACCATTATCTATATTTGGGAAAATTTTGTTTAAAGATTTACTATCTAATACATTAGATTCTAAAAAATTTAATGCTTTTTCTCCATCAAAATCTACAAAAGCAATTCTTGTTATTAGTTCATTTTCATTAAAACCAAAATCTGTACCTGGTAGCATAGCAAATCCAGTTTTTTCTAAAATAGTTTTGCAAAGGGTTCTGCTATCATTAAATTTACTTATCTTTGTTTCTGAAAAATCACATAACATATAAAAACCACCTTGTGCTTTTTGACATTTTATCCCAACATTAGAAAATTCTTCATAAATAAATTCAGAAATAAACTTTAATATTTTTCTTGAATTCAATAAATATTTATCATGATTTTCTGAGTATGCTTTAATAGCCGCATATTGAATTGGAGCACTTACTGAAGTAAATGTTTCACTAGCCATTACTCTAAAAGCATCAAAAATGTTTTTTAATTCATTTGGGAAAGACATAGTACCAATCCTCCAACCACCAGCACCACACCATTTACTAAGACCTGAGCTTACGATAGTTCCCTCGGGATAATAATTAGTAATAGATTCATATGAACCATCATAATTTAATTCATTATAAATTTCATCAGAGACTACTATAAGTTTGTATTTTTTAGCCACTTCTCCAATTTTTTTATAGTTATTAAATCTTGTTCCTGATGGATTGTTTGGAGAATTAATAATAAGTAATTTTGCAAGAGGGTTATTTGCACAGCATTCATCTAATAATAAAGGATTGATATTCCAATTTTCTTCAGCGCTAGACTTAATATAATATATTTTTTTATTTAATAATTTTGCTTGAGGTCCATAAGAAACCCAACTTGGAATTGGTAGTATTAAGTCATAATTTAAAATAAACTGTAATTGAAATAATAGTTCCTTAGTGCCAGGACCTACTATTATGTTTTCAGGTAAGTATTTATAATTATTTTTTTCACTATGATATTTTGCAACCACTTCTCTTAGTTTTTTTAATCCTATTACTTCCAAATAATCTTTTTCTTTAGATTTATTAATTAATTCTTTTACAACTATTTCGGGAACAGGAAATGGAGATTGACCTAAGCCAAATTTATATATTGTTTTACCTTCTGAAATTAACTTATTAGATTTTTCATTAATTTCTAAAGTCGCAGAAAGTCCTATATTTTCAAAGTTTTTATTAACCTTCATTATTAATCATTGTATGCCTAAATACATACATTTATAATAACTATCATAGAGGAGGAAACATATAATGTATAAAAAATTTGTTTCTTATATTTCAGTAGCTTTTTTAGCGCTGTCTTTAAATTCATTTAGCTCTTCACAAGCAGCTGAATTTATTTCAATTGGTACTGGTGGTCCAACAGGTGTTTATTTTGTAGTTGGAAACTCAGTTTGTAGAATGGTTCACAAAGAAGCCGCAGAAGGTAGAAAGTCGGGACGTAAACACGGTCTTAGATGTGCAGCTCCTTCAACTGGTGGGTCAAACTATAACATTGGTCAAATTAAAGAAGGTGAATTACAGTTTGGTGTAGCGCAATCAGATTGGCAACACCATGCTTATAATGGTACTTCTAAATGGGAAGGAAATCAGTACTCAGATTTAAGAGCTGTTTTTTCTGTTCATCCAGAACCATTCCAACTGATTGCAGGCAAAGACTCAGGAATTTCATCATGGGATGATTTAAAAGGTAAGGTTGTTAATATTGGTAACCCAGGTTCTGGTCAAAGAGGAACTATGGAAGTTCTTATGAATGCTAGAGGAATGAGCGTAAGCGATTTTAAACAAGCAACTGAATTAACATCTTCTGAGCAAGTTAATGCTCTTTGTGATGGTAAAGTTGATGCAATTGCTTACACCGTTGGAGTACCTAATGGTGCCATAGGTCAAGCTATTGATGGATGTGGAGCTAGCTTTATAAACTTAGATTCATCTGCTGAGAAGAAACTAGTAAATGATAATCCTTATTATGCATTTGCTAATATTCCTGCAGGAACTTTTTACAAATCTCAAAGTAGCGATGCCACAACTTTTGGTGTTATGGCTACTTTTGTATCAAGTGCAAGTGTAAGCGATGAAGTAGTATATGAAGTTGTGAGAGCTGTTTTTGAAAATCTAGATGATTTTAAAAAACTTCATCCAGCATTTACTAATTTAGATCCAAAACAAATGATTACTAATGCTTTATCAGCTCCTCTTCACGATGGTGCTGTAAAATATTACAAAGAAATGGGATGGATGTAATCCTTCTTAATTTTTCTCACACTAGATATTTTATCTAGTGTGAGAATTATCACTTTTAAAAAATTTAATTTTGAATAAAAACGTTAATAAACAATTTGAAGAAATTGAATCTAAAACTAGAAATTTAAATGGGATTCATTTAAAAATAGTTGCTATTATAGCTTTTTCTTGGTCTCTTTTTCAGCTTTGGTATGCTTCTCCACTTCCTTTTATTGTCGGTTTTGGAGTATTAATTGATGTTCCCGCAAGAGCAATACATCTAGGTTTTGCTCTTTTACTTACTTTTTTAACTTATCCCTTACTTAAAAAAAATAAAAATAAAAATTTTAATAAAATAGATGTACTCATCTCAATTATTGCTTTATCAACCGCTCTTTACATTGCTTTGTTTTATGAAGAAATTGTCTATCGAAATGGAATACTTTTAATAACTAATATAGATTTTTTAGGAATTAAACTTTCAATTCCTATTGAACTTATAGTAGGCATTATTGCTATTTTACTTTTACTTGAGGCCACAAGGAGATCTATTGGATTACCCCTAGTAATTGTTGCTTCTGTATTTTTAATATTTTCAATTTTTGGTCAAATAATGCCAGAAATAATTTCTCACCAAGGTTTATCTTTAAAAAGATTAGTTGGTTACCATTGGTTTGGTGGTGAAGCTATATTTGGAATTCCAATTTCGGTCTCAGTAAGTTTTGTATTTCTTTTTGTTTTATTCGGATCTATGTTGGATTATGCCGGCGGGGGAAAATTTTTTTTAAATTTAGCTATTGCTCTTGTAGGAAAATTTAGAGGTGGTCCTGCAAAAGCTTCAATTTTAGCTTCAGGTTTAACCGGTATGATATCTGGTTCTTCAATTGCAAATGTAGTAACTACAGGAACCTTTACAATTCCAGTTATGAAAAAAACTGGATTTCCTGCTGTTAAAGCTGGTGCTATTGAAGTAGCAGCTTCCGTTAATGGTCAGATTATGCCTCCAATCATGGGAGCAGCAGCTTTTATAATGGCTGAAATGTTAGGTATAACTTATTTTCAAGTTATAACTCATGCATTTATTCCGGCGATGATAATATACTTATCTTTATTTTGGATATCAGATCTAGAGTCTAGTAAATTAGGTTTAAAGGGTATGAATAAAATAGATATTCCACCTTTAGGTAAAACATTTAGGTCAGGTTTGCATTTCTTAATACCAATTGGAATTTTAATTTATCTTTTAATTATAAAAAGATGGTCCGCAGGATCTTCAGTTTTCTATAGCATTTTAACAATGATGCTTATTATGATTATTCAGAAATTAAAGTTTAACCAAAGTAATTCATTAAAAGACTATTTATCACAAATCAATGAAGGTTTAAAAGATATTGCAAGAGGCATGATAAGAGGAGCTGTAAATATGACTAATATTGCTATTGCAATAGCAACTGCTGGGATAATAGTAGGTTCAGTTAGTTCGACCGGATTAAGTAATGCAATGATTGAAGTAGTTGAAGTTATTTCAGGAGGTAACTTTATAATTTTAATCTTTATGGTTATGATCTTATGCCTAATTCTTGGTTTGGGGCTTCCAACCACAGCTAATTATTTAGTTGTTGCTTCACTCATGGCCAATGTAATTGTTGAAATCGGAGGAGCTTCAGGGATAATTTTACCTTTAATAGCTGTACATTTATTTGTTTTTTATTTTGGCTTAATGGCAGATGTTACTCCACCTGTTGGTTTGGCTGCATATGCCGCTTCAGCAATTTCAAGAGCAGACCCTATTAAAACAGGTATTCAAGCTTTTTATTATGAAATTAGAACAGCAATTTTACCAATTGTATTTATTTTCAATCCTGAATTACTTTTAATAGGAGTCTCAAGTTTTTCTCATGGAGTACTTATATTTGTAGTTTCATTGATAGCTATTTTTTCTTTTACAAGCGCAACACAAGGATGGCTTCTAACAAAATTAAAGTGGTATGAAGTAATTTTATTACTTTTTATTACTGTAAGTATGTTCAGGCCTGATTTTATTATGAATAGAGTATATCCAGAATATTCTAGTTATGATCAAGATATTACAAATACTATTGATCTTGATGAGGGTAGGGTGATTAGATTACATGTTACTAGATATACTAACTATGGAGAAAGATATAAATTATTTGCGTTTGAGATTGACCAAGTATCTTCCAAGTCAATTTCTGAATTTATCGGAGTTGAAACAGAAATTAATGCAGATGGTTTTAGGGATATAGTAAACTTAGATTATAATGGCCTTGCTGAAATAAAAGGATTGGATTTTTATGACGAAATTACAAAAATAGAAATTGATAATTTAAATAGACCTAAAAAAGAATATGTTTATTTGTTAGCTTTTGGAGTTTTGTTTATAGTTTTATATTCTCAAAGAAGAAGGATGAAAAAATTATCTAATTCCAGCTAATTTTAAATCGAATTTTCTCTTTAACTCTAATGAATCTGTTTCTTTTCTAACCTCCGGATTGCCAGTTGGTATTTCTCCTGGAAGTCGAGTAGGGCCAGGGTCAGAAATTCTTAATTCAGCTGCTTTTGTCATTGCTTCTTTTTCGTTGTTAAAAATTAAATCTTCAAACACTAGTAAAGGTTTAATTGGATCTGCTTTTAATTGAGCTACAGCCCATTTTTTATTTTCTTCAATACAAATTACTACAAACCAGCCGGCGACTGTTCCTGTTTTGTAGTTATTCATTTTATAAAGAATTTTTGCAAAATCTTTATATTTTCCACCGCCTACAGGAAAGATAGACTCTCTTTCTTGATCTTTTAAATTTTTAAAACTTTTAACAGTATCATAAGACTTATCATCTATAATATCCATATCTGATAAAGTTAATGATTGCTTTGCTTTAAATTTAGGGTGTATCCACCAAAATTTATCTTTTTTTGTTTGATCGTTCATTTCTTTTAAATCTTAAGGAAGAGGCCCATCTTTCATAAAACCATCAATGACGTTTTTCATCAATTTAGAAACATTATTTTCATAATTATTATGAGATAAAGATCCTAGCCATGACATAGAAGAAAATGAGATAACTGCACCATCATTAGGAGTTTTATAATAAACTATATCTGCTCGAGTATTAGGATTGCTCTCACCAGTTCCATTTAAAATATTTCCTCTCGCATTAAAAGTTGAATCTTCAGTTACAGTTACAAACATATCGTTATGTCCTTCTGAGTTAGCTAAAGCAAAAGCTCTGTGTGGAGTACCTTTTTCTAAATCGTATCTATCTAGTTCTAATCCTGCTGCCCCATCACCTATTAAGCCAAAATCACCTATTGGTTCGTCATAGCCAATACCTTCAAACATCCAAGAGCACTCCTTAAGTTCACTATCAGGAGATCTCTTATAATAAGAAGAATAAGTGAGACCAAAAGAAGTGAAAGAAACACCTAAGATTTTACACATGTCTCTTCCTCGCACTCTCCATAAACCTCCATGTTTACCATCAAAAGCATTACAATATTCTCCAGGATTGATAGTCCAAGCTCTTGTTCCGTTGTCACCTTTTCTGACTTCTAGTAAATTACCATTATCAGGGTGAAGTGTACTAATCCAATAGAAACCATTAGCTGCATTATACATAAATCTACCACCTTGCATTTGATAATCATGAATTGCATGCCATCCTTGTTCGGTAATGTATTCTGGGTGGTGACCTGTCATTACTACTTGATATTGTTTTAATAACTCAACTCCTTCATTTTGAAGATCTTCATCGGTATGGATATCAACATCGTAGCCCATCTCGTAAAGCCAATCGACAAAATGTAAATCTGCATTTAACTGCCAAAGTGAAGGGGACAAGATATGTATATACTTTGGCCTCATATTTAAAATAGGTCTTAGTCTTGAAGAAATATTCACTCCCCACCCATCTCTATAAGTAGTATAAGTTCCTAAACCGTAACCCTTATACTCATTTAGTAATAGATCATTAGGTTGAATAAGAGGAACTCTTCCGGTTAATAATTGTGCTACAGCAGAGTTTACAGAAAGATTATCATTTGCATAAGCCATGTAACTGTTTGTTGCCATTAGCAAACATAATTTTGCTTTCTTGGCATCTTTTGCAGGTCTAATAAAAAAAGGAATATAATCTTCGTTTTCAGAGTCAGTAAGTCTATTGACTCTTAGTCTAGCCGCATAGACACCAGACTTAAGACTTTCAGGAACTTTAAATTTAAAAGAAACATCCCATCTAGCATCATCAACTGACTCATCATGAAAATGAATAGCACCATATTCTTGAGGTCCGTGTAAAAAACTCATGTAATCTGAACTCCAATTAAAACCGGGAACTCCTCGTACAGGTAAGTTCACTCCACAGCCGTTCATCTTACATAAACTATCATCGATGATTTTTGTTGAAGCCGCATTAGGGGTAATGTTGGCATTAAAATTCCAAGCCCCAATAACAACTTCTTTTAATTCATTAGGTATATTTTCAATACCCTGGCAACTTAATAATAATTCGATTTCATGAAGTTCAAGAGCTTTATTAGCTATCTTTGGTCTTTCAATTTTACCATTGTATTTATGTGTATGAATAGGAATTTCATGAGGATCATCAAGATAATTAAAGTGACCACCTGTTAAATATCTTCCTGATTTTGACTTTAAAGTGCTTGAAGCCATTAAAAAAGGACAGTCATTAACTGCAGGCCCACCCATAAGGCTTGTACCATGATAACTACCAAGAGTATCTTCTTGTGGATGTAACATACTCATTCCATGCCCACTATTTGTATGAGTTACATAAGGGGTTTGAAAAACAAATACTTTGCCAGTATTCACATCAAAGCTAGCAGCAATTTTATACCAAACTTTCCTATATAGAGGCTTTCCAGTAGAAAATTCTTCAACTTTACCTTTTCCATGACCTATTCTTAGGCATAACTCTCCATCAGAATTAATAAATAAGCCGTATCCAGTTTCATTTTCTGCATCCCATTTTGATAATATAGCTTGCTCACCAACCTCAACTCCCTCTACATCAACATAAGGTGTAGTAGGGTAAATATAAGCGCATAAAGTAAAGCTATTTACGTTAAATAATTCATTATTAGGAACAAAAATATAACTACCACCATAAATTTGTTGGTTTTTTCCAGCATGCATGTCACTGATATTTGAGTGAATAAGTTCTTCTTTATAACCAGGGCCATCAGGATTAGTGTCACCATGAATTAATCTTACTATGTCGGCTTGATATTGTTCATCAAACTCAGAGTTTACATAAAAAGAAATTTCTTCTCCAGGTCTAGCAGAAAATTTATCTGAATAACCAGTTATTCTTAACATTGATTCTTGCTTTTCTTTATTTTCTGACAATTTTTATAACTCCTTATTAAATGACATACTAAAAATCAATCCCATACTGGTCTAAAAGAATTTTTAATCTTTTAAGAAAAATAGCATGTTCTGCTTTTTCTCTTGTTGTATAAGACTCTTCTGTAATTATTATTTTTCCACCCCTATTACCTGGTAAAATACCAATTTTATATTCTTCCCATGGCTTTGACTCTACTATCGTTAATTTATTTTTTTGAGGTGTGACTCTTAATTTATCTATTAGTCTAACTAAAGCTTTACTATACATTGGAGCAGGTTGACCTGGCTTAGTTCCTGAGTAAAGAGGATTTGCTTCATGCTCAGCTATAATTTCTTTTCTAGACTCTTCATCTATCAGATAGGGTAATATATACATGCGTGTATCGTAATCATCTACTGCCACAAAACTGTCATTTCTATGAATGGATGTATTTGGGTTTTTATGTTTTCTAGACATCTATTAATTTAAGAGTTAAGGCTTTTTGACTTTACCTTTAGTTGATACATCTGGTTTGTCTTGTTTTTTCATTTCGCCTGTAATGATGGAACTCTTACCTGTCAGTAAATCATTAAAATTTTCACCTTCGTTAACTAATCCAACTTCTTTCACTAATTGCTCAAGTATTGGTGCCTGTGTTTTATATTTCATTGCTCCAGTAACAACTCTGTCAACAATATCTTCGTTATTATTTAGATTTGCAACAGAACTTCCTGATGCATTGACACCATCTTTATTATTAATACCTAATCCATTAACATCGACAATTTTAATTCCATCAATATTCTCAATTGGCTTAACACTTTCTTTAATAATTTCAGGTAATTTTTGTATTATATCTAATTTTACCTTCATAGCTATTTGTTCTGATTTTAAAACATTAGAAGCTTCATTTAGTCTTTTAATACCTTCCGCTTCCGCCAATAATTGAACTTTTTTAGCTAAAGCTTCTGCGCTAGCTATAATTTCTTTTGCTTTACCTAAGTCACTTGCTGCTGTTTTTTCTGCAGCAGCAGCTAAAGTTGTGGCAATAGATTTTTCTTCTGCAATTCTTTTGGATTTAATTAGAGCTACTGATTTTTCTCTTTCAGTTTGTGCTAACATTTTAGCAGTAACAATATTTTCTTCTGCTACAGCAGCTTTCGATTCAGCTTCTCTAGTTGAAACTGCACTAATTGCTCTTTGTTTTTGTTTAGCAAAAAGATCAATTGTTTGATTTTCTTCTTCTATTTGTATAGATTTTTGATTTTCTATCTCCGTTACTCTAATATTTTTTTGTTTATCTAATTCTAGTTGTCTTAGATTTTTTTCTGTTTCAATTCTTTCTTTCTGTAATTCTTCTTCAGATTTAATTTTTGATTTTTCTATTTGTTTGTTTTCTTTTATTTCTATTTCTGAAGATATTCTTTTATTTTCTGCTTGTGATTTTGCTATTGATGCTGATTGCTCTGATCTTCTATTCGACACTTCCATTTCTTTTTGAATTCTAGCAAATTCTGATTGTCTATTTATTTCTAATGACTTTTGTTCTGTTTCTAAATTAGTTTGTTCTATTTTTAGTTCGGTAGATTTTTGAATTTCATTTCTTTTTTTTCTACTAGCTTCAGTTTCTTCAGTTATTTTAATTAAACCCTCTGCGTCAAAAGTATTACTTGGATCAAAAAACTCTTTAGAAGTCTGGTCTAATTTTGATAGAGAAACTGATTCCAATTCAAGTCCATTTTTTGTTACAACATTTTCAATTAATTTATGTACTTCATTTGTAAATTTCAAACCACTTGTTTGGAGTTGCTCTAAGCTCATTTCAGCACTAACTGACCTCATTGCACTAACGAATTTACCTTCCATTAATTCCTTAACAGACTGAGGGTTTAAGGTTCTAGCTCCTAAAGTTTGAGCTGCAAGACTTACACTTTCTTGATCTCCAATAACTCTGACATAAAAATCTGTTTTTATATCCACTCTCATTTTATCTTTAGTTATGAAGCCATTATTTTCTTTTCTTTCAATTTCTAATTTCAAAGTATTCATATTAACCGGAGTTGTTTGATGAAAAATTGGAATTGCCAAAGCACCTCCAGTAAGAACTATTTTTTGACCAAACATTCCTGTTCTTACAAAGGCAACATCCTTAGAACTCTTTTGATAAAATTTTGCAAATAATACTAGTAGTATAAGCAATACTACTAGACCGATTAAAATCCAGTTAAACAATTCCACTCCTCAAGCAATTTTTTGCTTACTTAATTCCTGTTTTTCATTTTAAACTAAAATAATGTATTAATTCAATATAAAAAATTTTTTATTTCACCATGTGGATAATAAAGCAAATAAAAATTAGTATTTTTAATTTTTTTTTGTATCATCATAATCAGGAATAAAGACTTTAGGAGGGTATATATAATGTCAATTAAAGACAAAATTAAAAATGCTTGGAAATCTCATAAAGCTTACAATACAGCTTCATTAGTTGCAGATAAAGAAGGTAAAGCAAAATTATCTGAAGTTAGTGATGGAGTAAGTAATGAAGACAAAGGCATAACAAGAAGAAAATTATTACAACTTGGTGGTGGTGCTGGATTAGGTTTGGGTGCTCTTGCTGCATTAAACCAAGGAGTCTCTACAGCGTCTGCTGCTTCAGGAAAGCCAATTCCAATTGGTTCTATGTATCCTTTAACAGGGTGGGCTGCTGCTGATGGAGCAGGTTATAAGCGAGGTATTGAGTTAGCTTGTGAAGAGATTAATGACTATGGAGGTATCCTCGGAAGACCTTTAGAAAATCATTATGTGGATACTAAAGATATGAGTGCTGCAGAAGTAACAGCGGCAGCTAACTATCTTATTGATAAACATGAAGTTCATGCAATTATTAATGGATATAATATTGGACCTAATGATGCAGAGTATGAGCCGATAGCTGATGCTGGAATTATTTACATGCATGTCAATACTGCTATTCAACATCATAATACCGTAGCTTCAAATCCAGATAGATATTTTGGTTGTTTTATGGCTGACCCAGCAGAATATTGGTACGGAGCAGGTTATATAACTATGTTAGCTGATTTAAGAGATCAAGGTGTTTGGGACATGCCAAATAATAAAGTTGCATTAATCATTGGTTCAATTCCTTATTCAGTTGTTATTGCTAATGCTATGAAAGATGCGGCTCCAGCCAAAGGGTTTGATATTGCTTTTGATGAAGTTGTACAAACTCCGACAACAGAATGGGGACCAGTCCTCGCAAAAGTAAGAAAAGTTAACCCTGGTGCAATTGCAAATACCCACTTCTTCGCTGGAGATATTGCACAGTGCCAAGTTCAGTTTGTTGAAAATCCAACTAACAGTCTTTTTTATTATCAGTATGGAGCTCTTTTAAAGTCTTTTAGAGACATAGCTGGTGATGCTTCTGTTGGAGCTATGACAGGAACTGTAGATGGATTATTATCTGACGACTATTCTAGAACATATGTTAATGCTCATAAGAAAAAGTTTGGAGATGAAGCTGATTATCAACCTGGTGGATTAAGTTACGGTCCTATGCATCATTATGCACTTGCAGCTGCTATTGCTGGAGGTACAGGAGAGCCAGGAAATGATAAGCAAAATAGAAAAATAGCTTGGGCTTTAAAAAACTTTACTTATAGAGGGCCTAATGGTTCTTATTGGTATCATCCTGAGCATCAAGCAACAATGCCTTATCCAACCTGGACAAGGGATCCTTCGCTAGGTCATCCACATATGTTACAACAAATTCAAGATAAAACTAAAGACCCAGTAGTTATTTATCCTGATCCTTATGTTGTTGGAAAATACCAAGTTCCATCTTGGTTTAAGTAAGCTTTAATTTTTTAGTGGGTAGATTATTAATCTACCCACTATGAACAATTCTTTTAAAATGGTTATATTAATTTTATGAAAGATACATTTAATAAAATTAGTCTTGGGAAAAAAAAGTTAAATTTTTTTAAACACAAGGAAGAAACTAAATCAACAAAAGAAAATTCAATTTTAACATGTCATAGAGTGACTAAATCTTATGGAGCGCTTAATGCAGTTAATAAATTAAGCTTTGAAATACCTGAAGGTATTGTTTATGGAATTGGTGGTCCTAATGGAGCGGGAAAAACTACTTTATTTGATTTAATATCAGGCGTTCAAAAAGTTAATAATGGAGAAATTATTTTTAATCGTCAAAATATTACAAATCAAAACTCTTATAAAATATGTCATGCTGGCATAGCAAGAACTTTTCAATTAAATGCAGCTTTTGAAACAATGACTGTTAGAGAGAATGTTCTTATCGGAGTTCAACATGGTTTACAAAATAATGAAATTCCAAATTTATACTTTAGTAATCAAGATATAAGTAATGCTGATTATGCTTTGTCTTTTGTTGGACTTGAAAATATTAAAGATAAAATAGTATCAAGCTTAACACATCTTGAACTAAAACTTTTAATGATAGCTTCAGCTATTTCTACAAATCCAAAGTTATTATTACTTGATGAGCCAGTTGGGGGGTTGATTCCTAATGAAATTGAAAAAGTAGAAAAAGTAGTAAGTAAGCTTACTCAGGAGAAAAAAATTACAATAATTTTAATTGAACATGTTATGCGTTTTTTAGTTGGATTATCTGATGAGGTAATGATTATGAACCATGGAGAAAAGCTTTATGAAGGACTCCCTGAAAAAATGGCAGAAGATAAAACAGTTGTTGATGTTTATCTTGGAGAAGGCACATCTGCTAATTTTGAAAAAATCCAAGCTTCAAAAAAATTAAAAAAAGAAATTCCCTTGGCAGATACAAATATTGAAAATGAAATTTTAGATGAATGGGCAACTTCAGTTGAAAAAGTTTCAAGAATTTTAGTAAGTCAAAAAAAATCAGGAAAAATTTACCCCATTGATTTTATGAATCTTGCTAAAACTTTAGATCAAAAAAAAGATAAAACAAAATCTACAAAAATATCAAGAGCTGCTGATGGTTTAATTAAAGCCCATAAAGAGTCTGCAAATCTAAATCAACATTTTGAACTCTTGGAAAGAATGATAGAAGAAGCTAGTATGCTAAGAAAAAAAATACCAGAGTTAAAAATTAAAAATATTAATAATGAAAAAGATAGATCGAATTTCATAGAAAAAGCTGCTTTAGATTTAATTCATGCTAGTGATGAAAATAGAATGAATGAAAGAGATATAGAAAAACTTAAAAAAGCAATATCTTGGGATCAGAAAAAAGAAAAGGAAAAGCAAGTTAAATAAATGCCAAGTGAATCTTTAAGGATTGAAAATTTAACAACTGGTTATGGAAGAAGAAAGGTATTGAAAAATCTTTCTATGGTTGTTGAAGAAGGTTCTGTCGTTGGAATTATAGGTCCCAATGGTCATGGTAAATCTACTTTAGTCAAAGCTTTATCAGGATTGATTGAAGCGTGGGAGGGTAGGATTTTTTTAAAAAATGTATCCATAGATAGTCTGCCAGCCCATGAAAGGGTTGACAAGGGGTTAATTCAAATTCCACAAGGGGATTTAATTTTTCCAGATATGACAGTTGAAGAGAACTTAATGTTAGGTGGTTACCTAATTTTTGATAAAGAAGAATTAAATCGAAGATTAGAAAAAGTTTATAATATTTTTTCTAGATTACTTGAAAGAAGAAAACAAGTTGCTAGAACTTTATCGGGTGGAGAAAGAAGAATGCTTAGCATAGGTAGAGGACTTATGGGAGAAGGTTATATGATGATTTTAGATGAACCTTCTTTAGGATTAGCTCCAAAAATTATAGATCAAGTTTATGAGATTATAACTGGATTGAAAAAAATTAGCCCAACTCTTTTAGTTATAGAAGAAAATCCTACTAGATTACAAAATATAGCGGACATAATTTATTTACTAGATGATGGTGAATTTATTTGGAGTGGAACCCCAGACGAACTTAAAAAGAATGAAGATATGTTAAATACATATCTAGGTATTTAATAATGGATATTTTTCTCCAAATTCTTTTTAGTGGTCTTGCTGTAGGATCTATGTATGCAGTTGGAGCAATTGCTTTATCTTTATTGTGGGGAACTATGGGTATGTTGAATTTAGCTCATAGTAGTTTTATAGCTCTTGGTGGTTATGTTGCTTATTTATGTATGTCTGTATTAGGAGCAAGTTGGTTTTTCGTTTTACCTCTTGCTTTTCTATTTGGTTTAGTTTTTGGATATATTTATTACCATCTTGTAATTAGACATATTTATGCCAAGGAAAATTTTTCAGTTAATATTATTATAGCTTCAGTTGCTATTGCAGCATTAGCAGAAAATACTTTTTTAAATTTAGCTGGAGGTGAAGCTTTAAGACAACCTTTTCAATTTACTAGTGGTTTAAAAATAATTGGTGTAGTCTTGCCATACCAAACAATTTTTACAGTATTTACTGCTATTTTGTTGATGATTATTTTGGCTTTAATAATGTCTAAAAGTAAACTAGGTCAAGTTATAAGAGCTGTTTCTCAAAATCCTGATGCTTCAAGACTAATGGGAATTAATGTTCAAAAATCTTTTGCTCAAGCCATGATGCTTTATGGAAGTATAGCTGCAATAACAGGAGTTTTAGTTACTGGTTCTTCTCAAGTCTTTCCTTCAGTTGGTTCTGACGCTACTGTTAAAGCTTTAATAATATTAATCGTAGCAGGTTTGGGAAACTTAAGAGCAGGTATTTTAATGGCATTTGCTTTAGGCTTTCTAGAAATGGGAGTTAATTATTTATTTGGTTCTAGGTATGGTTTTCCATCTATGTTGGGTTTTGTAATCATTGTTTTACTTTTTAAACCAAATGGTTTTTGGGGTAAGGAAATTGTTAATAGAGTTTAAAAATGACTTTTTATGAAATCTCCATATTAATTGCCGTATTGGGAATTTTAGCTGCCGTAGTAGCTTTTTTCTGGGGCACTAGTTATTCAACAAAAGATTTTGTAATAAGAGATAATAGAATTTCTAATGTTTGGAAGGATTTTTGGATTGGAATAATACTTCTTGCAATTGCTTTAATATTTCCTGCTTTTGGAGCAGGAAAATATCTGTTAAGTCAAATAGTTCTTTTCTTTATTTGGGCCGCAGTTGTCACTCAGTGGAATTTAATTTTTGGTATTGCGGGTATTTTTACATTAGGACATATGGCTGTTTTTGCAATAGGTGGGTATATAACAGCAATGGTAGCTCTTTATATGGGTTGGAATTTATGGGCAGCTCTTCCTGTAGGAGCTTTAGCTTCTGTTGTATTTAGTTTTCTTTTGGGCGCAACTATTATTAGATTGAGAGGCCCTTACATTGCTATTATGACTTTAGCTATAGCAATAGTTATTCAAAAATTAATAGTAAGTGATGTTGCTTGTTTTGTTACAAAAGATTTGATTTGTTATAATTTTACTGGAGGAGCAAAAGGACTTTTTAATTATGGTAATTTTGGTTTTAAGGAATGGTTAGGTTTTAAGGGTAGAATTTATGGAGAATATTATTTAGCTCTTATTCTTCTTGTTTTAAGTACTTTATTTGCTCTTTTTGTTATCTATAGCCCTCTTGGCTCAACTTTTAGATCAATAAGAGATAATGAAATAGCGGCAGGATCAAGAGGCGTAAATAGAATTAAATATCAACTAATAGTTTTTACTGTTTCTGGAATTTTTACAGGTTTAGCAGGAGGTGTATTTGCGGGTTTACAAACAACTATGGGTCCAAATATTTTATCATTAAGCTTGTTATTATTTTTACTATCTATGATCGTTGTCGGTGGCAGAGGTACTAATTGGGGCCCTTTAATAGGAGCTGCAGCATTAATGTTAGCTGATACTGTTTTGAGAGATTTTGGTGAATTAAGAGTAGCTGGCCTTTCTTTGATTATTCTATTAGCAATGATATTTTTACCTAATGGGATTGTAGGATTAATATCAAATATCTTTTATTGGAGCCCAGATAAAAAAGAAATGGAAAAAAGAATATCTATCAAGGATTTTATTAAAAGTGACAGATCCCAGTATTTAAAAAGAGGAAAATGGATTAAAAAGTTTGGAGATGAAAATGAATGAATTATCTTTAAATCCAAGTAACTATATTTTTAATGATTTATTTCTATTAATTTCAATTTTATTTTTAGTATTTTTGCCTTTTGGAGTAATTATTAGAACTTATGGTATCTCAAGAGAAAAATTTTCAATTTCTTCTCTAATTATTTTATTTTTATCTTTGCCTGTAATAATAATTACTAGTTATTTATTTGGATGGGCAATTAGTTTTGCTTTTTCAAACGGACCTGGTATTACAGGAAGTTTTAGCTCTTTTTATTTTTCTTTGCCCTGGAATTCAAATATGGGCCCAACTTTAAATTTAAATTCTGATTTACTTTCATATAAAATTACTCCATTAAAATTTATAACTTTTGTTATTTTTTCTTGGTCTATTGTTTTATTTCTCGGCTCTTCGTTATTGGAAAGAATTAGAATTGGAGCTTTTTTAATCCTTGTAATAATTTTAGGTTCAGTTTTTTGGCCTATAGCCCTTTCTTGGTCATGGTCTAATTCTGGATGGATGAGTAAAATTTTTGGTTACCATGATGCATTTGGATC
>PAHR01000048.1 GCA_002705265.1 Pelagibacteraceae bacterium | reverse complement strand
ATAAAGAAATCGATTTTTTTATGAGTACTGTGAAAACCATGGCAGGTACCGCTGATAACAAAGTAAATATTGAATTAAATGACGGAACAATTTTAAAAGATATAGATGCAATTTTTCCATTTTTTGGATTAAAAATAGAGTTAGGGCCTATAGCAGATTGGGGTATCAATCTTGATAAAAACTTAATTTCAGTTAATACAGAAAGCTTTGAAACTTCAGTGCCTCGTATATTTGCAATTGGTGATATTTGTTATTATCCAGGTAAATTAAAACTAATATTAAGCGGATTTCATGAAGCATCTTTGGCCGCAAAGAAAATATTCCACTATTGTTATAGTGATAAAAAATATGTTTTTCGTTATACAACTTCTTCAAGTGATTTAAAAAAGAAACTAGGCGTTGAATAAAAATGAGATTATTTTTGGTTTTGATGCTTTTGAATTCAAATAATGCCCTTTCCAAAGAGCACTATTTAGATCAGGAACTAATATGCATAGCAACATACGAACTATCTAAAGATTTCTTTAGATCTTTAAAGGATTCTTCTACAGAAAAATTGGTAACGGAACTCCAAAAGGAATTATTGGAGAAATATGAAGAAGGTCATTTTCCAGTAAAAGATTTGGAAGAGAAAATTCTTGATTTGCATTTAAAATGGTCAAATGAATTTGATTTTCTCCCGCCCATATTGGAAAACTGCGTTCAAAACATAAGATAATTTTTTATCCCTTAGCGTACCAACCATTGTCTACATAAAATGCATTGCCAGTAATAAATCTTGCATCATCAGAAGCTAAGTATAGAACAGCTGAAGCGACCTCCTCTGGATTACAGATTCTTCCTTGAACAGAATGCAAGTCGGCCTCATTCCATTTTTGTCCTAGTCCATCTAACTCTTCTATTTCTCTTAACCCATGATCAGTTTTAACAAATCCAGGACATACAGCATTGCACCTTATATTGTTATCTCTGTACTCAACCGCAATTGATCTTGCTAATTGAAGGACGGCTCCCTTCGTCATACAATAAAGAGATTCATAGGAAAAACCTTTCTCACCTCCAATAGAAGAAGTTATAACAATCGAACCACCTCCATTTTTTAACATATTAGGAATAACTTGATTGCAAGTCATAAAAGCTGACCGAACATTTATGTTCATTAGGCGATCATAATCTTCTTCAGTTGACTCGTGTAAGGGTTTAACAATAATAGTACCAGCATGATTAAATAAAATGTCAATTTTTCCTAAGTATTTAATGGATTGATTAATAGCTTCAATAAGTTCTAATGTTTTTGAAACATCAGCTTTAAAAAACACAGCTTTTCCACCTGAGGATTTAATTTCAGAAACTGTTTTTTGTCCAGCTTCTTCATTGATATCTATTATTGCCAAATTAGCACCTTCTTTTGCAAAGATTTTTGAAGATGCCTTGCCCATACCTGATGCCCCTCCCGTAATAAGAGTTGTTTTTCCTTGCAATTTCATACTTTTAAGTTTCTTTCTCTTAATCAATTATGTAAAATTTAAAAATAATAACAAGGAGGAAACAATGGGAATTTTAAAGAAAATATCTTTGATAATTTCTGTATTTTTTATATTTACAGGACAAAGCTTAGTAGCTGGTGATTCAAAAGACCCTATTAAGTTGACATTACATGACTGGACAGGTCAATTAATTACAACAAATATTATGGCAGAAGTTCTTAAAAAAGCTGGAAATAATGTTGAACTAGTTCAAGCAGATTATATAGCACAATTTGCTGGCCTTCAGACAGGAGATTTACATCTCGCAATGGAAATGTGGGAAACAACCGGAAGAGATGCGATGGACGAGTACACAGCAGACGGACGAGTTGTGAACATTGGCTCTACGGGAATGGAAGGCATAGAAGAGTGGTGGTATCCATCTTATATGAAAGAAAAATGCCCAGGCCTTCCTGATTGGGAAGCATTAAACGATTGCGCTGAAGCATTTTCAACTCCTGAAACATCTCCTATGGGAAGATACTTAGGAGCACCTGTTACTTGGGGCGGCTTTGATGATGAGAGAGTTGAGGCATTAGGGTTAGATTGGGAAGTAATTCATGCCGGAACAGATGCTGCATTGTTTGCTGAACTAGAATCGGCTTACCAAAGACAAGCTCCTATTATGTTATGGGTTTATGCTCCTCATTGGGCACCTTCAAAATTTGATGGAGAGTGGGTCGAATTTCCAGCTTATACAACTGAGTGCTATACAGACCCATCATGGGGAATAAATAAAAACTCTGCTTATGATTGTGGAAAACCTAGAGGTCCAATTTGGAAAGTTGCTTCAAGTCAATTACAAGAGAAATGGCCAAATGCTTATAATGCAGTTGAAGCTTTTACTCTTAGTAATGATGAGATGGGCAGCATGGTTGTATCAGTTGACCTAGAAGGTAATAGCGTTGAGTCTGTGGTTGCAGACTGGATGTCAAATAATAAAAGTAAGTGGGAAAGCTGGATTAAATAATCTTTGCTGATCAATTAATATCTCTAAGGGCCTAACAGGCCCTTAGATTTTTTATCAATGTTTTATAAGAAAAATTATTATCAAATCAATATATTTTTTTTATTTGTTCTAACTTTTTTATTTTATTTATTTGGAAAAGAATTTTGTTCCTATTTAGGAATAGAATGGGCTATTAAATACCCCAAACAATTAGTTTTTCCATTAAAGATTTATATATCCAGCCTTGTCAAATGGCTTATGGACGAAGCTCATTTTCTAATTTTTAGTTTTAAGGATATGACTAGAGCTATATCTTGGTTAATAGAACAGCCATATCAGATTATACTTTCTTTATTTGCTAATGGTTTTTATAGGGGCTTGGGTCAGGATGCTCAGTTAATTTTAGCTCCTCTTAGTTGGATTGCCATAATAATGATCATAACTAGCTTAGCCATCTACACTAAAGATAAAGCTTTGGTTTTACTGGTTTCTTTGTCATTTTTTTATCTTGCAATATTTGGACAGTGGGATAGCGCAATGATCACACTTTCATCAATTGTAATTGCTGTTCCAATTGGAGTAATATTCGGTTTATTTTTAGGCATAGCTTCTTATAAATCAAAAAGAGTTGAACAAACTATAAAACCAGTCTTGAGTTTGATGCAAACAATTCCTGTTTTTGCATACCTAGTTCCAATCTTAGTAATGTTTGGATTTGGTCCTGTTTCAGCTTTAATCGCAACTGTTATATACGCTATGCCACCTATGGTTTACACAACTTTGCTAGCTTTAAAAAGTGTCGACTCTCAAATTAAGGATTTTGGGGTAATGACAGGTTGCACAAACAGACAATTAATGTGGAAGGTGCTCATTCCTTCTTCTAGGTCAACTATAATGGTCGGAGTTAATCAAGTAATAATGCTCTCCTTTAATATGGTAATCATAGCATCAATGATTGGAGCCGGAGGATTAGGTTATGATGTTTTGACTTCATTAAGAAAATTAGATATCGGAGGAGGCATAGAGTCAGGATTGGCTATAGTAATTTTAGCAATTGCACTAGACCGTTTGAGCCAAGCATACGTGCGTTTAAGACCAGAGAGTAAATTTAAAAATCAAAGTTTCTTTAAAAAATATAAATTATTTTTGATATGTTTGTTCACAATTTTTATTAGTTACTTAATAGGTTTTTCAAGCGAGTTTATCAAAACCTATCCTAAAGAATTAACAGTAAGTACTTCTGTTTTTTGGGAAGATTCAATGAAATTTATTAATGTCAATTATTATGATTTATTAGAATCTATAAAAGTTTTCTTACTTGTTTTTTTTCTTATGCCTATAAAAAAATTTTTCTTAGCAATTCCTTGGCCTTGGACAGTTGCTATGATTACCCTATTAGCTTGGCACTATGGAAAGCTAAAGTTATCAGTTTTAACATTTATACTTTTAATGTTTATTGTGATTTCTGGATTATGGACTAAAGCCATGATTACAATTTATCTTTGTGGTTCCAGTGTTATTATTGCTTGCTTAATAGGCATACCCTTAGGTATTTATGCGGGCTTAAATAAAAAAGCATTTAAAGTTTTAACTGCATTTGTAGATACTCTTCAAACACTTCCTAGCTTTGTATATCTTATTCCTGTTGTAATGCTTTTTAGAGTTGGTGATTTTACTGCTATGATTGCTGTTGTTTTATATGCTTTGGCCCCAGCTATCCGCTACACCGCGCTTGGAATAAAAAATATTAATGAGGAGCTTATAGAAGCTAGTTTAATAAGTGGTTGTACAACAAGGCAATTGCTCTTTAAGGTTCGTTTACCATTAGCTCTTCCAGAAATCTTACTTGGTATTAACCAAACTATTATGCTGGCTCTTTCAATGTTAGTTATTACTGCTTTAGTAGGAACTAGAGACTTAGGGCAAGAAGTTTACATTGCTTTAACTAAAGCAGATATTGGACGGGGATTAGTTGCAGGATTGTGCGTAGCATTTATTTCTATTATTGCAGACAGAATTATTATAGCTTCTAGCAATCGATTAAAAATTAAATACGGGATAAATTAAATATGGAAGCTAATCACACAAAGCTTATTAAATCTTTGTCTATTTGGTCAGATGAAGTAGAGATAAAAGTATTAGGCGGAGGAATTACCAATCATAATTTTGTAGTTACTGATAAAGATAAAAAAGCAGTTGTTCGATTAGGTCAGGATATCCCAGAACATTTAGTAGTAAGATCTAATGAATTAATGGCAAGTCAAGCAGCTTATAAAGTTGATATTGGCCCTAAAATTCTTCATCATGAAAAAGGAATTTTGGTGCTGGATTTTATTGAGAGTACAACTTTTGATCCAAAGCTTGTAAGAAAAAATATACAAAGAATTATTCCTTTAATAAAAAAAGTTCATCATGAAATTCCAAATCATTTGATTGGTGCTCCGATGATTTTTTGGGTATTCCATGTTATTAGAAATTATGCAAATTTTTTGCAAGATAATAAAAGCAATCATATTAAACGAATACCAGAACTACTAAAAATTTGTAGAAATTTAGAAGCGCTATCTGCTCCTCATGAAATTGTATATGGTCATAATGATTTATTGGCTGCTAACTTCTTAGATGACGGTTCAAAGCTATGGTTAGTAGATTGGGAGTATGCCGGTTTTAATAGCCCATTATTTGACCTAGGTGGGCTTGCATCAAACAATGATTTTTCTGAAAAAGAGGAAACTATTTTACTAGAAGATTATTTTGAAAAAAAAATAACAGATAAGCTTTTGGAGCAATACCAATCAATGAAATGCTCATCTTTATTAAGAGAAACTATGTGGAGCATGGTTTCTGAGATTACTTCAAGTTTGGATTTTAACTACCAGGAATATACAGAAGATTATTATTCAAGATTTAAGAAATCTTATGACGATTTAGTTAAGTAAAATGTTATCTAAACTCCCGAAATCTTCAAAATTAGTAGTTATAGGCGGAGGAATAATTGGTTGTTCTACCGCATATCACTTGGCTCATATGGGGTTAGAAGTTGTTTTACTTGAAAGAAAAAAACTCACTTCCGGAACAACTTTTCATGCAGCCGGATTGGTAGGACAACTACGTACTAACGCAAATATAACTCAACTATTAGGTTATTCCGTAGATTTATATAATAAATTAGAAAAAGAAACAGGTTTGGGTACTGGTTGGAAAATGAACGGTGGCCTTCGCCTTGCATGTAACAATGAAAGATGGACTGAAGTTCAAAGACAAACAACAACAGCTCATTCCTTTGGATTAGAAATGGATTTACTGTCTCCAAAGGAAGCCCAGGATTTATGGCCTATTATGGATATTAGTGATGTTGTTGGAGCTGCCTTTCTTCCAACAGATGGCCAAGCTAACCCTTCAGATATAACTCAAGCTTTAGCTAAGGGAGCTCGATCTAAAGGAGCAACTGTTATTGAAGAAGTTGAAGTTTTAGATTTAATAAAAGAGAATGATCAAATTAGAGGATTAAAAACTTCTCTAGGCGATATTACTTGCGAAAAAGTTATATGTTGCGCAGGTCAGTGGACCAGATCTTTTGCTAAAAAATTTGGAATTAATGTTCCGCTTGTTCCATTCCAACATCAATACTTAGTAACAGAAATCATAGAAGGAGTAAGTCCAAATTTACCTACATTGCGTGACCCAGATCGACTTATTTATTTTAAAGAAGAGGTTGGGGGATTGGTCATGGGAGGATATGAGCCTAATCCTAAAAGTTGGGCAGAAGAAGGAATACCTAAAAATTTTCACTACACACTCCTTGATTCAGATTTCGACCACTTTGAAGATTTAATGAATAACGCCCTAGGAAGAGTTCCGCTATTAGAGACAGCGGGTGTGAAAGAATTAATTAATGGTCCAGAAAGTTTTACGCCAGATGGTAATTTTATTTTAGGTCAATCACCAGAGCAAAAAAATTTTTTTGTTGGCGCAGGTTTTAATGCGTATGGAATAGCTGCAGGAGGAGGGGCTGGAATGGCTCTAGCTGAATGGGTATCTAATGGCGAACCCCCTTATGATTTATGGCCAGTTGATATAAGACGGTTTGGGATGCCCCACCAAGAAACAGACTGGGTGAGAAAAAGAACATATGAGGCCTATGCAAAGCATTACACAATTGCTTGGCCATTTGAAGAGCACAGCAGTGGACGAAAATATAAAAAATCACCTATATATGAAAAACTAAAGGAAAAAGGAGCTTGTTTTGGAGAAAAATTAGGTTGGGAGAGGCCAAATTGGTTTGCTCCAAATGGCGTAGAGGCAAAAGATAATTATACATATGGCCGTCAAAATTGGTTCCCAATTGTGGGTCAAGAGCATAAAGCAGCCCGTGAAAAAGCTGTAATCATTGACCAAACTTCTTTTGCTAAATTTTTAGTAAAAGGAAAAGATGCTGAAAGTGCATTAAGCTATATATGTGCAAATGATATTTCGAAACCTGTTGGCTCTTTAGTTTATACCCAAATGCTTAATGAAAGAGGCGGCATTGAAACTGATTTGACTGTAGTGAGACTAGATGAAGAAATTTTTTATTTAGTAACAGGAACAGGGTTCATGACACATGACTATGATTGGATAAAATCCAACATTTCTGATGACCTTGATGTGCAACTAGAAAATATAACTTTTGAACATTCTGTTTTTTCTTTAATGGGCCCAAAATCTCGAGAAATACTCCAGGCTTCTTCAAATCATGATTTTGATAATAAAAAATTCCCCTTTGCAACTTTTCAAAACATTTTAATTGATAACTGTCCAGTGAAGGCTTTGCGAATTACTTACATGGGAGAGTTAGGATGGGAATTACATTTTTCAATCGAGCACGCTGAAAAAGTATATGATGCTCTTTTAAAAAATGGAGAACCATTAGGATTAAAGAATGCAGGTTATAGGGCTATTGAAAGTTGTAGACTAGAGAAAGGGTATAGGGCTTGGAGTTCCGATATCGGCCCTGATCACACTCCATTAGAAGCAGGTCTTGGATGGGCAGTTAAGCTTAAAAAAGACATTAATTTTATTGGAAAAAAATCTCTTTTAGATCAACAGGTAAATGGTATTAAAAAAATTTTTACAACCTTTGTTATTAATGACCCAGAAATTATATTATTAGGAAGAGAAACTATTTATCGTAATGGCAAGAGAGTTGGGTGGCTTAGCAGCGGAGGTTTCGGCTATACCATTAATAAATCTATAGGTTATGGCTATGTTAGATCGGATAACTTTATAGACAAAGACTATGTTCTTGAGGGCGAATATGAACTCGAAGTAGCTACAAAAAAAATAAAATGTTCTGCTCACCTTGATCCTTTATATGATCCTAAAATGTTAAAAATTAAGACTTAACATTTGCTGAATACCAGTTTAATTTATTCACCTTAACAAAGATGAAAATTCTAGTAGCAGTTAAAAGAGTAATTGATTACAACGTCCAAATCAGAGTTAAAGCTGATAATTCAGGTATTGAGACCGATAATGTTAAAATGTCTATGAATCCACCTGATGAAAATGCTGTTGAAGAAGCTATTAAATTAAAGACCTCGGGCGTTGTTTCTGAAGTTGTTGTAGTGTCTATAGGCCTAGAAAAAAGCCAAGATACCATTAGATCTGCAATGGCAATGGGTGCAGACAGAGGAATACTTGTTAAAACTGATCAAATGCTTGACCCTCTTGCTGTTGCCAAAACACTTAAAGCTATCGTGGAAAAAGAAAATCCTGATATGGTTCTTTTAGGTAAACAAGCAATTGACTATGACTGTAATCAAACTGGACAAATGCTATCCGCTTTACTTGATTGGCCTCAAGGTTGTTTTGTTTCAAGACTTGGAGTTAAAGATCAAACCATTACAATTTCTCGTGAAATTGATGAGGGATTAGAAGAATTAGAAATCCAATTACCTGCAGTAGTGACATGTGACCTCAGATTGAATGAACCAAGATTTGCTTCACTTCCAAACATTATGAAAGCAAAAAAAAAACCATTAGATATAATTTCAATAGACAACCTATCAGTCGATACTAATTCAAGAGTAAAGTATATAAAAGTTGAAGAGCCACCAGTTAGAAAAGGCGGGGCTATGGTTGCAGATGCAAAAGAATTAATTCAGAAATTAAAATATGAGGCAAAAGTTATCTAATGAGTATACTTGTAATAGCTGAGCATAATAATAAATCTCTTAAAGCTTCTACTTTCAATACAATCAAAGCTGCTTCAGAAATCGATAAAGATATTGATGTTTTAGTATGTGGTTTTAATAATGACGATGTAGTGACAGCGGCCTCAAAAACAGAAGGTGTATCAAAAGTTTTAGAAGTCAATGATAGAGTAATTGAGCACCAATTAGCTGAGCAGGTATCTCAATTAATAGTCAATCTTTCAAAGAACTATTCCCATGTTCTGGCACCTTCAACTACATTTGGAAAAAATTTAATGCCAAGGGCTGCTGCAATATTAGACATGTCTCAAATATCAGATATTTCAGCTGTTGTATCACCCGACACTTTTGTGAGACCAATCTATGCAGGAAATGCTATTGCAACAGTTCAGTCTTCGGACAAAATTAAATTTATTACTGTAAGACCAACTTCTTTTGAATCTGTTGAGCCATCAGGAGGAAATGCTTCTATAGAAAAAATTTCTTACAACCTTAATGATGTAAAAACTAAATTTGTTAAAAGACAGGAATCAGAGACTGAAAGACCAGAGTTAGGAAATGCAAAAATTATTATTTCTGGTGGCAGAGGACTTGAAAGTGCTGAAAACTTTAAGCTTTTGAATGAAATTGCTGATAAATTAAATGCTGCAATAGGTGCTTCAAGAGCGGCGGTGGATGCTGGATATATAGGTAATGAATATCAAGTTGGTCAAACAGGAAAAATGGTGGCTCCAGAATTATATATAGCAGTCGGTATTTCAGGAGCTATTCAACACCTTGCTGGAATGAAAGAAAGTAAAATAATTGTGGCTATTAATAAAGATGAAGAAGCGCCGATTTTTGGAATTGCAGATTACGGCTTAAAAGCAGATTTATTTGAAGCTTTACCAGAGATTTCTAAGGAATTAGACCTTCTAAATGATATCGCAAAATAGTAATTAATATTTTAATATAACTTCTTGTCAGAAAACCAAAATATCCAAAGAGAAGAAATGCCCTATGATGTGGTCATCGTTGGAGCAGGGCCTTCGGGACTCTCAACAGCTATAAAATTAAAACAACTGAATCCTGACACTACAGTTTGTATTATTGAAAAAGCCGCAGAAGTTGGCGGTCATATTTTAAGTGGGAATGTATTTGAAACTAAAGCTCTCGATGAGCTTTTACCTAACTGGAAAGATTTAGGGGCTCCAATAAAAACAAAAGTAACTTCAGAGGAGTTTTTATTTTTAAACAAAAAAAATGGATTTAGTGTTCCAACATGGTTGCTGCCTAAAACTTTACAAAATCATGGTAACTATATTATAAGCTTAGCAAATTTATGTAGATGGTTAGGGGAAATAGCAGAGTCTTTAGGTGTAGAAATATTTCCAGGATTTGCAGCTAGTAAAATTGTATATGATAATAATCAAAATGTTATTGGAATACAGACAGGAGACATGGGTGTTGACAAGGAAGGAAACCCAAAGGATACTTTTGAACCTGGTATTATATTAAAGGGAAAGGTAACTGTTTTTGCTGAAGGATGCAGAGGACATCTAGGAAAAGAATTAATAAAAAAATTTGAATTAGATAAAAATAGTAATCCCCAACAGTATGGTATTGGTTTTAAAGAAATTTGGGAAATAGATCCATCTTTGCATTCAGAGGGAAAAGTTTTGCATAGTGTTGGTTGGCCATTAGATGCAAAGACATATGGGGGAAGTTTTTGCTATCATGCAGAAAACAATCAAATTTTTATCGGTTATGTAATTGGATTAGATTATAAAAATCCATACTTATCTCCTTATGATGAATTTCAAAAATTTAAAACTCACCCGAAAATCAACACTTTGCTAAAAGGTGGTAAGAGAATTTCTTATGGCGCTAGAGCTTTAATTGAAGGAGGTCTCCAAAGTCTGCCTCAAATGCATATGCCTGGAGCCTTGTTAGTTGGTTGTGATGCAGGAACTTTAAATATGCCAAAAATTAAAGGGTCTCATACTGCCATGAAGAGTGGTATGATTGCTGCTGAAACAATTCAGAGCCACCTATACGACCAAAAAAATTTGTCATTATATGAACAATTATTTAAAAAATCTTGGGTATACAAAGAGCTATATGCAGCACGAAATGTTAAGCCAAGCTTTAGATGGGGTTTGATCCCAGCATTAATTTTTACAGGGATTGATCAATTATTATTTCAAGGAAAATTACCTTTCACACTTAAACATAAACATGCTGATCACGAAACACTAAAATTAGCAAAAGATTCAAATAAAATTAAATATCCTAAATATGATGGAATTATAACTTTTGATAAGCCCTCCTCTGTCTATTTGACAGGAACTAATCATGCTGAAAATCAAATTGTTCACTTACAACTCAAAGACCCAAGTCTTCCGATCAAGTATACTTTGGAAAAATATGATGAACCTGCAGTTAGTTATTGTCCAGCAGGTGTTTATGATATCCAGATTAATAATGAAACAAAGCAATCAGAATTTATTATTAATTCACAAAATTGCATTCATTGTAAGACTTGTGATATTAAGGAGCCATCGCAAAATATAAATTGGATTACACCTGAAGGTGGTGGCGGACCAAATTATGCAAACATGTGATTAAATTTAATGGCTAAGCCACGAAGGCTTCATTGATAATATCGATTCATCTCCCTTAATAATACTTTCTGAAAGAGAGTTTATTTTAGGAAGTAAATGAGTCATAAAAATATCAGCAGAAACTATTTTAGCTTCCATAAATTCATTTCCTTTATTTGAACTTAAAAGCTCTTTTGAAGCTTCGCAAGCCGATTTAAACATCATCCAACCACCACAAACATACCCAAGTATCATTAAATAATTGACTCCAGAAACAGCAGATTTCCTTTGATCATTAGAAGTAGCAATTAAATGATCAATGGTTTTTCTAGAAGTAGCAACAGCATCCATCATTGTTTGAGCTGACTTCTTAACAGTTTCATTGTTGCTTTGCTTATTAATTTCAATATCTTTTACAATTTCGTCTAATAGTAAAAAGACAGCATTACCTTTATCTCGAATAGTTTTTCTAAAAACTAAATCATTGGCTTGTATTGCAGTAGTACCCTCATAAATTGGTAAAATTCTTGCATCTCGAAAATGCTGAGCAACTCCAGTTTCTTCAATAAAACCCATTCCGCCATGTACCTGAATGGCTTGGGATGTGATTTCTAAAGACCTCTCTGTCAACCACCCTTTAATAACTGGCACTAATAATGAGGATCTTTCACTCCAGAAATCTTTATCACTTTCAGATAAGCTGGCCATGTCCATACTAAATCCTCCATAAATTGATAATGCTCTCATAGCCTCAATCTCTGATTTCATAACTGATAACATTCTCAAAACATCAGGATGATGAATAATTGGATCACCTTTTGATTTTTCAATTGGAATTCCTTGAACCCTATCATTCGCATATTGAACAGCTTGTTGAAAAGCTCTTTCTGAAATTGATAAACCTTGAATGCCTACAGCAAATCTGGCATGATTCATCATTTCAAACATTATCTGAAGACCTTGATTTTCTTCACCCACTAAGTAGCCAATAGCTCCTTCATTCCCCCCAAATTGTAGTACAGCAGTTGGAGACCCCTTTACTCCTAATTTTTTTTCAATCGATAAACATGTCACATCATTGTGATCGGCTAAGTTACCATCATTAGAAATATTAAATTTTGGGACTAAAAAAACAGAAATTCCTTTTACTCCTTCAGGTGCATCAGGTGTTCTTGCTAAAACAAGATGAATTATATTATCTGACATATCATGTTCACCATAGGTGATATAAATTTTTTGACCACTTATTCGATAATGATCTCCTTCTTTAACAGCTTTGGTTTTGATTGCAGCCAAATCTGTACCCGCTTGGGGTTCAGTTAAATTCATAGTGCCCGTCCATCTTCCTTCTACTAATGGGGGAATAAATAAATTTTGTTGATCTTTAGAGGCAGATTTTTGAAGCGCATAAATCAAACCTTGTGTTAAGAGATGACAAAGAGCCAAAGACATATTAGCTGAATGCCAAATTTCATTTACAGCCGCTGAAACTATTGTAGGCATTTGTTGGCCACCAAATTCTTCTTTAGCCTCTAAGCTTGTCCAACCTCCTTCTCCAAGAGCTTTATAAGATTCTTTAAATCCAGGAGGAGTAGTCACGCTTCCATCATCATTTCTTTTGGAACTTACTTGATCTCCCTCAAGATTGCTCTCTGATAGAACTGAAGAAACCTTTCCAGCTTCTTCCAAAATCTGACTAATAAGATCATTTGATATTTCTTCGCAACCCGGAAGCTTGTTAATGCCTTGTAAATCAATGATTTTATTGATAACAAAATTCAAATCGTCTAATGGGGCTTTATACATAATGACTTCAACTTACACAAAAAATTAATAGAAAAATAGTTTTTTTGATATGATGTAGATTAAATAATTCCTTCGAAAATTCTTAACTCTTTGATAGTTTACTGATTTGGAGGATCAAAAAGTAAAATCTTAGTATGCCAGATAATTATAAAAAAGTAGTTGTAATTGGGGCTGGTACAATGGGATCTGGAATAGCAGCGCATTTAGCAAACTCAAATATTCCTACCATTCTCTTAGACCTTCCTTCTAAGGATGAAGATAAAAATAAAATTTCAAACAACGCAATAGTAAATATTAAAAAATCTGATCCACCTTTATTAGTTGAAAGAAATTGTTTAAATAATATTCAAGCGGGAAATTTAGAAGATGATTTTCATCAAATATCTGATGCCGATTGGATTATTGAAGCTGTTGTTGAAAGAATAGACATTAAACACAAACTTTACAAGCAAATCGAATTAACAAGGAATCCTAATTCTATCGTTTCTTCTAATACCTCAACAATTCCCTTAAGTATTTTAACTCAAGAAATGTCAGAAGAAATGAAAAATGATTTTTGTATTACTCATTTTTTTAATCCGGTGCGATTTATGAGATTATTAGAGATAGTTGAGACAGAAAAATTAAACCAAAATAAAATATTAAAATTAAGGTCTTTTTGTGAACATCAGTTAGGTAAGGGGATTGTGAATTGTAAAGATACACCTGGTTTTATTGGTAATAGAGTTGGTGTCTATGCTATGCAAGTTGCAATGTATGAAGCTCTTGAACGAAACTTGCCAGTTGAAATAGCAGACGCATTATTTGGCAGACCAATGGGAATACCTAAAACAGGAGTATTTGGTCTTTATGATTTAATTGGAATTGATTTAATGAAAGACGTCCTTCAAAGTTTTGAAAAGGAGTTGAAGTCAGATGATCCTTTCATGAGCGTTGTAAAACCTCATAAAATTGTTGAAAAATTATTAGAAAATGGTTTTACAGGCAATAAAGGTAAAGGGGGCTTTTATGAAAATAAAATAGTTGAAGGTAATGAATTTACCAAGGCATTAAATTATGAAAGTTTTGAATATTATGATTTTAAAAAAGTTGATTTGGAACTAGCTCATAAAGTGGAAAAAGATGGAATAAAAGCTTTATTTGATGACCAAAGTCAATTCGGTGAATATGCGTTTTGTGTATTTGAAAAAATCGTAAATTATTGTGCTTACCTTATCCCAGAAGTGACTGAAAATTTAATTGATATTGATGATGCTCTACGAATGGGCTTTAATTGGTACAAAGGTCCATTCGAGCTTTTGCAAGAATACGGTCTAAAAAAATTTATTGAAAGAACTTCTATTAAATCTCACGGTTTTGATTTTTTATATAAAATCTTAAATTCCCAAGGAAATCCATATGGATCTTCCGAAGCTTCTTATTATCAATTTCAAAAAGGGAGTACAAAAATTAATAGAGGTAAAAATATATATCGCTTAGGGGATATACAAAAATATTCTAAACCCTTAATTCATAATCAAGCAGCTTCAACTTGGATGATAGAAGATCATTCTTTTAATCAAAATATTGTATGTGTAGAATTTCATACAAAAGCTAACGCTCTAAATGGACTTGCCATGGAAATTTTATATGAAGCAATAGAAATTACTGACAAGCACAATGCAAGCGGCCTAGTTGTTTATAATGAAGCAATGAATTTTTCAGCTGGAGCCGATCTTAATACTCTAATTGGATTAGCAGATGATGAAAATTGGCAAGGCATAGATCTTTATTTAAGTTCTTTCCAAAATACATGCAGTTTAATGAAATACGCTCCTTTCCCAACTGTGAGTGCTATTTCCGGTCTTGCTATTGGAGGGGGCTTTGAGGTTGCATGCCAAAGTGACAGAATTGTTGCTCATATGAATAGCACAGTTGGTCTAGTAGAAACAGGAGTGGGTCTAGTTCCAGGTGGAGGTGGTTGTAAAGAATTGTTATGGAGATGGGTTCAAGATCCAAAATTTAATGAAAATCATGATAAAGCTGCACTGGAAGTATTTAATATTATTGGGTATGGGAAAATTGCAACTTCCCCTTCTCTTGCTATACCATTAAAATTAATTTTAAAAGAGGATTTAGTCGTGGAAAACAGAGATCAACTTCTATTTAAAAGCTTCGAGCTTATTAATTTTTTAAAGAGCTCTTATAAACCACCAAAAAAACCTTTATTTACATTAAGCGGTCTTTCGGTTAAGGATCAAATGCATGAAGTTTTAAAAGAACTTGAGTCACAGCATATTATTTCAGGATATGATATTGATATAGGTCTTTATTTAGCAGATGTTTTAAGTGGAGGGGCCAATTCCAAACCAACAAATTTAACGGAACAGGATTTATATGACTTAGAAAGACAATCTTTAATTAGCTTGATACAGTCTCATAAAACAAGAGATAGAATTCATATGATGTTAGCAACGGGCAGGAGGCTGAAGAATTAATGAATAGCTTTAATCTTGAGATGGAAAAAAATAAAGCAAATTATGTCCCACTCACACCAATAAGTTTTTTAGATCGAATTAAAGATGTTTACCCTGATTATGAAGCTGTAGTTTACAAAGAGAGAAAATATAATTGGAGGCAAGTTTATGAAAGGTGTGTCCAATTCGCTAGCGCCCTATCAAAAATAGGAATAAGTGAGGGAGACACTGTTTCAATAATGGCAGCCAATACCCCAGAAATCTTTGAAGCTCACTATTCAATACCCATGACAGGTGCTGTAATTAATACAATTAATACAAGGCTCGATGCAAAAACAGTTGGCTATATACTAGATCACAGTGATGCAAAAGTTTTTATTGTTGATCGACAATTTCGAGAAGTTGCAATCAATGCTTTAGATCTCGTTAAAAGAAAAATTGTCATAATTGATATTGATGACAAACAAGCAGAATTAGATAATCCAAAATCAATTGGTGATTTAGAATATGAAAGTTTTCTTGAAACTGGTGATAAAAACTTTCAATGGGTTAAACCAAAAGATGAATGGCAAGCCATAGGTCTTAGCTATACATCTGGAACAACAGGCCAACCTAAGGGCGTTGTATATCATCATAGAGGTTCTTACTTGATGTCAATGGGAAGTGTAGTTGCTTGGAACATGCCTAATAAATTAACTTACTTATACACAGTTCCAATGTTTCATTGCAATGGCTGGGGTTATCCTTGGACGCTTGCATTGCTTCACGCCAAAATTATTTTTATAAGAAATATTGTTGTTAAAGAAATCTTTCAACTAATAAATCAACATAAAGTTACACATTTTGGTGGAGCTCCAATTGTTTTAAATATGATTGCAAATGCTCCAGAAGAAGAAAAAATTTCAATTTCTAATAAAGTGTATGCTATGACAGCAGGAGCACCTCCACCTAGTTCAATCTTAAAAAATATGCAGAAACTAGGTTTTGAGGTTATGCACGTTTATGGACTTACAGAGTCTTATGGGCATGTAGTTCATTGCGCTTGGAATGAAAATTGGAACAGACTTGATGATGAAAAACAATCCGAACTAAGAGCATATCAGGGAGTTAAATACCCTCATACTGAGGAAGTAGAAGTACTTAACCCAAATAATTATTTGCCAGTTCCAAAAGATGGTCAATCAATGGGAGAAATTATGATAAGAAGCAATACGGTAATGAAAGGTTATTATAAAAATGCTGAAGCAACAAAAGATAGTATGAAAAATGGATGGTTTCATTCAGGAGATTTAGCCGTAAGACATCCCAACGGCTATATCCAAGTTAAGGACAGATCAAAAGATATAATAATATCAGGTGGCGAAAATATTTCATCAGTTGAAATTGAAAATACCATTACCAAACACCCTGCTGTTTCATTGGCCGCTGTTGTTGCTAAAGCCGATGAAAAATGGGGAGAAACCCCTTGCGCCTTTATAGAACTTATTGAAGGCCAAAAAGTAGATGAAAAAGAACTAAACAAATTTTGTAGAGAGCATTTAGCAGGATTTAAAATGCCTAAAAAATTTGTGTTTTGCACTCTGCCAAAAACATCAACCGGAAAAATTCAAAAATACGAGCTTAGAGAAAAAGCAAAAAAAATTTAGCAATTTCATTACTACATACGACATAAAGTCATTACAGTTCCTGTCACTTTGTTGGTATATTCATGCTTGTTATTAATAGGGAGAGAAAAGAAATGTCTATATTAGAAAAATACGATCAAGTTTTTATGAATAAAGATGAAGCTGGTATGAACGAAGTGCTTCATGATGACTATACCTTTACAATGCATGCATCAGGAAATGTTTTAAATAAACAAGATGTAATAAAGTGGGCTATGAGTGATGATATTAATAGAGAAAAGGTAAGAATTCTTTATGAAAATGATGAGATAGGAGTAGAGCACTCTTTTGTAACTTTTTCAGATGGAAATACTCAAGCTGTTATGGCAGTATTTAAATTTAAAGATGGTAAAATTTTCTCTCTAGAAACTGGCGCCACAAATATGCCCAAATAATTTTCTGCTAAAAGGGTCTCGGAGTAAATCTATGAGGCTCTTGAATAACTTATTTGTATTGTCTAATTTGTATACTAAATAGAATAATGAGATTTTTATTATTTTTTATTATTTTTTTATTTTTTTCTAATTTTTCCAATTCTTCAGATGTCAACTTTCATGCTTGGGGGGGATCAATTGTTATTAATAATTTTATTAGTGAATCCTCCAAAGATTTAAAAAAAATTAATATAAATTTAAAACATACTAAAGTCCCAGATATTGCCGATACTGTTAAAATATTAGAATCAGATAAAAAAAATAATAATTTTGGAAAAGGTTTAATAGATTTAATGTGGATCAATGGTGAGAACTTCCATAGATTAAAAAAAAAACAATTACTTTTTGGACCTATAAATACTGTTGAAAATTATAAATATATAAATTTTAATGACCAATCATTGCATAATGATTTTGGAGAGCCGGTTGAAGGAATGGAAGTTCCTTGGGGACGAGCCCAATTTGTAATAATTTATGATAGTGACTTAATTCATAAACCACCAGAAACCGCCAGTGAACTTATGGCATTTGCAAAAAATAATCCAGGAAGAATAACCTATCCTCAAATTCCTGAGTTTCATGGAACTACTTTTTTAAAACAAATTATCTATGAATTAATTGATAATAAATCAATTTTACAAAAACCAATATCAAAGTGCCAAAATACATGCAATCCCTTACATGAGCTCATTAATTATTTAAAAGAATTACACCCTTTTTTGTGGAATGAGGGAAGGAGGTTTCCAAAATCAGTTAATGAAACTATACCTTTATTGTCTAACAGGGAAATTTGGCTAACTTTTTCTTTTAATCCAAGTGTAGCTGCGAATTATGTTAAAAATGGTGATTTAAGAAAAAGCACACGAACTACTTCTTTTCGAAATGGATCTATCGGCAACACCCATTATTTAGCTATTCCATTTAATTCATCCAACAAAAAGAGCTCTCTTAAAGTTATTAATTATTTAATTAGCCCAACAATCCAAGCTAAGAAAGCAAACATAAATAATTGGGGTGACCCAACTGTTTTAGATTTTGATTTAATGAATTCAGAACAAAGACAAATGTTTTTGAAAAAACAAAATATACATATCCTTCCTAAAAATAAAATTCCATATATACAAGAACCACATTATAGTTGGACAGAAGCTATCGAAAATGAATGGTTTAAAGCATTTAATTAGTCAAAATTGTCTAATCATAATCCCTGCCTTAATTTTAATAATAATCTCTACTATAATTTTTTTAATGTCTCAGGCAATATTTATGCAATTAGATTTGCATTTATTTTTAAAAGATCTTCAAATTCTTGCTCCTTCAATTGGGCATACTTTATTTAATAATATAGCTGCAATTGCAATTTCCATATTTGTAGCTTTTTTTATAACAATTTATTTATATAAATATTCATTATATAAATCATCTTTTTTAATTGTTTTAATTAGTTTTCCTCATATTTCATTCTGTATTGGGGTAAGCTATCTTTTTGCATCAAGTGGATTATTTGCTCGTTTGTTTTCTTTGTTTTATGGCAATGAAGTTCCTTTTGCTTCTACTTCCGGTCATTACACTGATAATTTAATTTATATATTTGGCTTATCTATAAGAGAGGTTCCGTTTCTAGTATTAATTGGTTTAAACGTATGTGATAAAATTAAATTAAATTTAATTAATAGACAAGTTCAGGCTTTAGGTTTTTCTGAATTAACATCATTAGTGAATTGCGTATTACCACTGTGGCTTAAGTCCATGAGTTTGCCAATTTTAGTAGTAATAACTTTCTCTTTTAGCAATATTGAATTTAGTTCAATACTTGGTCCTCAGTTACCCAATATGATTAATGTAAAATTCATTGAGTCATGGTACTCAACAAATCAATATCTAATCAGACAGTTAAATTCACTAATTTTAATTACAATTTTGTGTGTTATTTTTACGACATTACTGTTAGCTTTTTTAAGAAATCTCTCCATTTATTTCTTAAAAAAAACAAGATTTTTTATAAAGAGTTCTTTTAATTCTAATTTACTTGGAAAGATATTTTATAAATTAATGATATCTATATTTATTTTAACATTACTTGTAACTTTTCTTTTATCAATTTGTAAAAGCTGGTTCTTTCCATCAATCTTACCTGATACTTTATCTTATGATGGTTGGAAATATATTTTTATCAATCATTTACCAATATTTTTAAATAGTATATTTATTAGTACTTTTATTTCGTTTCTAAGTTTAATAATAATCGGACTTGTAATTGAAAATACAAATAAAAAAAAATTATTATTTAAAATTCTTTTTATACTTAGTTTTACAATTTTAATTCTTCCTCAAAACATCATGCTAATTGGCATTAATGATTTAATGAATATCACGAATATTTTTTCTGTAAAAATTTGGTTTTATTTCTCATTGTTTATTTATGTTTTGCCATATACCTATTTTATGATGAAACAAACATATGATAATTTTAATTATCAATACATCAGAAATGCTAATGTATTAGGTACTTCAAGATTTAAAAGTCTTTTTTTAATAAAAATTCCATTAATTTCAAATGAACTAATACTAATATTTGCCGTAGGATTTGCAGTGTGTTTTTATCAATTTCTTCAAGGAATAATTGTTACAAAAGGTGAGGAGATTTTATTTAACAACGAAGTATTTATTTTATTTTCAGGAGAAAGTATTAATGTTGCTAGCTCAGGATCATTGATGAATTTAATACCAGCTTTATTGTTATTTTTATTAATATGGATTAGGGGGCATCATGTTAAAGTGTGAAGATATTTCTATTAAAAATAAAAATAATATTACTTTAATTGATAAATTAAATTTTTTTATAAAAGAATCGGAAATCTTTACTTTAACTGGACCAAGCGGAGTAGGCAAATCAACACTATTAAAATATATTTGTGGGATAAGAGAAAGTAATTTTTTTTATTCTGGTAGAATTTTAATAGATAATAATATTATAAATGAAGTACCCACTAATCTTAGACGTGTAGGTATGATCTTTCAAAATGATTTATTATTTCCTCACATGAACGTGATAGAAAATATATTATTCGCGACACCGTCACATAAAAAAAAAAATTTTGAGGACGCTGCAAACTTATTAAATCAATTAAATTTAGAATATTTATCTACAAAAAAAATTAATACTCTTTCAGGCGGAGAATATTCTAGGGTTTGTCTTGCGCGTATAATGATGAATGAGCCAAAAGTTCTCCTTGTAGATGAGCCTTTTAGTAACTTAGATAAAAAAACAAAGGCATTAACTCGAGATTTTTTTTATAACACTATATCTAATTTAAATTGTGCGACATTAATAGTGACTCATGACATGGAAGATATATACAGTTATGATAAAATAATAAAATTATGAATGTATACTACAATGGATCATGTTCGGTATGTAATACTGAAATTAGCCACTATAAAAAAAAAACTAATAACATCAATTTCGTAGATGTTTCTTGCTCTAAAGATTCAAATATTAGCCATTTAAGCAAAAAAGAACTTTATCGAAGAATGCATGTTTATTTTGAAGGCAAACTTTATAGCGGTTCTGAGTCTTTCTTGATTTTATGGTCGAAAATTCCTAATTTTACATGGTTATCAATGCTTTTAAGATTGCCTTTATTACGCCAAATGTGGTACATGGCATATGAGTTACTTGCTATAGTTTTATTTATCAAAAATTTTTACTTAAAAAAATAATTACTTAATTTTTTGTAAAATATAATTTCCTGATATCACAACTAAACTACCAACAATAATATAATCAGTAAGGGTTTCTTGGAGCATTAAAATTGTAAGAAGAATTCCAAATATTGGAAATAAACTATAAAGAGGCAAGACATTTTGAACATCATAATGTTTATATAGCCAGAACATCCCCACTTGAGCAACACATGATAAAATAATCCCTGAATAAATAGCAGTAATTATTGCAGATTGATTCATTGATTGAATTTGACTAAAGGCATTTGGCTCCATAATAAACATAAAGAGAGCCATAAAAGGAAATGTTATTATTGCCATCCATGCATTAACATTTAAGGCATTTTCTTTATCTAAGTATTTAGAAAAAAGAGAAGCAAGCGCATATCCGAATCCACCAATTATTGCAAATAGCATTCCCAAAGGTTTTTGAATAATAAGGGGTTCAAATCCAACAACAATAACACCTGCAATTACAAAACCAATAACCAACCACCTCTTTACTGAGACATTTTCTTTAAGGAATATAGCGCTCATTAAAACACCAATTGGAATAGAACATTGCATTAAGATAATAATTCCAGATGTTGACTGAGAATATTCTAACGAGAGATAAATCATGGGATAAACGATAAATCCCATAGCTATTGTAAAAAAAATAATATATTTAAAATTTGGACCTTTTATTGTAGATAGTTTTACAAAAGGTAATAATAATAAAGCCATTATAGCAACTCTTATGGTCACAAAAACAAGAGCGGAGACATTGCTGACTCCTATTTTTCCAACCGGATAAGAGCTACCAAATAAGAACATCACGGCTAGAGCCATTAAAATATGTTTTGTTTTCAAATTATGATTTTTGATTAAATTTTAAAACCTCTCCTATAAAGTATAAAGAACCACCAAAATAAACATAAGAGTTATTTTCAGAATGAATATTTATTTTAGTAATAGAGTCAGAGATGTTTTTAGCCATAAGGATTGTCTTAGTTTTTTTAATATCATCTTTTTGAATTGAATTGGCTTCATTCATAGGAACCACAAAGATTTTTTTAAAATGTGGCTGCAATAGACCCAAAATAGCTTGAAATTTCTTATTATTAAGAAAAGAACAGACTAAATAACTGTTTTTGTTATTAAGGTTTTTAATAAAAGCTTTAGCTCCATCTATATTATGAAACCCATCTAAATAAATGGATTCGGATTTCTTAATTTTTGTTTTTAGTTTACCTTTTGTTATTTTTTGGAATCTTCCAGGCCAGTGAACTTTTTTAAGAGCTTTTTGAATTAATTTAATATCAAAATTTTTACCAAGTATTTTTTTACCAAGAGCTATAGCGAGCCCCGCATTTTCATATTGATAATATCCTTTGAGACTCAAGCTTTTTAAATTAATAGAATGTTTATTATCTATATAGAGAGTATTTTTTACTTCCCAATCAACACCAGCTTTTTTAGCTTTTATATTATTTTTTTTAATAAATTCATCAGCATATTCTTTTACAGTTGGTTTTTGATAATTAATAAAGTTAATACTCTTTTTATTAAAAATATTTAATTTTTCATATGCTATTTTAGTTAAAGAATTACCTAAGTATTCCTGATGATCTAAAGATATAGGAGTAATAGCAGCGTATTTTTTTTTAGAAATTATATTTGTAGCATCAAATCTTCCACCAAGACCAACTTCTAGGATTAGATAATCAGCTGGATGGTCTTGATAAGCTATTAATGCTGCTGCTGTTGTAATTTCAAAGTATGTAATCAGCTTACCATCATTAATTTTTTCACAAAGGTAAAGATAGTGCAATAAAAGTTTATCAGATATATTATTTGAATAGAGTTGTATTCTTTCATTAAACTTTACTAAATGAGGTGTTGTATAAATGTGTGTGGTTAGATTATGTTGATTAAGTATAGATTTTATTATTGAAGCCGTGGATCCCTTCCCATTTGTGCCAGCTATGTGAATTATGTTAGGTAATTTATTTTCATCAAATTTTAGTTTTTTTAAAAGTTTTTTTATTCTAATTAGAGATAAATCTGAAAATTTTGGATGAAGTTCTAATAATCTACTGAAAATTGGATCTTTCAAATAATTATTTTTTTAAATGAGAAATAACCTTTGATATTTTTTCTTTTAATTCTTTTCTATGAACTACAATATCTATCATTCCATGTTCAAGTAAATATTCAGCTGTTTGAAAATTTTCTGGTAATTTTTCTTTGATTGTTTCTTCAATAACTCTTTTACCAGCAAATCCTATCATTGAACCTTTTTCAGCAATAATAATATCGCCAAGCATAGCAAAGGATGCACTTACGCCACCTGTTGTTGGATTAGTCAAAAGAGTGATGTACGGAATTTTTTTTTCATTTAAAAGATTAATTGCAGCAACAGTTTTTGGTAATTGCATTAAACTTACAAGGCCCTCCTGCATTCTAGCACCCCCAGAAGATGTAGTTGCTACCAAGGGACATTTTAATTCAGTAGCTTTTGAACAAGCAATTTTAAAAGTTTCACCAACATATTGTCCCATTGAACCTCCCATAAAAGCAAAATCTAAAATAAAAACACAAGTAGTTATTTTGTCAATTTTACCAACTGCAACAAAGGCAGCATCATTTTGATTAGTTTTTTTTTCAGACTCCTTCAAACGATCGGTGTATTTTTTTAAATCTTTAAATTTTAAAGGATCATTATTTTCAATTGAAATATCTATCATTTCATAAGATTGATTGTCAAAAAGTAAGTTAAATCGTTTCTTAAAATTCATATTAAGATGATGATCACAATGGCCACAGACATAAAAGTTATTTTCTAAATCATTAATGTAAAGTAGCTGTCCACAATTGCACTTAGTCCATAAATTTGAAGGGGAATCTTTTTTATTAACTAATTTAGTAATTTTAGGTTTAACAAAGTTTTTAATCCAATTCATATTATTAATTTATCTTTAATGATTTTATATATCTATCTAACGATCTAATATATTTTTTTAAGTTATTATTAAGATCAAAAAACATTTGTATCATTGCAGAACCAACAATAACACCGTCTGCTTGAGTTTTAGTATTTATTATAAGCACATCTTTTTTTGTTTTAACTCCAAATCCCACAAGTATTGGGGTATCAGTAATTTTTTTTAAAGTTTTTACATTTTTATTAATTTCACGATAGTTAAGTTTATTTGTTCCAGTTATTCCTGTAGAAGATATATAATAAATAAATCCATTAGAATTTCGAAGTAATTTTTTTGATCTTTTAGCATTAGTCATAGGCGAAATAAGCTTTATCAAATAAATATTATTTTTTTCTAATTCAAATTTAATTTCTGTTTCTTCTTCGTATGGTAAGTCAACAATTATAATTCCATCAACAAAACCCTTACATGAATTTACAAAATTTTTTATCCCAAAATTCAAAATTGTGTTTAGATAGCACATTACAACATAAGATGTCTTTCCTTTATTTTTGGAAATTAATTTAATTAAGTTTAATGATTGCTTTGTAGTTAAACCATTATCAAGAGCCATTTTATTAGATTTTTGTATTACTTGGCCATCAGCCATTGGATCAGAAAAAGGGAGTCCAAATTCAATAATTTCTGGTTTGTTTTTTTGAATATTTTCAAAAATCTTTTTACTTTGATTTAAAGAAGGAAAGCCACAAGTCATAAATAACGATAAAATGTTTTTTTTTGGTAGTTTATCTAAGTTATTCATCAGTATCAAAACCTATTTCCTTAGCTGCAGTAAAAAGATCTTTATCGCCTCTACCACAAAGATTTAAAATTAAAATTTTATTTTTGTGTTTATTTTTAAAAGCTTTAAATAAATATGCAAGAGCATGAGAAGGCTCTAGAGCAGGAATTATGCCCTCGAGTTTAGAACATAATTGAAATGCTTTAAGAGCTTCTTTGTCTGTTATGCCATGGTATTCAGCAAGTTTATTTTTTTTTAAATATGAGTGTTCTGGGCCAACGCCTGGGTAGTCTAGCCCAGCAGAAATTGAATGAGCTTCTTTTATCTGTCCGTCATTATTTTGAAGCACGTAACTATAGCTTCCATGAAGAATTCCAGGAGTGCCTGCAGTCATTGTTGCTGCGGTAAGATTTGTTTTTGAACCTTTGCCAGCAGCTTCTACTCCTATTATTTTAACTTTTTTATCATTTAAAAAAGGATAAAACAGCCCCATTGCATTTGAACCACCACCTACACATGCAATTAAAAAATCAGGTAGTTTTTTTTCTATGCTTAAAATTTGCTTACGGGCCTCTTTTCCAATAATTGATTGAAAATCTCTAACCATTTGAGGATATGGATGAGGCCCTGCAGTTGACCCAATAATATAAAAAGTATCTCGGACATTTTTAATCCAATCTCTTAAAGCTTCATTCATTGCATCTTTAAGGGACTTGCTTCCTATCTCGACAGGAATGATATTAGCTCCTAGTAATTTCATACGAAAAACATTTGGTTTTTGCCGTATTATATCTTTTGCTCCCATGTAAATATGGCACTCCAAACCAAAAAGAGCGCAAACTGTTGCTGTGGCGACACCATGTTGGCCGGCTCCAGTTTCAGCTATAATTCTAGTTTTACCCATTTTTTTTGCTAATAGTATTTGTCCTAAACAATTATTAATTTTATGAGCTCCTGTATGATTTAACTCATCTCTTTTAAAGTAAACTTTAGGACCTTTTAAATATTTAGTTATATTTGCAGCATAAAAAAGAGGGGAAGGCCTACCAACATAGTTATTAAAAAGATCTCTTAATTCGGATTGAAATTTTTTATCTTTTTTTATTTTTTTATAAGATTCATTTAGTTCAAGCAACAACGGCATTAAAGTTTCAGAAACATACATTCCACCAAACTCGCCATATCGTCCTATATTATTTGGTTTGTTATACCTATCCATTTTTTTAAGAGTGGATTAAAGAAACTATTTCTTCAATAAGAGTTATCGACTTTTCTCCTTTTTCTATTTCTACTCCCGAATTTATATCAACAAAATTAGCACCTGTTAAGTTAATAGCATTTTTTATATTACTAGAATTTAATCCCCCAGATAGAATAAAAGGATTATTATTTAAATTTTTAAAATTTGACCAATTCCAAGTTTGATTATTGCCTCCTGGCATTTGATCTGATAGAGGTCCCGATTCAATCAAATAATAACTTATATTATTAATTGTTTTATTTTTAAAATCTTCAGGAGTTATTGATTTAATAATAGGTTTATTAAATTTTGCTTTAATTTGATTAATTAAATTTTGGTTTTCAGATCCATGGAGTTGAATTGAGCCAAAATTGAATATTTCTAACTTTTTTGAAATTTCATCCAAAGATGGATTAACAAATACGCCAAAGAATTTTTCTGAGTATTTATTAAATGATTTAGAAATGCCAGAGAGGGTTTCTATGTCCACATTTCTAGGGCTTTTTTTATAAAAAATTAGACCTTGATAATCAATTCCTAAGTTAAGTGAATTATCAATGATAGCTAAATTACGCTGTCCACATATTTTTATTTTTATTTTCTTCATAAAATGATTGTAGAGCATTAATAGGATTAGTGTGATTAATAATTTCTCTACCAATAACTATATAATCAGCTCCATTTTTAAAAGCGTCTTCTGCAGAAATGGTTCTTTTTTGATCATCGGCTTTTCTATGAAATAATTTTATACCAGGTGTAATCTTTAAAAGATTTTGATATTTATTTAAAATTTTTAAATCTTGTCCTGAGCAAACTAATCCATCAATTTTAGATTTAATAGCCAGTTTAGAAAAATTAATTAGGAGTTTATTAACAGTCATATTTCCATACATTTGTTTAATGTCCTTGTTATCTAAGCTTGTCAAAACTGTTATACCAAGAATTTTTGTATTGATTTTATTTTTTTTTAAATAATTTTTTGCTGTTGAGAGCATTCTTTCACCACCACTTAAGTGAAGAGAGAGATAATCCGGCTTGATTCTTTTTAATGATTCTAGTCCTTGAGCTACTGTATTTGGAATATCATTTAGTTTAAGATCTAAAAATAAATTTGATGATTTTTTTATTTCAGTTATTAGTTTTTTATTATCATCTTTATAAAATGATCTATATCCAACTTTAAATCCATAAACATAATTTTTAAGTTTTTTTACAATTACTATATTCTTATTATTGGACTCTGAGTCCAAAGCGATAAAACATTTTAATTTACTCATTTATTTTTTTTAATAAATTTTTACTTAATTTGAATGTTAGCTTAAATTTTT
>PAHR01000047.1 GCA_002705265.1 Pelagibacteraceae bacterium | reverse complement strand
TTATTCTTCATTTCTAAGTTTCTTTTCTAATAATATTAAATCAATAGGTAATTTACATGTAATATCAATTATTTTATTTAAAAAAGGATGAATAAAGCTAATTTTATATGAATGAAGGGCTTGTCTAGGAAAGTTATTAACAAACTCTTTTATGGAAACAGGTAGGTTTTTTAAGGCAAACTTTTGTTCTAAATTTTTATGATAATCTTTATCACCAATTATTGGATACCCTATTTCAGAAAGATGTACTCTAATTTGATGTGTCCTTCCAGTTATAATTTTACATTCAAGTAAGCTTATGCTCCCATAGAAAGTCTCTAAGTGTTTAATTTTAGTCATAGAGTCTTTGCCAATATTATCAGAAACTTTAAATTTTGTTCTTTGCTTTTCTTGTCTAGTAATTTTTCCAATTATGTTTTTATCTTTATTAAAAAAATTACCTAAAACATAAGTTAAATAATATTTATTTATTGATCTAGCTTTGAATAATTTTTTTAATTCTAATTTTATTTTTAAATTTTTTGCAATAATTATAATTCCACTAGTATTTTTATCCAATCTATGAACTATTCCCTCTTTAAAAAGCTCATTATCGTCAATTGTAAAATAAGATCTTAGAGAATCGCATAGGTTTGGCTCAGCATCAGCTTCGTTCTTTTTATGAGTAAGTAAGCCATAGGGTTTATTTAATATTGCTAAATCATTATCCTCATATAAAATTTCTATTTTATAATTTTGATAAATGTATGTTTTCATGGGGTATTAAATGAATAAGAATAATTTACTATTGAGTCTTATCATATTTCAAGGCCTATTAATAGTAATCGGTATAATAGTAATTATATATGTAATTTTTTCCAAATTACAAATTAATAAGGTGGATGAAATAAATTTTAAAAACCCCATAAGTCACAGTGAGTTTACGTTAATTAATGATAATCAAATTCAAGTTAAATCAAAAAAAAATAATAAAATATATTTTGAAATATATAATTTGAAAAATTCAAAAAAATTAAAAACTATAATTGTAAATGAAAATTGATTATATATTTATAGTAGGTTCTTCTGGAGGTCATATTCTTCCTTCAATAAGTCTAATTAATAAATTTAAAAATTATAATAAAAATATAATTTTATTCACTAATCAAGAAGGGCTAGTCTATAAGAACTTAATTAACAATTCAAAATGTAAAATTAAAGTTTTCAATGAGAAAAATAAATTTAAACTTATATTATCACAACTAATCTTTTCATTTTCATTTATGAAATTAAATAGTAATATAAAAATAGTTGGTTTTGGTGGTTTTATTTCTATTACACCTATAATTTTCTTTTGGCTATCTAGGTTATTTCTAATAAAAAATGAGATATTTATTCATGAACAAAATATTATTTATGGTAGTGCAAATAAGATTAATTATTTTTTTTGCGATAATTCTTTTATTTCCTTTCCAAAAAATAAATTAAAGAAAAAAGAAATATATATTGGTAATTACTTTAATATATTGCCGAAAAAGATTTCCTTGAAAGAACAAAAATCATCAAAATATAAGATATTATTAATTGGCGGAAGTGGAGGTTCTGTTGAACTAAATGATTTTCTATTAAAATTTATAGACGAAATTCCCGATAAGGAAATTGATAATTATGAGTTTTTTGTTCAGATTCCTAAATACAATTCAAGTTTAATAAAAGAAAAATACAAAAAAAGAGTTAAAAATATTAATTTTTTTAATTTTGACAATAATTTAGATTTTAAATCATACGATTTAATATTTTCTAGATCTGGATCTGGTTCTTTATTTGAAATATTATATTTAACAAACAAGGTTATTTTTGTTCCCCATTTACATTCAAGAGACCAACATCAAAAATACAATAAGAATTTTTTTAAAAACAACAAATGTTTATTAAAAGATAGTAGCGATATATTATCAATTAATAATAATTTATATTTTAATAAATTTATTAATCCATACTCAATAAATAAGCTACTATCTTTTATAAAAAATTAATGGATATAAAAAATCTTATAAATAAATCAGTTCACATTGTAGGAATAAATGGAATAGGAATGAGTGCCTTGGCCGTTTATTTGAAAAACAAAGGAGTAAAGGTTTCTGGTAGTGACATAAGTGAAAATTACAATACAAAAGTTTTAAAAAAATACGGTATTAAAGTAGTTATTGGCCATAAATATAGTAATATTAATGGCAAGGATATTATTTTCTTTTCTTCAGCCATAAAAAATAATCCAGAAGTTTTAAGAGCAAAAAAATTAAAAATCCCTCACTATGGAAGATCAAAATTACTTCAAATAATTTGCAAAAATAAATTTGTTATTTGTGTTTCTGGATCTCATGGAAAAACAACAACAACTTCATTATTGGGTCATATACTTGATAAAAAAGGATTAAATCCAATAATAATTTCAGGCGGAATAATGAAAAATTATGGGCAAAATATTCACTTGACTGATAGTGAGTTTGTGGTTGTTGAAGCTGATGAAAGCGATGGGACGGTATTTAAACTTAGACCGAACTATTTAATTTATTTAAATTTAGATTCAGAGCATTTAGATTTTTATAAAACTTTAAAAAACCTTCAAAATAAAGTTAAATCTTATCTTGAAATATTAAATAAAAAAAATACTAAAATTTTTTTAAATGGCGATGATAATTTTCTAAAAAATATTAAATTAAAAAATGTTATTAAATTTGGATTTAAAAAAAACAATATTAACAATATATATAATCTAAAACTTTCTCATAAGTTTTTAAAATTGGATATGAATTCAATTAATAATAAGAAATATCTTAATATCAGTTCTAATTTAATAGGTGCTCATAACGCATATAATGTAGCAGCTGTAATTAGTGTACTAAATGAATTGGGGATTAATATAAAACAAAAAGACCTTCTTTCTTTTAAAGGCATTAATAGAAGGATGAATTTATTAGGTAAAATTAAAAATACATCATTTATTGATGATTATGCACATCATCCTTCAGAATTAGAAAAACTATTTGAAACATTAAAATTGTTTCCTCAAACGAATAAATACTTAATAATTGAACCTCATCGATATAGTCGTTTAAATTTATTATATAATAAATACTTAGAAGTATTGGCAAAAGTTGATAATCTTGTAGTGTTAGAAACATACGCTGCGGGGGAATTTTTTAAAAAAGGATGGAAAAATTCAAAAGATTTGGTTAATGATTTAAATATTTCAAAAATAAAAAAAACAATTTATATGAGTGATTATCAAGAATTATTTGATTTCTTTGACAGGCAAATAAAATCTAAAAAAAATAGCGTATTAGTATGTGCTGGAGCAGGAACTATATCGAAAGAATTAATAAACTATTATGAAACAAGAAAATATAAATAATTTAAAAATTACATCTAATTATGATACTTCAAAAGTTTCATGGCTCAAATCAGGAGGTATAGCTAAATTTTTTAGTAGCGTAAAAAATGATATTGATTTAGTTAAATTAATTTCATATTTAAGACAACAAAACATACCTTTTTTAGTAATTGGAAATTTTTCTAATACTTTAATAAGAACCAATGGCTTTAAAGGAATGATAATTAAACTTTCTGGCAATTATTCTAAAATTATCCTTCAAAATGATGATATTATTGTTGGATCTTCGGTCCAAGATAAAAATTTTTCTATATTTTGTTATGAAAATTCAATTACCGGATACGAATTTTTATATACAATACCTGGTACTATAGGTGGAAATATTTTTATGAATGCTGGTTGTTTTGGATATGAAATCAGTAATAAAATAAAAAAAGTAAGAGTTTTGAATACAAAATCTTTTGAAATTTCTGAAATAGATTGTAAAGATATTAATTTTCAATACAGAAAAGGATTTCAAGACAAAGACTTTATTATTTTAGGGTGTATTTTAAAAACAAAGTTTTCTAGTAAAGAGAATATTAAGAAAAAAATTAATGAGCTAGATATTTTAAGAAAGCAAAATCAACCGCAAAAAGTAAATTGTTGTGGAAGTATCTTTAAAAACCCTTCAAAAATAAGTGCTTGGGAATTAATTAGTACCTCGGTTGATAAATCTTTTTATAACGGTGCAATAAAATTATCTAAGAAACATAGTAATTTTTTTGAAAATGATGCTTATATTCAGCCAGATAAAGTTGAAAATTTTTTAAAATTAATCGAACAAAAGGTATTTTTTAAACATAAAATTCAATTAGAAAAAGAATTACAAATTTATGGTGACTAGTCATATAAAAAATAAAAAGATTTTAGTTGTATCTGGAGGTTGGTCAAGTGAGAGAAGAGTATCTTTAAAGTCAGGTAAAAATGTTTTTAAATCTTTAAGAAAACAAAAATTTAATGTATTTTTTTTTGATTTAAAAAAAAATAATTTACATAAAATTATTAAGCTTAAGCCATATTTAATATTTAATGCACTCCATGGAGAATTTGGAGAAGACGGAGGTCTAAGTTGTTTTGCAAATAAACATAAAATAAGAATTACACACTCTAATCAAATATCATCCATATTATGTATGGATAAAAAATTATGCAAAAAATATTTATCTAAATTTATTAAGATATGTACACCTAAAACATATTCATCTAATAATCATTTACAATTTCCTTTAATTATTAAGCCAAATTACGGTGGGTCTTCCATAGGTGTTAAAGTCATTAAAGATATTACTTCATTTAATAAAATAAATAAAAAATTATTAAAAAATTATATTATTGAGGAAAAAATAAATATTAATAAAGAACTTACAGTTACAGTAATTGAAGATGAAGAAAAAATAGAATCCTTGGGTGTGACTGAAATTATATTTAATTCTAAAATATATAATTATAAATCTAAATATACCAAGGGATTTAGTAAACATATAATTCCAGCTAATTTAAATTCTAAAGATTACAGATACTTGATGAATATATCCAAAACAATTTTTAAAATTCTTGGCTGTAAATCAATTGCTAGAATTGATTTCATTATGAGAAAAAATAATAGTAAAAATGAATTTTTCTTTCTTGAAATTAATACTCACCCTGGATTAACTGATATCTCTTTAGCTCCTGAACAAGCTAAATCAAGGAATATTTCTTATGGTAGTTTAGTTAAAAAAATTGTAAATACCGCATATGAAGCTTAGTTTACTAAAATTATCTTATTTAATTTTTATATTTATATTTATTTATGTTTTATACTTTTTGTACATCAATATTAATTCGCAAAATAACTACGAAACCATTTTTAAAAATGAAAAACTTTCAGAGGATTTTCTAATTAATGTTCCTAATGAACCAAAATTAATTAAAAAATACTTAATGAATTATAATTTTTATTCTGATTATAAAATTATAATAAAAGACAATAAATATATAGTTGAAGTAAAAATTTATAATCCTTTCGCAATAAATTATAGTTACAATAAAGTAATATTTGAAAATGGTAATTTAGATAATGTTGATATATTTAGCACAAAGCTAATTAATTCCATCAATTTAGTTTATAAAACTAAAAACCCTATTTATATAGAAAAGGAAACAATTAATACTTTGAAAGAGATACGCTCAATAATAAATTTTAATACTTTAGAATTTATTGATGATAGAAGATATGATCTTTATTTAGATGATGGAAGAAAAGTGATGTTGCCTAAGTTATTAGATTTTAAGTTAATAAATTTTTTGAAAAAAAACTTTAAATTTCTTATTAATGACAATAATTTTTCAAGTTATTTAGATTTAAGAAATTTTCATTATGATTCAATAAGAATGAAATGATGATTAAAAATACTGCTATTATAGATATAGGATCAAATTCCATAAAAACATTTGTAATAGATCAAGAAGAAAAATATTCAAAAATCGTCGGCTTTGATAAATCTATGTCTAATGGTTTTGATGGCAACAAGATAAATAATTTTGATACTTTTGTAGATTCAATTAAAAACTCTATAAATAAAGCTCAAAAACAATCTTCTTCAAAAGTTAAAAACATAATATTAATTACACCTACTTCTAAAAATAAAAATCATCTGATTTCTGAAGTCATCGAATTAAATGGTGCTCAAATTGAAGATAATCATTTACGTCAACTTAATAAATCTATGATAATTAAATATAAAACTAAGCTAACACATTGCTTTAAATCTCATTACGTTATTGATAACAAAATTATTACAGATAGCCCAATTGGTATCAATTGTGGGAGCTTATCTTTAAATGCAATAGCCACAATTATTAGTGATGAGGAAATAAAATTATTCAAAAACATTTTTAGTAAAATAGGTTTAAACTTAATTTTTATTTATGATTCAAGTATAATTTATTATTTATATTTAAAGTCATTAAACTTACATAAAAAAAATATTGTATTTATAGATATAGGAAGTAGCACCACTAAAATTTTAACAATTAAAGATGAAAAAATTTCATTATTAAAAACTTTACCAATAGGTAGCATGAATATAACAAATGATTTAATGACTTTAAATATTAGTAAAGATTTTGCTGAAAAAATAAAAACTAAAAACATAGATTTAATACTTAACGATCACAGTTCTGTAGAAATACCAGTTTGGGAAGAATTAGGTAAAAATCAAAAACAAACTAAAAGTTATGAATTTATACAATCTATTGTTACTGCTAGAGTAGATGAAATATTTAAACTTGTTCTATCCTCTATACCTAAATCTAAATTTTTTTATTCTTACTTAGTTACAGGTGGGGGGTCGATGCAATTAAACTTAATACCATATGTGAAAAGTAAGTTTGGCATAGAGCTCGAATTGGTAGAGCCAAAACAAGTTAAAGGAATACCTACTTTTTGGAATAATCCCTCAATTATGTTGCCATTTTGCCTAAATAGTCTTATTGAGAATGGTTATATAGATAAATTTAATTTATTTAAAAAAAATGATTCTTTTTCTAACAAAATATGGTACAAAAGATTCGTGGACCTACTATAGGTAGAATTTGCGGGGTAAAATGACACTAGATATAGAGCCAATAATAGATCAAAAAAATTTAAAACCTTCTATCACAGTTATGGGAGTGGGCGGAGCTGGATGTAACGCTGTAAACAATATGATTCAATCAAATTTAAATAATGTTGATTTCATTGTTGCTAATACAGACGCACAAGCTTTAGAAAACTCATTATGTTTTAATAGAATTCAATTAGGTTTAAATAAAACTAAAGGATTAGGAGCTGGAGCTGATCCAGCAATGGGCAAAGAAGCAGCAGAAGAAAGCTTTGAACAATTAAATGAAGAATTAAGAAATTCAAATATGTTATTTTTAACAGCTGGACTTGGTGGAGGTACAGGAACAGGAGCTTTGCCCGTTATAGCAAATTTAGCAAAAAATTTAGGAATTGTAACAGTCGCAATAGTATCTACTCCTTTTAACTTTGAAGGAACTAAAAGAATGAATTTGGCGAAGGAAGGATTGGATGAATTAAAACAAAGTGTTGATACTTTGCTTGTAATTCCCAATCAAAACTTATTTAAAGTTTCCAATGAACAAACATCTTTTGCTGATGCTTTTAAAAAAGCGGACAACGTTTTGTTTGAAGGGGTGAAAGGTTTAACAGATTTAATCACTCAGCCAGGTTTAATTAATTTAGATTTTGCTGATGTAAGAACTATTATCAAGGAAATGGGATTTGCTATGATGGGCACTGCTGTTGCTGAGGGTGAAAATAAGGCAGTTGAAGCTTCTAATTTAGCTTTAACAAACCCACTAATTGAAAATGTAGATATGAATACAGCTAAAGGAGTAATTGTTAATATATCTGGCGGTAGTGACATGACTTTAATGGAAGTTGATCATGCTGCTAATATTATAAGGGAAAGCGTTAACTCTGAAGCTAATATAATATTTGGATCTTTAATAGATGAAAGTTTAAAATCTAAACTAAAAATAAGTATATTTGCTACTGGAATTGAAGAGTCAGAAAAAATACTTATTTATCCTAATAATCAATTGGATAATCTTAATAACGTGAATTTAACATCACAAAAAGAAGAATTGAGTCCAAATAATGAGGAAACCAGTGATTTTGAAAATACTGATTTAAATAAAACTATAGTTGATGAAAGTATTGATCAAGAAGGATTTGAACTTACTCAACAAAGTCATGAAAACCCTTCTTCTCTAGATCAAAGCGCTGAAAATGTTAATTTTGAGAGTCTTCAAGAAAAAAAGAAAACAGGGTTTTTTAGTAAATTATCTAGCTTAATGTCAATTGAAAAAAAAAATGAAGACAAAGAAAAGAAATTAATTAAAACGAAAAAAGCAAAACAAAAAACTGACCCAAATTTATTTCTTTTTAGTGAAGCTATTGATGAAGAAAAAACCTCTCAAGAACCAGAAGTTTTAGACTTATCAGAAGTTTCAAAAATTGATGAAAATTCTGAAGATTTAGAGGTTCCTTCTTATTTGAGAAAAGGGAATATATAGTAATTTTTATATCTGCTTAAAAATACAAATATTTACAATTATAAACTTATATTATTAGCAAATTTCATAATAATTTAGTTAATGAATCAAAGCACAATTTCAAAATCTATATTTTTGAAAGGAATCGGGCTGCATACAGGGTTAGAAGCCAATATTGAGCTACAACCTTCTGATGAAAATTCAGGCATTGTATTCTACAGAAAAGATTTAAAAAAAAGAATAAAAGCAAGTTGGAAGAATGTAATTTCTACTAAATTTTCAACAAACTTAGGTGACCAAAATTTAAATATAAAAACAGTAGAACACTTGCTTAGTGCTTTTGCAGGCATGCATATATCAAACTGTTTAGTTATAATTGACAATGAAGAAGTTCCTATTATGGATGGCAGCTCAAAAATTTTCGTTGAGGAAATTTTAAAAACTGGTGTAAAAAAACAAAAAGCAACACAAAAATTTTTAGAAATTACAAATAAAATAAGGTTTGATTGTGATTATGGTTATGCTGAACTAGTTCCTAATAATTCTAGTGAACATGGTTTAAATATATCTCTACAGTCCAGTTTTGAAGGTAAATATGAAGATCAAAATATTAACATAGAGAACCTTAACGGTAATTATCCTGCTAAAATTTCTAAAGCAAGAACTTTTGGTTTTTTCAATGAAATAGAGTATCTAAAATCTCAAAATTTAATTAAGGGCGGGTCTTTGGATAATGCTATTGTAATTAAAGACTTTAAACCTTTAAATCCTGAGGGGCTGAGATATGAAAATGAGCTTATGAGGCATAAAGTATTAGATGTTGTGGGTGATCTTTCTTTATCAGGATTGCCAATTATTGGTAAGTATAATGGATTTAAAACAGGACATTATATAACATACAACTTATTAAAAGAGTTGTTTAAAGATAAAAATAATTACAAAATAGTATTAGCTAATTAAACCATTTTTTTTGGATCTATAAGTTTATCAAAATCTTTAGAAGATATTTTTGTAATTTCTAAACATGATTTTTTTAATGAAATATTTTTATTATATGCATTTAAAGCAACCTTAGAGGCAAGATCATACCCAATTACCTTAGTCAAAGGAGTAACTAGCATAAGAGAATTATTAAGTAATTCTCTAATTTTGTTTTTATTTACCTTAATTCCGTTTAGACAGTTTAATCTAAAAGATTTCATAGCTTCACTTAGTAAGCTAATAGCATCCAATGTGTTATGTATAATAAGAGGCTTATAAACATTTAGTTGAAAATGACCTTGAGTACAGGCAAATGTAACTGAAGTTTTCAATCCTATTATATTTGCACAAACCATCGAAAGAGCTTCACATTGGGTAGGGTTAATTTTTCCAGGCATAATTGATGAGCCAGGTTCATTTGCAGGTAATATCAATTCTGAAATACCACTTCTAGGCCCCGATGATAAAACTCTTATATCGTTAGCTAATTTAAAAAGAGTAGAAGATAGTATTTCTAAAGCTGCCATTACTTCAATAAATACATCATGAGAAGCTAAAGATTCAAATTTATTTGAAGATGGTTTGAATGGTTTTTTAGTTAGTTTTTTAAGATTGATTGCAAACTTATTTGAAAAATTTTTAGGAGCATTAATTCCCGTACCTACTGCTGTCCCTCCTTGAGCAACTTCGTATAACTTATCAAAACATCGATTAATAATTTTTTCTGCATAATTTAGCTGAGATAAATATGAGCTAAATTCATCAGATAGTTTTAATGGTGTAGCATCTTGAGTATGAGTTCTTCCAATTTTTATTATACCTTTAAATTCTTTAATCTTTTTTTTTAATGAATTTTTAAAAAAATTTAATTCCAATAAAAGATCTTCTTGTAAAGCAATAACTGCCGCAATATGCATAGCAGTGGGTATGGTGTCATTAGAAGACTGAGATTTATTAATGTGGTCATTTGGATGTAAAGGATTATTGGAAGGAAGTTTATATCCTAATATTTGATTCGCTTTGTTTGCGATAACTTCATTAAAATTCATATTTATTTGAGTTCCTGAGCCAGTTTGCCAAACAACTAAAGGAAAGTGATCATCCATTTTTCCAGATAAAATATCATTACAAACTTTCATTATCGCATTTACTTGTTTTTTATTTAATAGTTTTAATTGACCGTTAGTTATTGCTGCTGCTTTTTTTTGGTAAGCCAAAGCTCTAATAAATGTTTTTTGGAAATGAAATTTACCAACACCTATTTTAAAATTTTGAATAGACCTTTGTGTTTGGGCGCCCCATAGCTTATCTGAAGGCACTTTAATTTCTCCTAAACTATCTGTTTCAATACGAAATTTGACCATAACTTATATTTAATATATATCAGATTTTATGAAAAATATTTTATTAATTAGGCATGGACAAAGTGAATGGAATAAATTGAATTTATTTACAGGATTTAAAAATGTTGAACTTTCTGAAGAGGGCATATTGGAGGCCAAAAAAGCAGCAGATTTGTTTATTCAATTAAACCTTTCTTTTGACATTGTTTTTACAAGTGTATTAAACAGGGCTCAAAAAACAGCTAATATTATCTTAGATAAAATTGGTCAATTAGATGATTTAAATAGTAGTCATAAGATTATCTCAGACTCAGCCCTTAACGAAAGAGATTATGGAGAACTTACCGGACTTAATAAAAAGGAAACAGCAAATAAATATGGAGATGAACAAGTCCACAAATGGAGAAGAGGTTATAGTGATAGACCGCCAGGCGGTGAAAGTCTTGAGGATGTAGTTAGCAGAGTATCAAAATATTTTCATGATAAGATAAAAGTCCAAATTGAAGACAAATCAGTTAACAATATATTAATTGCAGCTCATGGAAATTCTTTGAGAGCTCTGTTGATTATCATGGAAATTTATAAAGTTAATGAAATTAATAAAGTGGAATTATCAACAGGAATCCCTTTACACATAATTTTTGAAAACTCTATTTTTAAAATTAAAGACTAAAGAAAAATTTCTAATGATTGATTTACCTCTAATATTAGCTTTAGGATCATACTATTTTGTGATGTTCATAACACCCGGACCAAATAATACTATGCTCACAATTTCTGGCATTAAATTTGGTTTTAAAAAAACTTTGCCTCATATATTTGGAATTTCCATAGGTCATGCAATTCAAATTTCAATTATATGTTTCGGATTGGGAGCAATATTTAATGAATACCCTTTTATTCAAGATTATTTGAAATGGATTTGTTTACTTTATCTCTTTTATCTAGCTTGGAAAATGATTGGTTCAATTAAAAATCATGAAGCCAAATCAGGAAGACCTTTGAAATTTATTGAAGCTTCAATGTTCCAATGGGTTAATCCTAAAGCATGGACAATTGCTCTTACGGTCACAACTGGATTTTATCCAAGTCAGGAAAATTATATTATTGCTTTTCTTTTTTTATCTATTTTTGCTTCCCTCATAAACCTTCCTTGTATTAGTCTTTGGGCTCTTTTTGGTGCTTCCATAAAGGAATTTATTAATAATACTAAAATAAAGTTATTTATTGAGTATTTATTTGCTTTTTTACTGATAATTACTGGAATTTACTTAGTAATTTAAGTATTCATTTCAATGAATTCTGATGAATGATTTTTAAATATCAAAATAACTAATAAAATTATCAACAGGAATAAGGTAAATTGTGAAAATCTTTTGAGTCTAGAACTTAGTTTAGATTCGGCGTTTTTTTTTTAATAAATACCAAAAAATGGCTAAAAATATGAAAAATCCTAGTCCGCTTATCAAAACTGTACTATTTGAAATGTCCATATTCATAATAATTTATCTATTTTTGCAACAATAAAAAGTAATTTTTATGCTTGATATAATGAAGATTTTAAGCACAATCGGTCGCAGTTAAACAAATTAGAATCATATTCTAGAAATGGATTCTAATTATTTTAAGAAATAAGGAGTACTCATGTTTAAAATTTTTAAAAAAATGATTCTTCCTACTTCTGTAATGGCTATTTTGCCAGGTGTAGCTTCAGCTTCAGCTAATCTACAACCAACGGATTTTGTGGGAATTTCATTTTGGGTTATCTCAATGTGTATGGTAGCCGCTACAGCCTTTTTCTTTCTAGAAACTAATAATGTTTCTGGCAAGTGGAAGACATCATTAGCAATAGGTGGACTAGTATGTTTAGTTGCAGCTGTTCACTATTTCTATATGAGAGAAGTTTGGGTAACAACTGGTGATACACCAACTGTTTACAGATATGTAGACTGGTTAATCACAGTTCCACTTCAAATGATCGAATTTTACATAATCTTATCAGCTGTTGCTGCTGTATCCGCAGGTATATTCTGGAGACTATTAATTGGTACTCTAGTAATGTTAGTTGCTGGATATATGGGTGAAGCTGGAATGATTAATGCTTGGGCAGGATTTATTGTAGGTCTTGCTGGTTGGGCATATATCTTATATGAGATCTTTGCTGGTGAAGCTGGTAAAACAGCTGCCGATAAAGCTCCTGCTGCTGTTCAAACAGCCTTCAACACAATGAGATGGATTGTGACTGTAGGTTGGGCTATTTATCCTCTTGGTTATTTCCTAGGATATTTAACTGGCAGTGCAGATGCAACTTCATTAAATGTTATCTATAACATTGCTGACGTTGTTAATAAGATTGCTTTCGTTGCAGTAATTTGGGCTGCAGCAACTGCTTCAACAAAAAAAGCATAATAGCTTTTTAGTTAATAATTCAAACCAGGCAAGTTATTCTTGCCTGGTTTTTTTTTGTCCAAAATCATATATTCTTAAAATATTGAATAAAAAAATAGCAGTTATTGGAAGTGGGTTTGGTGGAATAGCTTCTGCACTTAGAATGAAGAGTCTTGGTTTTGAGGTAACACTTATCGAAAGACTTCAAGATCTAGGGGGGAGAGCTAGAGTTTTTAATAGAAATGGTTACAAACACGATGCTGGACCAACAGTAATAACAGCACCTTTTCTTTTTAATGAATTGTTTGAATTGTTTGATGAAAAATTAGAAGACTATCTTAATTTTCAATCTCTCGATCCTTGGTACAGATTTTACTTTCATAACGGGCAACAGTTTGACTACAAACCCTCCATAGAAGATACAATTCTTGAGATAGAGCGTTTTTCTAAAAAGGATGCAGATGGTTATAGAAAGTTAATAAACCACTCCAAAAAAATTTTTAATGTTGGTTTTCTTAAGCTTTCAGATAAATCTTTCCATTCTTTTTGGGAAATGATTAAGCAAATTCCCTCTTTAATATCTCTTCAAAGTTATATGTCAGTTAGTTCATTGGTAAATAAATATTTAAAAAATCCATTTATTAGAAAAGCTTTTTCTATTCATCCATTATTAGTCGGAGGAGATCCTCATACAACTACTTCAATTTATGCTTTAATTCATTATTTGGAAAGAAAATGGGGCGTTTATTTTTGTATGGGCGGCACAGGTAAAATTATAGATGAATTAGAGTCATTAGCTTTAAAAAATGGAATTCATATTATGAAAAATACTGATGTAACTGAAATTGTTACCTTAAAAGATAAAGTCCATTCACTAGTTTTAAATAATGATAAGGAAATTTTATTTGATGCAATTATTTGTAATGCAGATCCCCCTACTGTTTATAAAGAAATGATAAAAACAAAACTTCCTCAAAGAACATTCAAACCAGAGCCAATGATTCAGTATTCAATGGGACTGTTTGTATTATTTTTTGGAACAAAAAAACAATATCCAGCGGTAGCTCATCATACAATATGGTTAAGCGAGAGGTTTAAAGATTTACTTAAAGATATATTTGAAAAGAAAACTCTTTCTGATGATTTTTCACTTTATTTACATCGTCCAACCGCCACAGATTCTTCTTTTGCTCCTGAGGGATGTGATAGTTTTTATGTATTGTGTCCTGTTCCAAACTTACAGGGTAGTATTAACTGGGATAGAGAGGGAGAAAGACTAAAAGATAGGATAATTTCAGAATTATCAAAAACTATTTTGCCAAATTTAGAAAAGGTAATTGAAGAGGTTTTTTGGATGGATCCGAATGATTTTAAGAAAGATTACAGATCTATGCACGGAGCAGGTTTTTCTATTGCCCCTATATTTAGTCAGTCAGCATGGTTTAGATACCATAACAAGGATCCAAAATTAAAAAATTTATATTTTGCTGCAGCTGGTTCCCATCCAGGAGCAGGAATTCCTGGAGTCCTTTCTTCTGCTAAAGTTGTTGAAAAATTAATTAAAAAGGATTTTAAAATTAACTAATGAACGATATTCAGAGTCGATCTATTTTAAAAGCTAGAGAAATGATTTCTGCTCATGGTAAAACATTTGCTTGGGCAGATTTTTTCTTATCAAAAGATGCTTCTAATGAGGCCGTTAGACTTTATTCTTTATGTAGAATTTTAGATGATCTTGCTGACGGTAAGGCATTAGAATTAGATAATTTTGATTTAAAAGAAACAGAAAAAGATGAAGGTTATTTTTCTTTGCTCTATGATAATGAACTTAGAGATGTAAAAGAGTGGTTTATAAAATTAAAAAATGATTTAAATAAAATTCCTGAAATTCCTAATTTTTTAAAAAAACATAATATTAAAGTAAATATATTTAAGGATTTAATTGATGGTTTTATTTTTGATAATAAACTTGAAAAAGTTCAGATAAATAATGAGCAAGAACTTATAATTTATTCATATCAAGTTGCTGGTACTGTTGGGTTAATGATGAGTAGTATTCTTAAACCAAGCAACTCATATGCAAATAAGTTTGCTATTGATATGGGTATTGCTATGCAATTGACTAATATCTCTAGAGATGTGCTTGAAGATCTTAGAGATAATCGACTTTATATTCCAGCTGAATATTTAAATGACTTATTTAATCGTCAATTAGATGAAGATTTATTTGAAATAACAAATGAAAATTGGGCGGAAGATATTTATGATAGGTATGATGAAATAAAATATTCTCCTAATATCAAACAAAGTATTTTAAGAATACTGAATTTAGCAGAATTTTATTATGAAAGTGGCATGAAAGGTCTTGTTTATTTACCATTTAAATCTCATATAGCTATTGGAATTGCAGCTATTGTTTATAGACAAATTGGAAAAAAATTAAGGAAAAATGACATTAATTGGCTTGGAGAAAGAACAGTTATTTCAACATTTGAAAAATTTATAATTAGCTTCAAAATAATCCCTCATTTGTTTAAAAGATTTTTAAAAAAGCCCAAGCATGACAATAAATTACATAATCCTATTAAAGAAAAATTAAATGAAGAATATTTTTAAATATGCAGTCGTGGGGGCAGGAGCAGCTGGCTTAAGTTGCATACATATACTAAATAAAATTTCTAATAAAAAAATTCTAGTTATAGATAAAAACATACATACTCAAAAAAATCATTTTTTTGGTTATTGGAAAATGCCATGGACTGAAGAAGTAGATAAAAAATTAAATAAATATTGGAATACTTGGTCAATTATTGATGATAGCAATGAAATAGAGCACACTTCAAAAAAACATCCTTATACGGCTTTAGAGTTAAATATATGGAAGGATGAATGTTTAAAGGAAAAAGAAAAAATAAAAATAAAAGAAAATTATGTTGAAAATATTGCCAAAACAAAAGATGGATTTGAATTAACTTTAGATAATAAAGAAATATTCAAAGCAGAAGAGATTATTAATTCTAGAACAATTAAAATTGAAAAAAAAATATTAAAACAACATTTTTTAGGTCATCTTATTGAAACTAATAAAGAAGTTTTTAATCAAGATAAATTAATTTTAATGGATTTTAGAGTAGATCAAAGTAAGGGAATTCATTTTATTTACTTACTTCCATTTACAAATAAAAAAGCATTAGTTGAATCAACTATGTTTAGCTTTAATATTGAAGATGATGTTTGGTATAAAAATACTATTAATGATTACTTAAAAAATAATTTTAATATTGATGAGTGGAGGGTTATTTCAGAAGAAAAAGGTATTATACCTATGACGGTTTTTAACAGACCGAAAAATAATTTTATAAATATAGGAATTCAATCTGGTGCTATCAAGCCATCAAGTGGTTACGCTTTTAGTTTTATTCAAAAACAACTACTTAGTTTAAAAGATATCAATTTTCAAAAAGAAAAATTTTTATACTTTGATTCACAAGAACGAATAGATAAATGGATGGATTTAATTTTTTTAAAAGTACTAGAAACTTATCCAAAATTAGCTGTTAATATTTTTATAAATTTAGCAAAAGGATTAAATGGCGATGAATTTGCGATATTTATGTCAGGTAAGGCAAATATGTATTTAAGACTTAAAGTAATGCTAAAAATGCCTAAAAAACCCTTTTTAAAGGTATTTTTTAACTATTTAATAGGAAAATAATGGAATTAATAGTTTTAAACCCAATTACCTATATTGCATTGGCAGCTGTTGTGTTGATAGGACTGCCTCATGGTTCTCTGGATGGAGCTATAGCTTCATATTTAGGATTTAATAGCTTATATAATTTTTTCAAATTTTTAGTTTTTTACATAATTTCTTCAATAGGAGTTATTTATCTATGGTTTTTTTTTCCTGTTGTAAGTTTAATATTATTTTTATTAATTAGTATTTATCATTTTGGAAGTTGCGATTCAAATAATGTTAGAAATGGTATTGTAAAATTTATTGTTATCGTATCACATGGTGGTAGTGTAATTTGTGCTACAATTTTTTTTCAAAAAGAAACATCTTTTATAATCTTTGAATATCTATCTGGATCCAATGTCTACTTAGTTAGTAGCTATATATCAAATAGTTTTTACATAATTGTAATTTTTGTTTGTTTTTATTTTTTAATTTGCATTAAAGAAAAAAAATATTTTAAAAAATTTATAGAAATTCCAATTATTTTATTACTAGCTTTTTACTTACATCCCTTAGTAACATTTAGTATTTATTTTTGTTTAATACATACCCCTAGGCATGTTTTGGATATAATAAAAAATATTAGCAATGATAAAAATTATAAAATAATTATTTATACCACAATAATATTTACAATTTTAACCTGGGTTTTCGGTTTAATTGGCTATTTATATCTTTTGCCAAATCTTGGTAACTCAGAATCTATTTTAAAAGTAATTTTTATAGGATTAGCTGCTCTGACATTGCCTCATATGATACTTGTAGATGGTTTTTATAAGCCTAAGACCAAAAATTAAATTAAGTATTTAACTAAATTAATATATCTATAATTTAAATATCCTTTTTTGATAATAAAAACTTCTTCAATACTATCTTTATTTATATTTTTAATAATTTTATTAAGGTTTGAAGAAAGTTTTTTACTAATAAATTTTGATAAAAGTAAATTATCTTTCTCGTTAATTATGTTTTTAAAAATATTTTTTTTATTTTTATCTTTTAATAAATTTAAATCGATAATTGATGATTTATAATTTAGTATTTTTTTTAAAAAACCTAAATCCCTTGGTTTTTTTTTAAATATATCTGTAAAGCATAGAAAAACCATACCTTTATGTATCAAAGATTTATGTGTTGAATTTATAGAAATGTATAAGTCTATTTTTTCCTTTTTATATTTTTTACAACCAGCTTTTAAAAATTCTCTATCGTCAATTATTCTATTTTTTGAAGGTTCAAAATAGAATTGAATATCATTATTTTTATTACATATTTTTTTTATATCTTTCGGAATTATTGGAACTCCAAAATTTTTTTTATTTTTTTCAGCTAATATACAAATTTTAATCATATCAATATTAGCATAATTAATTTATTAGCTTTTTAAACAGATCTTTAATAACTTTATTTATACAATGAAATTAATACCAGAATGGTTACCTCATAAATACTGTTGTGTGGCTTGGCCATGTAATAAAGAATTATATGGAGAAGTATTATATGACGCTAAGTTGGAATTAGCCAAAGTAATAAATGAAATAAGCTTAGATGAAAAAGTTTTATTATTTTGTAATAAATCAGATATTACAGAAGCTCGGAAAATTATAGATAATAAAAATATAGAATTAGTTATTGCCAATCTTGATGATTCATGGATGAGAGATATAGCTCCAATTTTTTTAGAAAATAATAAAAAATTAGAGTCCATATGTTTTGAATTTAACGGTTATGGGAAATATCCAAATTATAAAAATGACAATCGGTTAGGAAATTTAATTTCTCAAAAACTTAATATTAAAAGCATTAATTCAGATATAGTTTTAGAGGGTGGGGCTATAACTTATGATGAAGAAGGTAATCTTTTTACAACTGAAAGTGCACTTTTAAATAAAAATAGAAAAAATAAATTATCTAAAAAAGAATTTGAAAATAAACTTATAGAGTTATTGGGCGTTAAAAATATTATCTGGTTCCCAGAAGGTTTAGTTGCAGATGACACTGACGGCCATATAGATAACTTAATTTGTCCAATAGGAAATAAAACTTATTTAATAGCTTCTTCAAAAGACACAACCAGCCCCAATTATAACATCTTAAAAAAAAATATAGAGGTCATGAATAATAGTTTTAAGCACGATATTAATCTTATTGAAATTCCAATTCCTGAACACGTATTATTTCATCAAAAGAAATTAGTAGCATCTTATATAAATTTTTATTTTACAAATAATAAAATCATTTTGCCCAAATTTTCTGTTCCCCAGGATGAAGAGGTATTTGATATATTTAATTCCTTGTTTCCTAAAAAAACTATTATTATGATAAGTACAAAAGCAATAAATTATGGAGGTGGAAATATTCATTGTGTTACAATGAATGTACCAAAAATTTAGATGATAAAAGTAGCCAACTCCCAATTTTCTTGTATTAAAAATAATTCTCAAGAAAATATTAATAAAGCAATTGCTCTTATTGAGCAGGCCTCTGTTCAAAAAGTTGATATTTTGCTATTCCAAGAATTATTTCAGACACAATATTTTTGTTCTACTATGAATAAAGAATTTTTTAATTTAGCAATTGAGTTTCCAACAAATCCTTTTTTTCAAACTTTTTCTAATTTATGTAAATCAAAAAAAATCATACTTCCCTTAAGTTTTTTTGAAAAAAATAATGATAAGTACTTTAACTCACTTGTAGTAATTGATAGTGATGGGAGTTTTAGTGAGGTCTACAGAAAATCTCACATACCTGAAGGTCCTGGCTATAATGAAAAGTTTTATTTTGCAAAGGGCGATACTGGTTTTAAAATTTTTAAGACAAGCGTAGGTACTATTGGTTGTGGTATTTGTTGGGATCAATGGTTTCCTGAGTGTGCTAGGATTTTAACAATGCAGGGCGCTGAATTAATTTTCTATCCAACAGCTATAGGATCAGAGCCGCAAGATCCTAATCTAAATTCAAGAGATCACTGGGCCAATGTTATGGTTGGCCATGCAGCAGCTAATCAAATTCCTATTATTGCTTCAAATAGAGTAGGAATAGAAGTAGAAAAGGATATTAGTATAGATTTCTATGGAAATTCATTAATTATTGATCATACAGGTAAAATATTGCAAAGAATGGGCGATAAAGAAGAGGGTATGTGTATAAATGAATTTGATATTGATGAAATTAGAAAATATAGAGAGTCTTGGGGAAATTTTAGAGATAGAAGACCAGATTTATACAAAAAAATTTGTGATTTTTAAAAAAAAGTAGATTACTATTAATCAAAATTTATTAGAGGGGAAGTAATATGAAAAAATTTTTTGTTTTACTTATAGGAATGACCATTCCTTTGGCACTCAATGCTAAAGATGAGCTTTTTATCTATAACTGGTCTGACTATATAGCAGAAGATACAATTGCTAATTTTGAAGAAGAAACAGGCATAGATGTAACCTATGACGTTTTTGATTCTAATGAAGTATTAGAAGCTAAACTATTAGCTGGAAATAGTGGCTATGACATAGTTGTGCCTTCAGGTTCTTTTTTAGAGAACCAAATTAAAGCTGGCGTATTCCAAAAACTTGATAAGTCAAAATTATCTAACTTATCTAATTTAGATCCAGCAGTTTTAGCAAAAACAGAAGCTCATGATCCAGGAGGATTATATTCAGTTAATTATATGTATGGTACAACTGGCATTGGCTACAATGAGGATGCAGTTGAAGAGCGTGATGGTGACGTCGAGAGTTGGGATATAATTTTTAACCCTGAAGAAATCGCTAAATATGCTGACTGCGGAGTTGCTATGTTAGATGCTCCTAGTGAAGTTGTTGAAATTGCATTAAATTATTTAGGGCATGATCCAAACACAGAAAATTCAAAAGCTAATGATGAGGCGTTAGAATTATTAAAACAAATCAGACCTTATATCAAATACTTTGACTCATCTCAGTATATTGATGATCTGGCAAATGGAGAAATCTGCCTTGCTGTTGGTTGGTCAGGAGATGTTTTCCTAGCTGCTGATGAGGCCGCTGATGATGTTTCTGTTTGGTATTCAATCCCTAATGAAGGAACTGTTATTTGGTTTGATATGATGGGAATACCAGCTGATGCTAAAAATGTTGATAACGCTCATAAGTTTATTGACTATATTTTAAGGCCAGAAGTTGTAGCGGAGATTACAAACTATGTTTGGTACTCTAATCCAAACCTCGTAGCGAATACTACTGAAGGTTTAATAGAAGCTGAAATCTTAGAAGACCCTGCTATTTACCCAACTGAAGAAACTTTAAAAATGTTATTTGCAGACGTAGCTGATAGCCCTCAAAAATCAAGAGTATCTTCAAGAATATTTAATAGCTTTAAAGCAGCTAACTAAAAACATTTATGTTAAAGCACTTCACATTAATTTGTGAAGTGCTTTAATCTCTTTTACAATGAAAGAAGGTTTCCTTAAAATTCAAAATGTTTCAAAGTCTTTTAATGATATTCAAGCTCTTAAAAATGTTTCCTTAGAAATAAAAAAATCTGAATTATTTAGTCTTCTTGGATCATCCGGTTGTGGAAAATCAACTTTATTAAGAATTATAGCTGGTTTTGAAAAACCTGATTCAGGTAGGATTTATCTTGATGGTGAAGATATCACAGATTTACCACCATATAACAGACCGTTGAATATCATGTTTCAAAGCTACGCTCTTTTTCCCCATTTAAATGTTTTTAAGAATATATCCTTTGGTTTAAAAGAAGACCGTTTAGACACAAATACTATAAATCAAAGGACAGACGAGATATTAAAACTTCTCGAACTCGATGGATTAGAGAATAGAAAAATAGATGAACTCTCTGGAGGTCAACAACAAAGAGTAGCTTTGGCTAGGTGCTTAGTTAAGAAACCTAAACTTTTACTTTTAGATGAGCCTCTAGCTGCTTTAGATAAAAAATTAAGAATACAAACACAATTTGAACTTGTTAATTTGCAATATAGGCTTGGTATAACTTTCATAATTGTTACACATGATCAAGAAGAGGCAATGTCCTTGTCAGACAGAATGGCAATTATGCAAGATGGAAATGTTTTACAAATTGGCAATCCTGTGGAGATTTATGAAAAACCAAATAATGAATATATTGCAAAATTCATTGGCACTGCAAATATATTTAAATTAGAAAAAAACCCTAATAATAATGAGAGTTATTTTTCACCAGATTTAAATATTCAAATTCAAACAAAAAATATTTTGGATAAAAGTCAATGCTTAATTAGACCTGAAAAAATAAAGATTAAAAAAAATGAAATCAAAGAAAATACTCAAGAGATAAACAAATGTTTTGGTATAGTTAAAGAAGTAGCTTATTTAGGAAGCTATACAAAGTATTTAATTCAAAGCAATAATTGTAATTTTTATGTATTTCATGCAAACAATTCTATTTCAGAAAAGTTAAACATTAAATGGGATGATGAAGTTGAATGCTCCTGGGATCATGGAGCAATTTATTTACTATAGTTGAAATGATAGATGGTTTTAAAAATTTTAAGTTTTGGTATGTATTTTCTCCATATTTTTGGCTTGTGTTATTTTTCTTTATACCTTTAGCGATAATATTAAAAATTTCTTTATCTGTCTCAGAATGGGGCATGCCTCCATACAAAAAATTATTTTCTTTGAACGAGGCAACAGGTTCTTTTGATCTTAATATAACTTTTTCCAATTATGCTTTTATATTTTCTGACTCATATTATTTTCAGTCTTACCTAAACTCTATATCTCTCGCTTTTACATCAACTTTAATATGCTTAATTATTGGTTATCCAATAGCTTTTTACGTTGCTAAATCTAAACCAAAAATTAGAAATTTATTTTTAGTTTTATTAGTTATTCCTTTCTGGACTTCATTTCTTTTGAGGGTTTATGCTTGGAAGGTTCTTTTGCAAGGTAATGGATTAATTAATAATATACTTATAAACTTAAATCTTATCGATGAACCTCTATCGATGATGTATAATCATTATAGTGTGATACTTGGTGTAGTTTATACTTATCTGCCTTTCATGATTTTACCTCTTTATGGATTCTTAGTTAAATTTGATTTAAGACTAATCGAGGCCTCTCATGATTTAGGGGTAAGGCCAATTAAAACATTTTTTAAAATTATATTACCTTTATCAATACCAGGTATTATTGCTGGCTCTATGTTGGTTTTTATTCCTGTGGTAGGAGAGTTCGTCATACCAGAACTGCTTGGAGGGAGTGATAAATTATATTTTGGTAAAATGATTTTTGATGAATTTTTTGTTAATAGAGATTGGCCTATAGCTAGTGCTCTTGCTATGTCAGGAATTTTATTTTTAGCAATACCAATTATGGTTTTTCAATTAGCTTATCAAAAGTACGGTTTAAAAAATGAATAAAGTTTTTTTTAAATACTTAGTTTTAATTTTTGGTTTTATTTTTTTGTATTTTCCAATTCTAGCTCTTATAGGTTACTCTTTTAATGATAGTAAAAGAGTTATGGTTTGGAAGGGTTTTTCTTTCCGTTGGTACGGAGAATTATTTAAAAATGAACAAATTTTAGAAGCTTTTTATACTAGTATTGAAATAGCAGCTTTGTCAGCAACTTTTGCAACAATTTTGGGAGTTATGGCAGGATTTTCCTTAGCTAGGATTGCTAAAATTCCATTTCGATCTTTTTTTATATTTCTTAGTACTGCACCTCTTGTAATGCCTGAAATTATTTTAGGTCTTTCACTTCTACTTTTTTTCGTGACCACAAATAATTTATTTGGATTACCTTCTTCAAAGGGACAGCTAACTGTTTTAATTGCTCATATCACTTTTTCAGTTGCCTTTGTTGCTGTAATAATCCAAGCAAGACTTAGTAGTTTTGATAAAAATATTGAAGAGGCAGCTCAAGACTTAGGCGCTAAACCAAATTCAGTAATTTGGAAAATTACCACACCTGTCATAATGCCTGCAATTATATCAGGTTGGCTATTAGCTTTTACCCTATCTTTAGACGATTTAGTTGTGGCTAGTTTTACTACAGGCCCAGGTGCCAATACATTGCCAATTGTAGTTTTTTCAAAAGTTAGACTAGGCCTTAGCCCCGAGGTAAACGCCCTATCAGCAATAATAATGTTATTTGTTGTAACTATTGCTGTTGGTTATTACATAAAAATTAGAAATAAATCAGACGTTAATAAGTAAGTATTCTCTTTCCCAAGCAGTAATAATTTTATTATATTCATTTACTTCAAGTGCTTTAATTTCACAGAAAAGATCTACAAAAGTTTCACCAAATATTTCTTTTATTTCATTTGATCTAGAAAATAAATCCAATGAACTATTTAGATTTTCTGGTAGGGATAAGTGAACATTATAAGCATTTTTTTTAGTTTCAGTAGTTGGTTCAAGTTTATTTTCTATTCCTAGCAAACCTGCTAAAAGAGTAGCAGAAAGTGCTAAATATGGATTAACATCTGATCCACAAAGTCTATTTTCAACTCTTACTTGTTTTGGATTTGAGTAAGAAGGTATTCTAAAACCACACGTTCTATTTTCAAAACCCCAGTTAAGATTAAAAGGAGTGCCTTCTTCGAAATAACCCATCAACCTTTTAAAAGAATTAATATTAGGAGCAAATAGAGGCATAAAAGATTTAGTATATTTTTGCAGACCACCCAAGTAGTAATAAAAATATTTAGATGGTTTTAAATTATCATTTGCAAATAATGATTTATCTTTTTTATTTAAAATTGATTGATGTATATGCATCGAGTTACCCGGGGCATTTTCCATTGGTTTTGCCATAAAAGTAGCGAAAAGATTATGCTTCAAAGCCGCTTGCCTAAGAGTTCTTTTAAATAAAAAAACTTGATCTGCAAGGTCTAGGGGATTCCCATGTTTAAAGTTAATTTCCATTTGAGCAGGACCTTCTTCATGATTAATTGTCTCTACTTCTAAAAATTGTTTTTCACAAAATTCATAAACATCTTCTATTATATGATCAAAGTCATTTACAGCATCAATTCCATACGATTGATTCCCTTTTTCAACTCTACCAGAAAGACCAGCAGGAGATTCTAAAGGAGAATCAGGGTCATTATTTTTTTTAACTAAGTAAAATTCTATTTCAGGAGCAACTATTGGTTTTAGACCTTTAGATTTATACAGTTTAAGAATTTTTTTTAGAATTCCTCTTGAACAAACACTTATTTCTTTACCTTTGCTATCAATAGCATCACATATAACTTGGGCTGTAGGTTCATTATACCAAGGAACTATTCTTAGTGTAGAAAAATCAGGTTTTAAAATAAAATCCCCATCAGTTGGGTTCAAAATATTATCATCTATAGAATATGAAACGCTTCTAGAAATTGACATTTTAAATAAGCCTAAAGGAAGTCTAAGTCCATTATTACTTATTGTATTTAAAAATTTTTCAGTTGGAAGAATTTTACCTCTTGGGATTCCAGAGTTATCTGGGATCATACACTCTACTTCTGTTATTTTATTTTTTTTTAACCAATCAATATATTTTTTCATATTTATTCCTAATTTAAGAAAAATTTGATAATTTATGTATTATATGAGTTATTCAGATAATTATTATTCGAGAACCCGCACATATAAATTAGATTCTAACAAATTAAATGAATCTATTCAATGCGATGTTTGTATAGTTGGAGGCGGGTTAACAGGAATTTCAACCGCTTATTATTTAAGTTTATTAGACCCTTCATTAAAAATAGTGGTTTTAGAAAAAAATAAAATAGGATGGGGAGCTTCTGGTAGAAATGGAGGACAATTACTTCATGGATATTCTTCTGATGATTTCTCTGGTCAAAAAAATATTTCAGTAGAGGAAGAAAAGATTCTTTGGAATTTTTCAGTTGATGCGGTTAATGAAGTTAAAAATAATATTAAAAAACATAATATAGACTGTGACTTAATTGAGGGTTTTTTACTTACAGCCGCAAATAATCGACATGAAAAATCTCTTTATAAGCAGCAAAAAATACTTGAAAAAAAATATAATTATAAAAATTCTATATTTTTAAATAAATCAGAACTTAATAAAAAATTTAGAAGCCCTTATTATCAATCTGCTATATATGATAGTTTTTGTGCTCAAATTCATCCTCTTAACTATTGTCTTGGATTAGCTGCTGAAGCTCTTAAGAATAAAAATGTTTCTATGTACGAAGGTGTGGAGGTTAGCTCTTTTAAATCAAATCAAAAAGTATTTATTCAAACATCAAAAAATATAGAAATTAAATCTAGATATTTAGTTTTAAGTTGTAATGCTTATATAGGAAATTTAAGTAAAAAACTAAGACCCATGATTATGCCTGTTAAAACTTATGTTACTGCAATTGAATCACAGCCCCAAAGTGTTTTAAAAGAATTTTTTGAAAAACCGATAACTATTTCAGATATGTTTTTTGTTCTAAACTATTTTAGGTTGAATTCTAAAAATAATGTAATATTTGGTGGTAGGGTTAGTTATTCAAATGTAGATCCAATTGATGTTGAAAAGTCCTTAAAAAAAATTATTAAGAAAATAATGCCAGGTATGGAAAAGTGTAAATCTATTTGTAGCTGGAGCGGGCATGTTGCTATCACTCAAAATCGTCTTCCCCATATTGGACAATTAGATAATAATGTTTTGTTTGCTCAAGGTTATTCCGGTCATGGTGTGGCTTTAACAACTTTGGTTGGTAAGACTTTTGCTCAATCAATTAAAGGTCAGAGCTCGCATTTGGATTTATTTTCTAAATTAAATCATTCAAAATTTCCAGGGGCAGGTATTTTTGATACCCCTTTATTAGTTTTGGCTATGAGCTATTACAAAATTAGAGATATTCTAAGACTTTATTAACTTATCTCTATTGAGTAACTTCTTTTTATCAAAGAATTCCTTAAAATTATTTAACAAAGTATAAATTTCCTTTGTTTTATACTTTTTTACTAAATAGTTTTTTCTATAACCAAGTCCATGTTCAGCAGCAAGACTGCCTTTAAGGTTTAAGACAATTTTATATATTTGCTCTTCAAGGTTCTTAATTTTTTGTTTATTTGGATCATTGATCTTGTAATTGCAGTGCAAATTACCATCCCCCAAGTGTCCAAAATAATAAGGATCATAATCTTTATTATTTTTATGAAACAATTCCATTTTTTTTAAAAATAATGACCAATTGTTTATAGGAAGTGAAATATCGTATTTATATTTAAATAACAATGAATCCTGTTGAGTAATAATTAATTTTCTAATTGGCCATATTTTAGAATTTATTGAATTTTTTTCAAATTTTAATATTTTAAAATTTTTAAAATTAATTTTATAACTATGGTTATTGTTTGTCTGAAATTCTATTATGATATTAAAATTTTTTTCATTTACGTTTGTTATTAGATTAATAGGTTTTGGAAATATAACTTCAAAAGAAGTCAACTCATCAAAAAATTTCTCTCTTAATTGTTTAAATAATTTAAATATCTTATTTAAACTTTGAATTTCTATTAAAAATGTATGATTATTTAGTTTCTTAGGTATTAGTTTTAAACTAGCTTTTGTAATTACCCCATATGTGCCTTCTGATCCACATAAAACTCTCCATATCTTTGGTCCAAAATTATCTTTTTTGAGAAAACTAAGTTGATTGATAATAGTTCCATCTGGTAGTACATACTCTAGTCCATTTATATTATTTTCTATATTTCCATATCTCAGAACTTGAAGACCTCCGACATTTGTTGAAATATTTCCACCAATATTACATTCTTTATGGGAAGCAACATGTACTGGAAACAGTAGGTTTTTATTTAAGGCCTTTTTTTGAACTTTAGCTAAAGTAGCCCCAGCTTCAACTTCCATGACCAAATTCTCAGTATCTAGCTTTATAATTTTATTTAAATTCCTCAAAGATAAAAACACAGATTTTTTTTTATCTTTTTGATAAGTACCTAATACTCTATTTGTGTTGCCTCCAATAGGTATTACTTCAATATTGTTGATATGGCATATTTTAAGAACAATAGACACTTCTTTTGTATTTTTTGGGCATAAAGTTGTAGAGCCATTTTCTATAATTATATTTATTTTTTTGAATAAATTTTTTCTAAATTTCATTTATTTTGCACTAGCTCTTTTTAATCTATCATTTATAGCTTTCCCAATTCCCACAGAAGGAATTGGAGCAATTGAAATTGATTTAAATTTATAATGATTATCTGCTAAATAAATATAGTAATAAAGTTTACTTGCCGCTTCTTTTAAATTTTCTTTAGTACTTAAATTTTTAAATTCTTTTCTTCTTATCTTTCCAAAATTTATATAACCACTTCCTAATTTAGGTTTAATCACATTAATAAAAATTGGTTTAGAAGGTGAGTAGTGTTTTTTACTAGTTCCTGGAAAAAATTGATTATTAGTTTTTCTAAGTTTAAGATCTGATGAAATTTTTAAAATATCAAATACATCAATCAATCCATATCTAATCACTTCAATATTATTATTAGATATTTTTAAAATTGTAGATTCAATTCCTATTTTGCATCTACCACCATCAATGATTGTTAAACTACTTGATTTAAAATTCTCGCTTGCCATTTTTGCATTTACAGGACTTAATTGCTTAAATTTATTAGCACTTGGCATAACTAATGGTTTATTTATTTCTTTGATTAGCTTAATTATAAAATTATTACTAGGTATCCTAACAGCACAATATCCTCTTTGACATAATAGATCAGGTATTATTTTATTTTTTCTTTTTAGAATTAATGTTAACGGTCCAGGCCAAAATTTTTTAGCAATTTTTAAATTATGATTATCTAATTTAAAATAATTACCTACCATTTCTATTGAAGAGCAATGAACAATTAATTTTTTTTTAATAGGTCTATTTTTTATCTTATAAATAGATCTGATTGATTTAATTGATAAGCTATTCCCAGCTAATCCGTATACGGTTTCTGTTGGTAGGACTACTAGTTCATTATTATTGATTTTTTGAGCAATAGCTTTGTACAAAACCTTGCTATTCTTTTCTTTTATTATTGATATCATTAAGTCTTTACATAATTAGATATATTTTTAGTATCTAATAATAATTTACCTAGGTTATTTATACATTTTATGAAAATTAGCGCCATTATTCTTTCAGCTGGAAATAGTACAAGGTTTAAATCTTCTACCCCAAAGGTTTTTCAAAATTTATGTGGAAGGCCATTAATTGATTTTAACGTGGATCTTATTAGACAAAATAAAAAAATAAACGATTTCAATATTATAACCAATAAAAAACTTGAAAAATATTTTGCTAAAAATGGCTTTCAAAACACATTTATTCAAAACCCAGTTAATGGTACCGGGGGAGCAATTCAGCAGTATATTAATAAGGGACCTTTAAAGTCTGATTATTATTTAATATGTCTGGGAGACACTCCTGTAATAAATAAAAAGATTATTGATGATTTTATAAACCAAACAATAAGGAAAAAATTAGATATAAATGTTTTAGGTCAACAACTATCTAGTCCAAAAGGATATGGTAGGTTAGTAGTGAGTAAAAATAATTTAATTAAAATTATTGAGGAAAAAGATTGTTCAGTAGAAGAGAAAAATATTTCTTTAATAAATACAGGATTTTTTTTACTCTCCAAAAAAGCTATTTTGTTGAGTAAAAATATTAAGAAAAACATTAATAAAAAAGAATATTATTTAACAGATTTGGTTGAAATTGGATTAGATAAAAAGTTAAAAGTTTCTTTTACTGTAAATAAATATGAAAAAGTTTTAGGAGTTAATACTATTGAAGAATTACAAAGCTTAGAACAAGAAATCCAAAGTAATATTAAGATTCAATTAACAAAAAAAGGTGTTAGATTTGAAAACCCTGCTACAACTTTTATCAGCATGAATTCGAAAATAGACAAAGATGTCTATATCGAATCTAATGTTGTAATAAAAAATAATGTATTCATCAATAAAGGCACTTTAATAAAAGCTTTCACATACCTCGAAGATTGCGAAATTGGAAAAGAATGCAGCATAGGTCCTTTTGCGAGAATAAGACCGGGAACATTAATTGATAATAATGTCAAAATTGGAAATTTTGTTGAAATTAAAAAATCTCATTTAAAGTCGGGCGTCAAGGCTGGTCACTTATCTTATATAGGGGATTCTAATGTTGGAAAAAATAGTAATATCGGAGCAGGCACCATAACTTGTAATTATGATGGAAAGAAAAAAAATAGATGCATAATTGGTGATAATTGTTTTATAGGTTCAAATTCATCAATAGTAGCCCCAGTTAAGATACTAAATAAAGCTTATATTGGAGCTGGCTCAGTTATCACAAAAGATGTACCAGCAAACACTCTTTCATTAACAAGAATAAAACAAAAGTTTATAAAAAAATAAATGTGTGGAATAGTTGGCATAATAAATTCAAATGAATTAAAGGTTAAGTCTTTAAACATCTTAAGTAAACTAGAATATAGAGGATATGATTCCGCGGGAGTTTCATTTTTATCAAACAAAAAGATAAAAACTATTACAGAAGTTGGAAAAATTTCGAAGCTATCAAAATCACTTACTAGTACTTATGATAATTTCCATTCTGTTATAGGACATACTAGATGGGCTACTCATGGTGTAGTTTCTAAAAATAATGCTCATCCTTTTTCTGACCAAAAAATATCATTGGTATGCAATGGTATAATTGAAAATTATAAAGATTTACAAAAAAAATACTTAGCGCATTATAAAAAGAACATTGAGTCAGATGTAGAAACAGTTTTTTTAGTCTTAAAGGAACTATCCAAAAAAATTAATGATAAATACAAACTTATTAAAAAGCTCAAATCAATTCTTAGGGGTAATTATGCATTTTTGATTTATTTCTCTGATACAGAAGAAACTTATGCTTTAAAGGCAGGAAGCCCTTTATCTATTGGAAAAAAAATGAATAGTGTTTATTTTTCATCTGATCCTTCCGCATTAGATGAATATATTTATGAAATATATCATTTACATGATGGAGATGTTTTAAGGGTTTCAAAATCAGAAGTATCTTTTTTAAATAATAACAAGGTTAAATTCTTACCATATCAACAATCTACTAATAAGTTCAGCAAGGGTGATTTTAAGCATTTTATGATTAAGGAAATACATGAGCAGCCAATCGTTTTAAAAAATACCCAAAAATATTATGATAAGGATTATTTTGTAGATTTTAGGGATAAACTTAAGGATTTACTTCAAGAAAGTAATTCTTTTGTATTTGTTGGTTGTGGTACTGCTTATCATGCATGCTTAACTGCAAAATATTACTTTGAAAAATTTACATCAATTAATGTTAGTTGTGAGTACGCTTCAGAACTAAGATATAAAAATATTAATAATAAGAATAGTAAAGCTATTTACATATTCATATCTCAATCTGGTGAAACGATGGACACTTTAATGGCTTTAAAATATGTTAAAAGCAAAGGATTTAATTCAATCGTAATTACCAACTCATTAGAAAGCACTATGGTTAGAGAGGCCAACATAACATTACCTACATTTGCTATGAAGGAAATAGGTGTAGCATCTACTAAAGCTTTTACGTGCCAACTTCTTGCTTTAGCAAATCTTTGTTTAGAGGTTGGGGTTATAAATAAAAATCTAAATAGTAAAGAATACTTAAAGCTCAAAAAAGATTTAAGGAATATTCCATCTAAGCTTAATAAAATTTTAAAAATGGATAATTATTTGGACAAAATTGTAAATTTGTTGTCTTCAGCTAAAGCTTGTTACTTTATTGCTAGAAATAATGTATTTCCTATAGCTTTAGAAGGTTCATTAAAGCTTAAAGAAATTTCATATATGCACAGCGAAGGATTTGCTGGTGGTGAAATGAAACATGGACCGATAGCTCTAATTGATAAGGAGGTAGTCTCAATCTGTCTAAATCCCAATAATGAATTATTTGAAAAATCTAATTCTAATTGTGAGGAAATACTAGCCAGAGGTGGAAAAGTAATTGTTTTTAGTAGCAAGACATCAGGTTCCAAAAAAAATTTATTTGAAGTAATACTTCCCAAGGAAACATACATTGACGCTCCTTTTATATATACCATGCCACTTCAACTAATTTCCTATTACTATGCTTTGAATGAAGGAACAGATATAGATCAACCAAGAAACTTAGCTAAATCTGTTACTGTTGAGTAGTTTTTGTTGTTACTTATGAATCATGAAGTTTTAAACAATAATCAGCGACGATAATAGACAGTTTAGTTATGAAATTTTTATGTATTTGATGAATTTTAAATAATACTATTATTTTTATGAATATTGAGACTAATAACCAATATCTTAATGACTTAGTTTCCGCACTAGGATTTAACTCTTCTTTTAGTAAGAAAGTAGAATTTCAAAATAATTTCATCATATTAAATGAACAGAAAACACAAGAAAATTTTATTGACATAAATTCTTATGGAATTTTGAAGTCGAATAAACTTTTATTTAGAGAGCCAATTTTACTATCTAATTTGAAATTTTTTTCTAGTGAAGATTTATCTCAAATAAAAAAATTTGAAAGCAATGAAACAGTTTCCATTAACAGTATTAAAAAAAATATTTTTTACTCAATTCAATTAAATGAAATAAATCATAAATATTTAGGATCTATTTTCTTCACACAAGATCTTGATAAATCTACGACTGTTATTTTTCCAACTGATAACCAAATTGTTATTATTTCAAAAAGTGTAGGTAAGTTAAAAAAATATAAAAAAATCTTTGACAGCAATAATATCAATCAATTTGAATATAAAAAAATTCAAATTCCAACTAAAATTGAGTTAAAACAATCAAAAAATAAAATTAAAAATATTCAAATTAGTGAGGAATCATTTTTAGAAATAAGTTGTAAATTAGCTGATATAATAATTCATAATCTTTCTTCGAAAGATTTATTTGTTCCTTCTAGTAATAAAGTTAATTTTATGACAACTATATTTATCCTTGGATTTAATTTTATGCCAAGCTTTATTGTTCCATATTTGTTAAGATTTTTACAAAGAGATACAGGTAGTTATATTTTTTGTAAACAATTATTAGGATTAAATTATTTTATTACTTCAGATAACTTTATTTATTCTGACGAAGGTTTGCAAAATAATCTAACATTAGGAAAAGGTTCAAAGATCATAAATTTTAGTTTAAATAAAAATAATAAAACATTTAGTTTTGAAGATATTTTCACTGCAGAAAAAAATATTTTAACCTCGTCTATTAGTATCAATAATCATAATGATATTAATAAAGTTGTAATAGATAAAGATAACTACTCCTTGAGAGCACATGTTTATGACTTTTTAAACTTAGAAAAATTTACTTATCTAGTTTCAAATACCGGTTTAATATTAGAGATATTTTCAAATGATCTTATTGATCCTTTTTTATCAATTAAAAAAGAACCCGAAATTTACTTTGAAGTTAAGCAGTCTCTCATAGATGATTTTGAAGTTAGTCAATTTCAGCCAAAGTTACCTAATTTACCCAAAATTAAGATATCTAACCCCTTAAAGTTATTTAAAAAACCTTAAATAATCTTTTAATCTTTAATTTAAAAATCTATAATCTCGACCTCATGAACTGGAAAGTAAATAGTTGGAAATCTTATGTTGGTAAACAAATGCCAACTTATAATGATAAAGAAAAACTCAATAAAGTAACCGAAGAATTATCAAAGTATCCGCCTCTAATTTTTGCTGGTGAAACAAGATCTTTGAAAAAAAAAATAGCCGAAGTCCAGCAAGGTAATGCATTTTACTTACAGGGTGGGGATTGTGCTGAAAGTTTTCAGGAATTTAATCCAAATACTATAAGGGATACTTTTAAGCTTTTATTACAAATGTCAGTTGTTTTAACATATGCAACTAATTCACCTGTTGTAAAGCTTGGAAGGATAGCTGGCCAATTTGCTAAACCACGAAGTTCAGATATAGAAGAAAAAAATGGAGAAAAACTCCCTAGCTATAGAGGAGATATTATTAATTCCTATGAATTTTCAAAGGAATCAAGAGATCCTGATCCTAGTAGGATGATTACTGCCTATAACCACTCTGCTTCAACTCTTAACTTACTTCGCGCATTCGCACAAGGTGGCTTCGCAAGCCTTACACAATTAAGTAAATGGAATTTAGATTTCGCAGAAAATTTTGAATCGATGAAAAAATATTCTGAAATTTCAAAGAAAATACAGGAATCAATTAAATTTATGAATGCCTGTGGGATCAATGAAACTAATACAAGAGAATTGAGAGAGACAGATTTCTACACAAGTCATGAGGCATTACTACTTCCTTATGAAGAAGCTTTTACAAGAATAGATAGTACAACTGGAGATTGGTATAATGTTAGTTCTCATTTTTTATGGGTAGGAGATAGGACTCGAGATCCAGATGGAGCTCACATACATTATTTAAGTGGAATTAAAAATCCACTTGGATTAAAAGTAGGCCCTTCTACAAACATTGATGAACTTAAAAAAAATATAGATATTTTAAACCCTGAAAACGAAGAAGGTAGACTTACTTTAATAGTTAGAATGGGTGCTGAAAAAATTAAAGAGGCATTCCCTAATTTACTTAAAGAAACTAACTCTTTAGGCAAAAATTTAACTTGGATTTGTGATCCTATGCATGGAAATACAGTATCTAGCAATAGCGGTTACAAAACTAGAAATACAAGTAACGTTTTATCTGAAATTAAAAACTTTTTTGAAATTCATAAGTCTCAGGGAACAATAGCAGGAGGAGTTCATTTAGAGCTAACAGGATTAAATGTCACTGAATGTGTCGGAGGACCTGAGGATATTAAAGACGAAAATCTAGGAGATAGATATCATACTTTTTGCGACCCTAGATTAAACGTTAATCAATCATTAGAACTTTGTTTTTTGCTTGCGGATTTATTTTCTAATGGCAATCTATCAAGGTAGATGGCTAATAAAGATGATTATGAAAAAATAAATTCGAATACAGATAATTATTTTCTAAAAACTAAAAAAATTCTCAATAAGTTTGGCGATACTAATGTTACATATGCTGTTTTTCTAAGAAGGCCAGGAATATTAGCGATTAAAATGGCAGTTGACTGGATTAAATTTGTCGCTGCAAAAAGAAAAATTAAAATCTCAGTAAAGTCTCCCTATAAAGAAGGAGATTGGTTTGGAGCTGGCGAACCAATTATTTTTATATCTGGATCCATGAAACATTTAGTAGATTTAGAAACTATTTTTCTTCAAAAAATCGGCCCTTCTTGTATTGCTGCGGCAAATGCTTATCAAATGTGCTTTGATCTTCCTAAAACATTCTTTATTGCTATGGAAGCTAGACATTGTGCAGGCATTGATATGTCAGATATGATGTCCTACGCAGCTTCAGTTGGCTCAAAAGCAGCAAAAAAGAAAAAGGCAAAAGGATTCTTAGGCACCTCTGTTTCTTCTTCCGCAAAATTTTTTAATTTAAATAAAGGAATTGGTACTATGCCTCATGCTCTAATTGGATATGCAGGATCAACTCTTGAATCTGTCAGAATGTTTCATGCAACTTTTCCTAAAGAAGATATTGTAATTTTGCCAGATTATTTTGGTAAAGAGATAACAGATTCAATCCTTGTCTGTAATGAATACCCTAGTCTTGTAAAGAAAGGAAAAATCATGGTAAGACTTGATACCCCAAGTGGTAGGTATGTAGAAGGATTGGATTTAGCAAAATCTTATAATGTTTTAGAAAAATTTGCCCCTGAATCTATTAGTGAGTATAGGTCTGAAGAAGAATTAAAATATCTTGTTGGACCTGGAGTTTCAGCTGCTTCTATTTGGTTTTTAAGAAGTAAGTTAAACGAGGAAGGGTTTGATAAGGTAAAAATTATTGCTTCAAGCGGATTCACAAACAATAAATGTAAAGCTATGTCTTTGGCTAATACCCCAATAGATATAATTGGTTCTGGCAGTTTTCTCCCTGAAAAATGGTCTGAAACATACGCTACAGCTGATATTATTAAGTATGGCTCACAAAAAAGAGTTAAAGTAAGCAGAGAGTATTTATTAAAAAAAATTAAATGATCAAAACCCGTTTCGCTCCAAGTCCAACAGGATATTTGCATTTAGGTAATATCAGGTCGTGTTTTTTAAATTGGCTATTAGCTAAAAATCAAAAGGGTAATTTTATTCTTAGACTTGATGATACAGACCAAGATAGAAGTGAACAAATTTATATAGAAGCTATCAAATCTGATTTAGCTTGGCTTGGTATGGATTACCAAGAAAATTATAACCAAAGTGAAAGAATGGAGAACTATAACAAGGGATTTGAAAAACTTTTGGAAGATAAGCTTGTTTATCCATGCTTTGAATCGAATGAAGAACTAGAAATCAAAAAAAAATTACAATCAAAATCTGGACAACCTCCTATTTATGATCGTTCAGCTTTAAATTTATCAAAATCTCAAACTGAAGAATTATATAACAAAGGTCAACAGCCATATTGGAGATTTAAACTCTCTAGAAACAAAATTCATTGGAATGATCTTATTAAAGGAAAAGTGGAGGTAGATTTATCCTCTCAATCTGATCCAGTTTTAAAAAGAGCTGATGGTAGTTTTTTATATCATTTTCCAAGTGTCGTAGATGATATTGAAATGGGTATTACAGATATAGTTAGAGGAGAGGACCATTTAACAAATACAGCTATCCATATTGAAATTTTTCAAGCTTTAAATGCCAAGCATCCTAGATTTGGTCATAATCCACTTATGCTCAATGAAGATGGAACAAAACTAAGTAAAAGGAATTTTGAATCAATATCTATAAAAAAATTTAGAGAGAACCATTACATTAAATATAGTCTTTTGGCTTACTTACATTCAATTGGGTTAAATTATGAAATTAATTTTGAAGAGATAAAAAAAGGCATCTTTAATAATTTTGAACTAAATAAAATATCTCAAAATTTACCAAAGCTTGATATTAATAAAATTGATTATTTTCAAAAGTTATCACTTAGATCAATGACTTTAAGTGATTTAAACCTACATTTTGATCATTTATCAAATTTAAAAATTTTAGAACCAGAATGGGAGTTAATTAAAAATAATATTGAAAATTTAGCTGATATTTCTATTTTTATTCAAATTATTCGAGGTCAAAAAAATGAAATAAAACCTAATAAAGACTTTGTTTTATTATTAAAAGAAACCTTTACTAATCTTGATAAAAATATTTCGTTTGAAGACTATACTGTTATGATAAAAGAGAAATCAGACAAATTTAATAAAAAAGAGATATTTGTGAATACCCGATTATTACTAACAGGCAATCAAAATGGACCTTCTGTAAAAGATTTATTTAATTTCTTTGGAATAAAGAACTTAATAAATAAAGCTAATGCCTCTTAAACTTTTCAATACTATTTCAAAAGAAAAAGAACTATTTAAACCTATAAGAGAAGATGACGTAAGAATGTATGTTTGTGGCCCTACGTTATACAACAATCCCCACGTTGGTAATTTCAGACCAATTGTTATATTTGATGTTTTATTTAGGTTATTAAAAGATATTTATAATGAAAATAAAGTAACATACGTAAGAAATATTACAGATATTGATGATAAAATTATAAATAAAAGCAAGGAACTTTCACAATCAACTGAAGAGCTTGTTAGTGTTTATAAAAAAACTTTTCAAAAAGATTTATTAGACTTAAATATACTGCCCCCAACTAAAGAGCCATCAGCAACTGATTACATTGATAAGATGATTTTAATGATTAAAGATTTAGTCAAAACAGGATTTGCTTATGAATCTGAAAATCATGTTTTATTTGAAACTAATAAATTTAAAGATTATGGAAAGTTGTCCCGGTTATCGTTAAAAGATATTATAGCTGGAGCAAGAGTTGAAGTAGCGGGATATAAAAAAAATCCTGAGGATTTTGTTCTTTGGAAACCTTCAAAAAACAATGAGCCATTTTGGGATAGTCCTTGGGGCAAAGGGAGACCTGGATGGCATATTGAATGCTCCGCTATGTCTCATGAACTACTTGGTTCCAATTTTGACATTCATGGTGGAGGAATTGATCTTATTTTTCCACATCATGAAAATGAAATTGCACAATCTACCTGTTGGCATGGCGAGCAAACAGCTCAAATATGGATGCATAACGGCTTTGTTAATTTTTCTGGAGAAAAAATGTCAAAATCATTAGGTAATATCGCTACAGTTAATGATTTATTAAAAAATTATACAGGTGACGTTATAAAATATTCTCTACTTAATGCTCATTATAGGCAGCCCCTTGAGTTTTCAGATGCTTTATTACGTTCTTCACAATTAATTTTAGATAAATGGAGTGACTCAAAAAATTGGAATATCCAGACTATAAATGGCTACGACCAACAATTTATAGATTATCTCATGGATGATCTCAATACTCCGGCGGCATTGATGCGACTACAGACAATATTTAATCTCATTAAAAAAGATCCAGAAAACAATGAATTAAGGGCTCATTTTATTAACGGATTGAAATTATTAGGAATTGACCCAAAAGATACAAAAAAAGAATTAAAAATAGATGTTAACTACATCGAAAATATGATATCTGAGCGTTCTTTGGCTAAAGAGTCTAGAAACTTTGATCGGGCAGATCAGATAAGAGATGAACTGCAAAATCAAGGGATAGTACTGGAGGACACGCCAGGTGGAACAAAATGGAAACAGATTTAGATAATAAAATATTTTTTTTCGATACAACTCTTCGTGATGGTCAACAAACTACAGGAGTTGATTTTACAGTTGAAAATAAAATTAAATTCTCTCATGCCCTAAACGAAATAGGTATCGATTATATTGAAGGAGGTTGGCCTGGCTCTAATCCAACTGATGACGCATTTTTTAATATGCCACAAAATTTTAGTAAGTCTAAGCTTGTAGCTTTTGGCATGACAAGAAGACCCTCTACTAGTGTTCAAAATGACCCTGGTCTAAATACTTTAATTAATACTAATTTAAAAAATATTTGTATCGTTGGAAAATCTTCTTCTTATCAAGTTGAAAAAGCATTAGAAATTTCCAAAGAGGATAATCTTAAAATGATATCTGATAGTATAGCGCATTTAGTATCTAAAAAAATTGAAGCTATGTATGATGCAGAGCACTTTTTTGATGGTTACAAAATTGATCCAGAATATGCCCTTCAATGTTTGCAAGTAGCTCTCAAGGCAGGAGCTCGATGGATAGTTTTATGTGATACAAATGGTGGAACTTTACCTAATGAGGTATACGATATAGTTAAGGAAGTAGCAAAGCATATACCTTCAAAAAATCTTGGCATTCATGCTCATAATGATACTGAAAACGCTGTTGCTAATTCATTAGCTGCTGTAGAAGCAGGCGCAAGGCAAGTCCAAGGTACCATTAATGGATTAGGCGAGAGATGTGGTAATGCTAACTTGGTTTCAGTTATTCCTAATATAATTCTCAAAACAAAATATGATTGTAATATAAAAGAAGATAATCTTGTTTTACTAAAAAAAACATCTCTTTTGTTAAATGACTTACTTAATCGTCAGCCAAACTCCCATCAAGCTTATGTAGGGGAAAATGCTTTTGCTCATAAAGGAGGCCTTCATGTATCAGCTATTAATAAAGATCCAAAAACCTACGAGCATATTGATCCAAAAATCGTTGGAAATAAAAGGAAAATTGTTGTTTCAGATCAGTCTGGAAAATCAAATATTATATCAATGCTTAACACAGTGGGTATTTCCCCAGAAGAACACAAAAATAAGTTAGACCATCTTCTTCAAGAAGTAAAAAATAAAGAATATCAAGGTCATTCATTTGATGAAGCTTTAGCAAGTTTTGAAATACTTGCTAGAAAAACTTTATTTGGTATTCCGGACTTTTTTGAACTTATAAGATTTAAAGTAATCGATGATAGACGTTGGAACGCAAGAGGAGAGTTAGTAACCGAGTCCGAAGCTACGGTAAGAATTAAAGTCAAAGACCAAGAATTTATGAATGTAGAAATCGGAAATGGTCCTGTGAATGCTTTAGATAAAGCTTTAAGAAAAACTCTAGTTAACTTTTATCCCTCTTTACAAAAATTAGAGCTAACTGACTTTAAAGTTAGAATTTTATCTTCTGAAAAGGGAACAGATGCAATAGTTAGAGTAATTATAGAAACAAAGGATGAAGATAGTCAGATTTGGACTACAGTAGGTGTTTCTACAAATATAATTGATGCTTCCTATAACGCACTTCGAGAAGGTTTGATATACAAATTAATTAAATCTAATTGAGTAAAATAGAATTTATTATAAATAAACCTCAACTAGGAGCTAATATAGGTATGTCTATAAGAGCCATTGGTTGTTTTGGTTTTAAAAACTTTTCAATTATAAGTCCAAGACACTCTTGGCCAAATAAAGAAGGTTTGAATGCGGCTAAACATTTTTCATCTATTGTAAAAAAAACTAAAGTATTTAACTCAATTCCTGAAGCTATTAAAAATTCAGACATTGTTATCGCTACTACTGTTAGAAAAAGAGATTTCAATTTGCCAGAAATTAAAATTAATGAGATTCAAAATTTGCAATTTAAAAAACTAAGTATACTTTTTGGCCAAGAAAATAATGGACTAAATAATGAAGAAATATCTCATGCTAATTTTATAACCACGATCCCAACTTCAAATTCTCAATCATTGAATTTGTCCCACTCCATAGCAATTACTGCGTATTCTCTTTCACGAGTTAAAAGCATTAAAACTAATAAAAATATTAATAAAAATGAGTTAAAATCTAATGAAATCGAAGCTTTTATTAGTTTTTTATTTCAGCAACTAGATAATAAAAATTTTACGACAGTGAAATCAAAAAGGATTAAACTTGAGATAAATATAAGAAATTATCTAAAAACAGCTAATTTAGACAAAAGTAATCTAAAAAGCATATATGGAATTACGAAATTTCTAGCAAATTAGAATTGACTTCAATGATGTATTCTATATAAAACACCAATTCATGACCAAAAGAGTAGCATCTAAGCATAAAATTGATAGAAGATTAGGATTAAATTTATGGGGCAGACCTAAAAGTCCATTTAATAGAAGACCTTATGGTCCTGGTCAACATGGACAAGCTAGAAAAAGAAAGCTATCAGATTTTGGAATACAGTTAAAAGCAAAACAACAACTCAAGAAATACTATGGCGACATAACAGAAAAACAGTTTAAAAAAGTCTTTGTAGAAGCTGAAAGATTAAGAGGAGATACAAGTCAAATATTAATCGAACTATTAGAAAGAAGATTAGATGCTGTTGTATTTAGATTGAAATTTGCTCCAACAGTATTTGCTGCAAGACAACTTGTAAATCATGGTCATATTCTTGTTAATGGTAAAATTTTAGATAAAAAGTCTTATCAAGTTAAAGATGGCGATGAAGTTTCCTTAAAAGGTGAAAGTCAAAATATCCCTATGATTATTCAAACATTAAGTTCAAATGAAAGAGACGTTCCAGAATATCTTCAACTAGAACTAGCTAAATGCTCTGGTAAATTTATTAGAGGACCTCAGTTGTCAGATGTTCCTTACCCTGTTCAAATGGAACCAAACTTAGTTATTGAATTCTATTCAAGGTAATAAATTAATTTTATAATTAAAGATATTTATATTTTTCTAGTTTCACCGTGATTCATTACAGAAAATTCTGAATCAGGCATTTTCATTTCTTTTATCATTTTTTGTAAAAGTTCTTTGGGTTCCTTCATTGGTTCGTCAGTTAATATAAATGTTCCCCAGTGCATACCTATTGATTTCTTTGATTTAATATCTTTATGTATTTGAATGGCTTCATTTACATTACAGTGATGATTTTTCATAAACCATCTTGGAGCATATGCCCCAATTGGAATTAAAGAAGTATCCATAAATTTAAATCTTTTTTGAATATCCTTAAAGTCTTTTGAATATCCAGTGTCGCCACAAAAGAAAAAACGGTAGTTTTTTTCCTCAATTACCCAACCACACCATAAAGTTTTATTAGTGTCTCTTAAAGTTCTTTTACTCCAATGTTGAACTGGAACAGAATGAAAGTTTAAATCATTAAAACTTGTTGTTTCCCACCAATTCAATTCTTTAACTTTTGTTGCTCCCCATTTTTGTATGAGTTTACTAAGTTTTAGTGGGACTAGTATAAGAGGCTGTTTTTTTTGAGAACCAATAATTTTCTTAATTGTTTTTTTATCTAAGTGATCATAGTGATTATGAGTAATTAAAATTACATCTATTGTTGGCAAATCTTCAAAACTTAATCCTGGAGGTGTAGTTCTTAACGGCCCTGCAAAACTTAAAGGAGATGCCCTTTTTGTTAAGTGAGGATCCGTCAATATACTGAGTCCATTAATTTGAAATAGAAAAGAAGCATGACCTATCCAAGTAAGAGTTCTTTCTTTTTTATTTCTTTTAAGAAAATCAGGATTATTTTTTACTAAAGGGAACGTAACGGGATTTGGTTTGGAATCTTTGCTTTCTTTTCTCCATTTCCAAAAATCTTTAAATGAACTTAATCCAGGTTCGATATAGTTATTTACAAAAATACCATTTTTAAAGTTTGTCATTTTAATAATTTGTGATGAAAAAGTTTTATTTGATAAAGCTAATAAACCTAGAAAGCTAATTAAAAATTTTTTTAAAAAACTTCTTCTTCTCATTTAAAAAACTTAAATATTATCAATTTTATTAATTATTAAGTTATTTTTGTGGCAATACCTCTTGTAGTAAGTAATTCTAGTAATTCTCCTGATTCTGCCATTTCTTTCATAATATCACATCCACCAATAAATTCTTTTTTTATGTATAGTTGTGGGATAGTAGGCCAATTCGAATATAACTTAATACCTTCACGAACATCCTCATTATCTAAAACATTACAGTGACCAAATTCAACACCACATTTTTTCAGTATAGCGCTAGCAGTTGAAGAAAAACCACACATAGGGAAATCCGGATTACCTTTCATAAATAAAAACACGTCTTTAGAATTAATTAAATCTTCTATTTTAGTTTTTAGTCCTATTTCTAAGCTCATATTATTTTCCTTTCGTTTGAAGTTGCATAGCATGTAATTCTTTGTCCATTAAACCATCAAGAGATTTATAAACTAGCTGATGTTGTTGTACTCTGTTTAAGTCATTAAAAACTTGAGACTCGATGAAAACTGAATAATGATTATTATCTCCAGCTAAGTCTTCAACTTTGATTTTAGCATCAGGAAATTTTCTCTTTAGTAGATTCTCTAGTTGTGATTGTTCTATAGTCATAATTAATTATTAATTTTATCAGCAAAATTATTCATGTAACTATTATATATACTATTAAAATTAAGTTTAGATTGATTAATTTCAATAATTTCTTTTTTAACTATACCTAGTTCTATTAATTTGATGTTAGCTATATTAGCTTCTTTAGTGAAATTTTGACAGTTTTGCTGATTTACAACCAAAATATAACCAGCTAAGCATTCTACGAATAAATCCAATTCATTTTGAGTTTTAATGGAAAATCCTAATTTTGACTTTATCATTTTGATCAGACTATAAATAACACCACCCCTAGATATATCATTAGCTGATTGAATTAATTCTTTTTTAAACATATTAAAAATAAATTTTTGATGTATTTTTTCTAATTCAAAATCTTCATTTACCAAGTCATTAAATTGATTGATTTGCTTTATATTTAAATGGTCCTGAAGAAAATAAGGGCTATTTTTTTTTTCAAGCATTTGGCCATTCATAAATATTTTATCATTTTCACTTTTAAAACAGCTGGGGACGAGTGTTTTGTAATTTTCATTAAGACCAACACATCCTATTACTGGTGTTGGTTTAATTGGCTCTTCATTAGTTTGATTGTATAATGAGACATTACCTGAAACTATAGGGGTGTTAAAATATTCCGCAGTTTTCTTTAATCCACTAATAGACAAAACAAGTTCTCCCATAATATTTTGATCGAGAGGGCTTGCAAAATTTAAGTTATTAGTGATTGCCATAGGTTTGATATTAGAAGAAATTAAATTTCTATAAGACTCAAGTACTGTATGAGCCATTCCTTTTTCTGGGTTTATTCTAATATATAAAGGACTACAATCAGTTGTTGCTCCTATAGCTTTTTTTGAATTATGAATTTTTACAACACCACTTGAACCACCTGGTTCAAAAATTGTATCACCCATAACCGTGGAGTCATATTGATCATAAACCCAACTCTTATGAGAATAATTAATATTTTTTAAAATATTATCTAAGCATATTTTTAAATTTAATTCACTAAAATCATAGTTTTGAACTTTGCGTTTTAAGGGAAGGTTAAAAGGTCTGTCGTATTCTGGGGCTAAATCAACAATAATATCTACTGGAAGATTGACGACAATTTTATCTTTTGATTTAAAAATGACTTTTTTTGTATCTGTGACTTTGCCGATTACCTCATAATCGATTTCCCACTTCTTTAAAATATTTTTTACTTTTTCATTATTTTCCTCAAGTATAACTGCTAACATTCTTTCTTGACTCTCTGAAAGTAAAATTTCGTATGGAGTAAGAGGTTCTCTTAAAGGTATTTTGTCTAAATTGATTTCTACTCCTAAATTTCCCTTTGAGGCCATTTCTACACTAGAAGAAGTTATGCCTGCAGCACCCATATCTTGCATTGACTCTATAAGTTTCGCATTCATAAGTTCCAAGCACCCCTCCATAAGAAGTTTTTCCATAAAAGGATCTCCAACTTGAACGGAAGGTCTTTTGCTATCCTCATCATCTTCTGAGAAAACATCTGAAGCCATGCTTGCACCGTGAATTCCGTCTTTACCAGTTTTAGAGCCAATATAAACAATTAAACCACCAATAGTTTTAGGTTCAGAATAAAAAATAGAGTCTTTTTTTACATGGCCGATTGCCATTGCATTAACAAGATTGTTATAATTATAAGAATGATCAAACTCACATTCACCACCAATGTTTGGAATACCTATGCAGTTACCGTAGTGACCAATTCCCTTCACAACACCGTTAACTAAATATTTTGTTTTAAAGTTTGACAAATCTCCAAAACGGATTGAGTCAAGTGTTGCTATGGGTCTTGCGCCCATAGTAAAAATATCTCTTAGTATACCGCCAACCCCTGTTGCAGAACCGTTAAAAGGTTCGATATAACTTGGATGATTATGACTCTCAATCTTAAAAGCGATAGCGTCATCATCTTGGACATCAATAATACCAGCATTCTCTCCTGGGCCTTGAATGACAATATCGTTTGAAGTTGGCAATTTTTTTAACCATTTTTTTGAAGTTTTGTAGCAACAGTGTTCATTCCACATAGCTGAGAATATTCCTAGCTCTTCCATGGTTAATTCTCTTTTTAGATAATTATTAATTACTTCATATTCATCCAATGTTAGTCCGTGTTTTAAGATTAATTCAGTATTCATCCTAAGAGAGACTCTAATATTAATTGTCCATCTTGCGATGTATGGAAATCTTGAAAAGCTCTTTCAGGATGAGGCATTAAACCAAGAACATTTTTTTTCTTATTAGTAATTCCTGCTATGTGATTTAAAGAACCATTGAGATTAGAACTATCAGTTGTATTACCTTCTTCGTCGCAATATAAAAAAGATATTTGTTCATTATCTTGTAGTAATTTTAATCCTTCTTCTGAGTTATAGTAACTTCCTTCGTTATGAGCGACTGGTATAGAAAGACATTGATCTTGTGAAATTTTTTTATTGAAATTATTTTCATGATTTTTTTTAATAAAACAGTTTTTTGCTAAAAATTTTAATTTTACATTTCTATTTAAAGCCCCGTCTAAAAGACCAATTTCAGTTAAAATTTGAAAACCATTACAGATACCAATGATATATCCTCCACGTTCTGCATGTTTTAAAACATCATCAATGATAGGGCTCTTTGCAGCCATAGCACCTGAGCGCAAATAATCACCAAAACTAAACCCACCTGGAATGATTAGTAAATCTACTTTTGGAAGTAAGACATCTTTATGCCAAATTTTATGTGTATCTTGGTTAGTAAGTATCTCTAAATAGGTTTGAGCGTCTCTATCACAATTTGATCCTGGAAATGTAATAACAGCAGAACTTAGTGACATTAAAGAACTTCGTATTCTTCTATGATGCTATTGACTAGAAGCTTATTACAAATGTCTTTAATGTAGGAGTCTCTATCTTCTAAGTTTTCAGGTAAGTCTAATTCAATTAGCTTTCCTTGACGAATATTAGAACATTTATCAAATCCTAAGTTATTAAGAGATTCCTCTATATTTTTTCCTTGTGGTTCTAATATTTGCTTTTTTAATCTAATAAGTATTTTTGCTCTCATAGTTTAAGACCAAGTCTAGTCATAACTTCCAAGTATGCCTCTTCAACTTTTCCCAGATCTCTTCTAAATCTATCTTTATCAAGTTTTTCATTTGATTTGATATCCCAAAGTCTGCATGTATCAGGGGAGATTTCATCAGCTAATACAAGAGATTTATCTTTCTTACTAAAGCCAAATTCAAGTTTGAAATCAACTAAGTTCAAACCAGCAACATAAAATACCGATCGAAGAATGTCATTAATTCTTAATGAATATTCATCAATTAGTTCTAGGGTTTCTTCAGAGCATAATTCCATTGTTAAAATATGATCACTACTAATATGAGGGTCACCTAGTTCATCAGACTTTAGGCAATATTCAATTAATGTATCTGGAAGTTTTTCTCCTTCTTTGATACCAAATTTTTTTGAAAGAGAACCAGCAAAATAATTTCTAACCAAAACCTCAATTGGAACTATTTCAACTTTTTCTAAAAGTTGGGTATTCTTATCAATTTTTTTAATAAAATGAGTTGGAATATCGCAGTTATTTAAAATTTCATAAAGATGACAGCAAATAGTGTTATTAATTTTACCTTTGTCTTTTATAGATCCTTTTTTTAAATTATTAAAAGCCGTTGCATCGTTTTTATAATACGCTTGGACTTCTTTAGAATTTTTTTCATATATAATTTTTGCTTTTCCCTCATATAGTTTTTTTAATTTTTTTTCATTTAGTTCAAACTTCTTTTAAATATCAAATCTATATTTTTGGTTAAATTTTTATTTGAAAAAACCTTATCAATTTTAGAAGATAGATTTAGTTTTTTTAATTGGCTATCTTGTAATAAATTTTCTTTAAAGCTTTTATTTCCATGCCAAGTTTCTAAGGCGCATTTTTGAACTATTTTATAAGCATCTTCTCTTGAAACTTTATTATCGACCAAAAATATCAATATATTTTGTGAATAAGGAAGCCCCTTTAATTGATTTAAATTATTAAGCATATTAACTTTGTGTATCACTAAGTTGTCTATAATATTAATCATTCTTTGAACAGCAAAGTCTAATGTAATTGTAGCATTTGGTGCATTGATTCTCTCAACGCTTGAATGACTAATATCTCTTTCATGCCAAGAAGTTATATTTTCTAGAGCAGGGATTACAAGAGATCGAACCACTCTAGTTAAGCCAGATATATTTTCTGATAAGATTGGATTTTTTTTATGAGGCATGGCTGAACTGCCTTTTTGTCCTTTACTAAAGCCTTCCTCTACTTCTAACACCTCTGTTCTTTGTAAATGTCTAATTTCAGTAGCTAGTCTATCAAGTGAACTAGCAATAATTGAGAAAGAACAAAATAAGTCCGCATGTCTATCTCTTGGTATAATCTGTGTTGAAACATTTTCTATTTTAAATTTAAGTTTTTGAGCAACATATTTTTCAATTTTTGGGTCAATATTTGAGTAAGTTCCTACGGGTCCTGACATTTGAACTGTTTCAATTTGCTTGATAGATGATTGAAGTCTTTGAATATTTCTTTTATTTTCCTCATAATATCCGAGCATTTTTAATCCAAAAGTTGTAGTTTCTGCGTGAATACCATGACTTCTTCCAATACAAAGTGTGTGGCGATATTTTTTTGAAATTTTTAAAAGCGATTGATTGAGGTTTTTAAGTCCTAGCAAAATAATATTAGAAGACTGACTTAGTTGAATAGAAAATGAGGAATCTAAAATATCACTTGAAGTTAATCCCTTATGAATAAATCTCGACTCATCGCCTACATATTTAGCTACATTGGTCAGAAATGCAATAACATCGTGTTTTGTTATTTTTTCTATCTTTTCAATTTCTTTAACATTAAATTTTGCCTTTTTCTTAATTTTAGAAGTTGTTCCCTTGGGAATATATCCATATTTTTCCATAGCTTCACAAGCTAAAATTTCTAGATCAAGCCAGATTTGAAATTTATTATTATCTTCCCAAATATCTTTTAAAATTTTTCTTGAGTATCGAGGTATCAATTATAAAAAACTCCTTTTGGAGATTCAGTTAGAATCTCAATTTTATCTTCATTTATGTATATTGTAT
>PAHR01000046.1 GCA_002705265.1 Pelagibacteraceae bacterium | reverse complement strand
TTTTATTACCAAATTTTTTTAACAAATCTTGAGTAACTTTGTAAGCTCCATCATATTCAGCAACCTCTTCTCCCAATAAAAAAATATCTTTATCATTTTCCATTTCTTCACTGATAGCTGAATTTAAAGCTTCTCTCATAGTAATTTCTTTTTCTTTCCATTTTTTATTTGAGTTAGTAGAAGAGTTATCTGTGAATTGTACTTTAAACTCCTTAGTAAAATCTAATGAGTTTTTTGTTTGTTCTTTTTTTTCTATAGAATTAATTTTTTCTTCATTATTAATTTCATCAACAGAGTCATCTTCTCCTTCAACTTTTAGTAGAGCTATAAGTGTATTAACCTTAACATTTTCAGTATTTTCTTTTATTATAATTTTAGTTATTATGCCATCTTCAGGAGATTCAATCTCCATAGTTGCTTTATCTGTTTCAATTTCTGCAATAACTTCACCTGATTTAACTATGTCATTCTCCTTAACAAGCCATTTAACAAGGTTACCTGTCTCCATTGTTGGAGATAAAGCTGGGAGTGTAATTTTCATAAGTAAACATCCTTATATAGCTCATCTAATGAGGGAAGAGGACTAGTGAGAGAAAAATTCTCAGCTTCTTTTATATTTAATTTAACTTTACTTTCTATTTCTTTTAAATCTTTTTCCAAAATTTTATATTTATCAATTAATGTTGATTTCATTGTAACTATGGGATCTTTTTGTTTTTTTTGTAAAACCTCCTCTTTAGACCTATAAAGAGCTGGATCGGACATAGAATGGCCTCTATATCTATAAGTGTCCATTTCAATTACATAGGGCTTTGAATTATCATTTATATAATCTCTTGCTTCTATAGCTGCTTCACTAACTGTAAAAAAATCCATTCCATCGATTTTTTTTCCCTCAATACCAAAAACCTTGGCTCTTTCAAATAAATCTTTTCCTGAAGCTGCTCTTTTATTTGAAGTTCCCATTCCATAATGATTATTTTCTATAATAAATAAAACTGGTAATTCCCATAAAGAAGCTAAATTAAACGATTCAAAAACTTGGCCATTATTCATAGCTCCATCTCCTAAATATACACGTGATATTTTTTTCTCTTTTCTATATTTATGAGAAAAACCTAATCCAACACCTATTGGTACTTGAGCTCCCACAATACCATGACCTCCATAAAATCTATTTTTTTTAGAGAACATGTGCATAGATCCACCTTTACCTTTAGAAATACCTCCTGATCTTCCTGTTAGTTCAGCCATAACTAGCTTAGGATCAACTCCTCTTGCTAAAATATGTCCGTGATCTCTATAAGAAGTAACTACAGTATCTTCAGAATTTATTGATGAGAGGATGCCTATTACAACAGCTTCTTGTCCAATATAAAGATGGCAAAAACCACCTATCTGTCCAGAGCCATAAAGTTGACTAGCTTTTTCTTCAAATTTTCTTATTAAAAACATTTTTTCATAAAAATGTAATAACTCTTTATTTGTAAATATTTTCATCAATTTAATTTTATCAAAGCCTCTCCATGAGAAGTATTCCCAAATTTTTTTTTCTCAACTTCATCAATAAAATCATCATAATTACTATAAAGAGCTTTTAGATCCTTATCTATACTAGTAATTTCTTTTTTTAGATTACTTACCGCGTCATCTAGTAACTTTTGTTGAAAATCATTAATTAAAAAATTACCTAAATTATATTTTCCAAAAATCATGTGATAGCCCAAATATAGCAATAAAAAAATAAAAACTACATTAGTAAAAGATATAAATTTAAATAGAATATTCATAATTGGTGATTGTAATGAAAATTAAGATAAAATTAATAAAAAAAATTTACTTATATTGGTTATTTTAAAGAGAAATCTAAATCTTAAATACACTATTATCATTACCTGCATAGGAACTTATGAATTCAGATTCTTCAATTCTTAAAAGTTGATTATATTTAGAAACTCTATCGGATCTAGCTAAAGATCCTGTTTTAATTAAAGGGCATTTAGAAGCTACAGCTAAATCAGATATAAAACTATCTTCTGTTTCACCCGATCGATGAGACATAATTGATACAAAATTATTATCATTGGCAAGTTTAATTGAATCTAAAGTTTCAGATACACTTCCTATTTGATTTAATTTAATTAATATACTATTTGCTTGTTTTTTAATTATTCCAGTTTGCAGTTTTTCAATATTAGTTACAAAAAGATCATCACCTACTAATTTAATTTTTTCTCCGAGGGAACTTGTGATATTTGTCCAACCTTCATAGTCTTCTTCATCCAAAGCATCTTCTATTGAAAAAATTGGAAAATTATTACAAATATTTTCATAAACTTTTATCATTTGATCTGTATTTAATTTTTTTCCTTCAAAATTGTAAAATCCCGATTCATAAAATTCGCTAGAAGCTGAATCTAATGATATTTTAAAATGAGTATTAATTTGGTATCCAGATTTTTCAATAGAATTACAGATAATGTCTAAAACTTCAATATGAGATTTTAAATTTGGAGCAAAGCCACCCTCATCTCCAACATTAGTGTTATGAGATTTGGATTTAAGATTTTTTTTTATATTAGTTATTACATCATGAGTTGCAGACAATGCTTCTTTTAAATTTGAAAAATTAATTGGCAAAATCATAAATTCTTGAAAATCTACATCATTATCAGCATGTTGACCTCCATTAATAATATTTAACATAGGCACGGGTATAGAAAGATTATCTTTACCCTGAGATAAAAAAATTTTATTAAAATTAATATAAGACCAAGCTTTATAAAAAGCTAAACTCAGAGATAATATTGAATTTGCTCCATATTTAGATTTATTTGAAGTTCCATCAAAGTTTATTAAAAAAGAGTCAAACTCTCTAAAATCTTTAAAAGATGTATTAATTAACTCTGGTTTTAAAATTTTATTGACATTACTTACTGCTTTAAGAACTCCCTTACCACTCATACGACTTTTGTCATTGTCTCTTAACTCAAGAGCTTCGAATTTTCCTGTTGAAGCTCCAGAAGGGACTAGTCCATAAAAAGGATCTTGGTGTCCATCAACTATCATTTCTGTTTCAACAGTAGGGTTGCCTCTGCTATCAAATATTTCTCTTGATTTAATATTTAAAATTTTAATCATTTTTTATTCCTTTCAACTATAAAATTAATCCTTGGCTGCAATATTTATTTTAATAATAGACTTAATAAGTGTCTCCAATTTATCTAGATAAACCATATTAGGGCCATCACTTAAAGCTTTAGAAGGATTAGGATGTGTCTCTATAAAAAATCCGCTTAGCCTCAATGCTGCGGCTGATTTTGATAAAGGTAAAACGAATTCTCTTGCGCCACCACTTTTTGTCCCTAGCCCTCCTGGAATTTGAACACTATGAGTTGAATCAAAAATCAAAGGATAGCCAAATCTTTTCATAAAAGATATTCCTTTAAAGTCATTAATCAAATAATTGTAACCAAAAGAATTTCCTCTCTCAGTAATAATAATTTTGTTATTATTACGCGACTCAATTTTTTTTATAATATTAAAAACATCTTGATGTGATAAAAACTGGCCTTTTTTTACATTAATAACTTTATTAGTATCAGCAGCTGCTAAAAGCAAATCAGTTTGTCTAGATAAAAAAGCAGGAATTTGAATTACATCAATTAGTTCGGAAACTTTATCAATTTGGCTTTTTTCATGAACATCTGTAGTGATTGGGATATTAAATTCTTTTTTTATAGATTTAAGAATATCAACTGCAGCTGAGAGTGACATTTTAGATCTTGTAGAATTATGGGAACTTCTGTTGGCTTTATCAAAGCTACATTTAAAAATTAAATTAAATTTGTGTTTTTTACTAAGGGATTTAAGTTTACTCGCAACTTTGTATGCTAATCTTTCATTTTCTAAAAGACAAGGTCCTGATATTAAAGTCAGTTTATTTGTATCATTATAGATTTGAAAATTTTTTAACTTAATTTTTTTGTTCATTTTTTTTAATATTAGAGGATTTTATAAAAGATAAAAATATAGGGTGAGGTTTAAAAGGTTTAGATTTTAATTCTGGATGGAATTGTACTCCTAGAAACCAAGGATGATTTGAATTTTCCACTATTTCTAATAAATTTTTATCTTTTGAAAAACCAGAAAATTTCATATCATTTTTTTCAATAATTTTTCTTAATTTAGGATTAACTTCGTATCTATGTCGATGTCTTTCATTTATTTTTAATTTTTTATAAACTTTGTGAGCTAATGAATTTTTAAGAATAAAACAAGGATAAGAACCAAGTCTCATTGAAGCTCCCATATCACTAGATTTATTTCTTTTTACAATTATTTTTTTATGACTCCACTCGGTCATTAGTGAAACTACATTATTTTTGAAATTTCCAAATTCCGAGCTACCAACATTTTTAATTTTTAAAACATTTCTACAATATTCAATTATCGCTAGTTGCATTCCCAAGCATATTCCTAAAAATGGAATATTATTTTCTCTCGCATACTTTATAGCCTCAATTTTTCCTAAAATACCTCTATTACCAAATCCCCCAGGAATTAAAATTCCATTAGCTTCATTAAGTAAATTTTTAGCATTTTTGGAATTAATTAACTCTGAGTCCAACCATTCTATTTTTATCTTCAATTTATTTTGAACCCCAGCATGATATATTGCTTCATACAAAGATTTGTAGCTATCTTTTAAGTTTATATATTTACCGATAATTAATATTTTTAACTCTTCTTTTGTAACAGACTCTAGATATTCAAATTTTTTCCACTTTGTTAAATCCATTTTTTTTGGAGTTTTGATGCTCAATTTTTTTATTACTATTTCATCTAATTTAGATTTGCTTAAAAGAGACGGTACTTTGTATATACTTGGCACATCGTAAGAAGGTATTACTGATTGCTTGGAAACATTACAAAATAAGCTTATTTTTGATAACTCATCGTCTGAGATTTTCTTACTACTCCTGCAAACTATTATATCTGGCTGTATACCAGAATTTAAAAGTTCTTTAACTGAATGTTGTGTTGGTTTAGTTTTTAATTCACCCGAACCTTCGATAAAAGGCAATAAAGTTAAATGAATTAAAAGAGTATCTTTTGGTTTTTCATTTTTAAATTGTCTAATAGCTTCAAGAAAAGGGAGACTCTCGATATCGCCGACGGTTCCTCCAATTTCACAAATCACAACTTCTTTTTCCTTAACAGATAGCTTAATAAAAGACTTAATTTCCTCGGTAACATGAGGTATTACCTGTACAGTCGATCCTAAATAAACACCTTTTCTTTCTTTGTCTATAATTGATGAATATATTTTTCCTGAAGAAATTGAATCATTTTTAGAACATACAATATCAGTAAATCTTTCATAATGACCGAGATCTAAATCTGTCTCGGCTCCATCATCTGTTACATATACTTCTCCATGTTGATATGGACTCATAGTACCAGGATCCACATTCAAATAAGGATCTAATTTTCTAATTTTTAAATTTACACCTCTTGAACTCAATAAAGCAGCTAATGAAGCAGTAACTATTCCCTTACCTAATGATGATACAACACCTCCGGTAACAAAAATAAATTTCACTTAAGGGGTACTTCTGGAATTTTGTCTGTTAAGTTATCGTCAACTTCTATTTCATTAGAAATTTCTTCTAAATTTATATTAGGGCCAAAGTTTCTATTCATAAGAGCAGCTGAAGCAAGACACCAAAATAAAAAACCAAAAGCAATAATATAAGTAATTTTAACCATATTATTTCCTTTTTTAGGAGCAGATGCACCTGGAGATCCTATTGAACTTTGAGTTCCAAGGCCCAAACTACCTCCTTCTGTTTTTTGAAAAAGAATAATAAGAACTAAAATAATTCCTACAATGGCGCTAACTGTTAAAATAATATTAATCATTAATTACAAAAAATTTTTATAAATGATTTTTTGATAGAAGCAGAACCTACTAAAAAACCATCCAATTCTTTAATTTCATTTAATTCCTCAAAATTTGAAGAATTAACCGATCCACCATATAAAATTTTAAGTTTTTTAAAAGAATAATCTTTTAATAAAAACCTAATATATTCAATAATTTTTATAATTTCTTGATTTGAAGGGACTAATCCAGAACCAATTGACCATAAAGGTTCATAAGCTATGAATAGATTTTGGTATTTGATTTGTTTATTAAAAATTTTTTTTATTTGATTTTTTATATATGATTTTGTTTTATTATTTTTATATGTTTTAAAATCTTCTCCGATACATATGATAGGATTAATTTTATATTCATTAGCTAAGATTAATTTAGATTTAACAATTAAATCATTCTCATTTCTATATTTTCTAACCTCAGAATGACCTATTAAAGAATATTTAATAGAAAAATTAGAGAGATTTTCTATCGGTAAAAAAGAAGTATAGCCGCCTGAACCTAATGTATCAAAGTTTTGTGATGATAATTCAATTTTTTTAAAGTTATTTTTTAAAGCAAACAGACTATACGAACTAGGAGAGATTATTATTTTATATTTTTTTGAAAATTTAAGTTTATTAAGCGATTTAGCTAATGAAAAAGACTCTTTTCCATTTAAATAGGATTTCCAATTAAAAATTATATATTTCATAAATATCTGATAGAAATAACACTTTATTATTAACTATGAAAACAAAAATTGTAACTATTTTATTTAGTTTCCTACTGGGTGGAAGTTTTTTATTTATGGGGTTTAATCGCTTTATTTCACCAGATTATATACTTAAAGTGGAAGATGAAAAAATAAGCACTCAAGAATTTGCTAGGTTATACGATATCTATAAATCTGATTTAAAATTAAATGACTTAAAACCTCAAGAAGATATTGTCACTAAAATCAATTATTTAAATCAATTAATTGATGAAATAGTTTTAAAAAAATACTTAAAAAGTAAAATTCAGTTAAATGATAAATCATTAATGACCATATTGAAAAAAAGCTTAGGAGAAGATCAAAATATTAAAAATTTAAATCAAACTCAAATTCAGACAATAATGGATAATCTTAAAAATGAAGTTAGCAAAGAAATATTCTTAAAAAGCTTGGAGGCAGAGTTATTTAGAAATATAAACCTAGACTCAAAAATTTTAAAAGAAAAACAATTAGAAATATTTAAACTTAAAGAAAAACAAATTAATTTAAATGAACAGCAAATATATGATTATGATGCAAATGTAAGTAATTATAAAATTGAATTAATTAAAGTTAATTTAAAAAAATTTGTAATAGAAAGCATCATTAATGAAGAAATTATTAATAATTATTATGAAGAAAATAAAAATTTATTTACTACAAATGCAAAATATTCCTATGAGCAAATTATTATTAACGATACAAGCTCATATAAAGAAAAATTTGAAGATTATAAAAATGATAATAATATTTATGATAAATTTTCAAATATTGAAGAAAGTAAAATTATACCCAATATACTAAAAGTTCTTAAGAAACTTAAAGAAAATGAAAAATCTAATATTTTTGAAGTAGGAAACTTAAAATATATTATAAAACTAAACAAATTAGATAAACAAAAAATTCAAACAAAAGAAGAAGTAAAAAATTTAATTATAAATAATATATCTAAAGAGGAAATAGCAAGTATTGATAGCATAAATATAAATACAATAAACAATAGTTTAATTGAAAATGAGATTATATATACAAATGATTTTTTATTTAACGAAAATTTAGACTATGAAATAAATGAATCTAATCAAAGTGGATCTTTTAAAGATGATGAATATTTTATAGAATACAAAATTTCTAAAATTGAACTTGCAGATATTCCTGAAAATAACAAAAACAAATTAATATCTCAATATACCTATTATGAAGAAATAAATAAAATAGATGCTATAGATATAAAAGAAGAAGATTTAGAAAAAATTAATAAAGTTAGAGTAAATTACTTTACATCATCAGCTAAAATAAATAATGAATTATTATCTGAGGATCAATTAAATCGACTTATTTTAATTAAAAATAATGAACCAATTAAGATTAATATAAAAAATAAGATTTACGTTATTAAGCAAGTTGAAGAAACTTTAGTTGAAAAAGAAGAGATTGAAAATTTAATTTTAAATGTTTTTTATAAAGATCTTTTAAATGGAATTAAAAGTCAATATTTAATAGAAGTTAATAATTTAAAGTTATTAAACTAATCAATGGGTAATATATTTGGAAAAAATATTTTTATTGATAATCAAAATTCTATTTCTTTATTTTTAAAATTAAAAAATAAATTTAATGATGTTTCAATCCTAGAGTCTGTAATTGGAGGAGATAACAAAGGAAGATATACAATTATATTTTTTAATAAAAAAGAAGATATAAAAATATATGAAGATTATTCATTAATTAATAAAAAGAAAAAAAAAATAAATAATCATAAAAAATTTATTGAAAAAATTTATAATGAATATCAACTTAAAGTTAAATATAAAGAAAATATTCCCCTACCAATAATTATTGGGAATATTTGTTTTGATATCTGTAAATTTTCACTCCCAAAGCTTAAATATAACAAAAATAAAAGTTTAATTAAAATACCGCTAGCTCATTTTGTTAAACCAAAAAACTTAATTATTATTGATAATATAGTTAACCAAATTCATATAATTGATATTTCATCGAATAAAAAACAATCTTTTAAAGAAATAGATTCAATAGTTAAAATTATTAAATCAATAAATACAAAAAAAGTAAAACGAATAGATAATAAATTTAATAAAAAATTTATTAACCTTACAAAGAAATCATCCTTTTTGAAAAATGTTAATAAAATAAAAAAAGAAATCTCTAATGGTGAAATATTTCAGGCAGTACTTTCACAAAGATTTGAAAATGAATACAAAATAGATCCTTTTAATTTTTACCGTGCTCTCAGATCATTAAACCCTTCTCCTTATTTGGTTTACTTAAATTTCCATGAATATCAAATTATATGCTCTAGTCCTGAAACGATGATTAAAGTAAATGATGGTCTAGTAACTCTTAGACCTATTGCCGGAACAAGAAAACGTGGTAAAAATAAGTTTGAAGATGAAAAATATAAAAAAGATTTACTAAAAGATAAAAAAGAACTTGCTGAACACTTAATGTTGGTGGATTTAGGTAGAAATGATGTTGGTACTATATCAAAAATAGGAACTGTAAGAGTTACAGAAAAAAATATTATAGAGTACTACTCTCATGTTATGCACATAGTAAGCAATGTAATTGGAAAATTAAAAAATACATATAACCCTGTAGATGTATTATTTGCAGGTCTTCCTGCAGGTACGGTTTCAGGAGCTCCTAAAATTAGAGCTCTTCAAATTTTAGAAGATCTAGAGGACATAAATAGAGAATTTTATGCAGGTTCTGTTTGTTATTTTGATGCTAACGGGAATATGGATAGCTGTATAAATTTAAGAACAGCTTTAATAAAAAATAATAAGATATATGCTCAAAGTGGAGCTGGAATTGTTTATGATAGCATAGATGAGAGAGAATATGAAGAATGCATAAACAAAGCAAATGCTTTATTTCAAGCTTATTCAATAGCTCACAATATTAAATGATAACATTAATTGATAACTATGACAGTTTTACATATAACGTCTATCACGCAATTTCTAAAAATGGATTTAAAGTAAATGTTATTAAAAATGACAAATTAATAAAAAATTATCAAAAAATTATTGACTCAAAAGCTGTGATTATATCTCCTGGACCTAGCAATCCATATAACGCCGGTGAATGTCTTAATTTAATTGATAGAATATATAGCTTCATGCCCATACTAGGCATTTGTCTTGGCCATCAAATTATTGCTGCTTTCTTTAAAAATAATATAAAAAAATTAAAAAAACCTGTTCATGGAAAATTATCCGAAATAATAACTATAAGAAAAAATAAATTATTTAATAATATGCCTCAAAAATTTTTAGCTACAAGGTATCATTCTTTGTATGTTGATAAAAAAAAATTGACTAAGGATTTGTCTATTAGCTGTATATCTAATGATGATAATATAGTTATGGGATTAAAACATAAATTATACAATATACACGGCGTACAATTTCATCCGGAAAGTATCGAAACAATTAACGGAGAACAAATAATAGAAAATTTTTTAAAAACTGTTTAATGATAGAAAAATTATATTACAATAAAAAAATAAATATAAACGAAAGTCTTAATTTAATATTTAATTCAGAAAATGTAGTTCATAAAGCTCTTTTAATTTCAAAAATTAATGAAGACATGTATGACGCTAAAAAAATAAATGAAGTTAGAAGATACATAAAAAAAAATGCAAAAAAACTAAAACCTTTTAAAAATTCCCTGGATACTTGCGGAACAGGTGGTGATGGAAAAAAAACACTTAATATATCAACAGCTGTTGCTTTATTGTTAGCTAGCATGGGTATTAAAATTAGCAAACATGGAAATAAAGCCGCAAGTTCAAAATCAGGATCTACGGATGTATTGCAAGAACTAGGTGTAAAAATGTACTCAGATGAAGAAAATATACATAAAAGTTTAAATAATGATAATTTTGTATATCTTAATGCTCCCAATTTTCTTCCAGATTTAAGGCATGTAGGAGAAGCAAGAAAGTTACTTGGATTTAAAACTTTTTTTAATTTAATAGGACCCACTCTTAATCCGCTTCAAGCAAATTTTCAGATTATTGGCGCTTTTAATGAGAAAGCTGCAAAAACAATAGCTGGATTATTGTATATTAATAAAATCAAAAACTTTAAGGTTTTTTCTTCAAAAGACGGTTTAGATGAAATAAGTATTTTTTCACCAACTATTGTTTTTGAAAAATCAAAAAATAAAATAAATAAAAAAATTTATAATAATAATAATTATAAAAAATATCTTACAAAAAAAAACCCATCTTTTGATCAAATAATAGGAAAAGATGCGAAATATAACGCAAATAAAATTATAGATATGTTTGAAGGAAAAAAAGACAGTTATAGAGATATTGTAGTTATTAATTCTATATATGGATTAAAAACTATTAAACCAAATATAAATTTTGAAAAAGCTTATGAATTAATTAATAATATACTAGACAATAAAGTATCAATTAATTTTCTTCACAATATAACAAAATGAATATATTGAAAAAAATTATTGATGAAAAAAAAAAGGATGTCTTTTTATTAAAAATAAAATACAAAAAAATAAAAAAAATCAAAATTAAATCTAATTTTATTAAAAATATTTCTGAAAATAATAAAAAAAATAAAAATAGTGTTATAGCAGAATTTAAAAGATATAGCCCTTCTGTAAAAAAGTTTAAAAATACCTATGAAATCGAAAAAATTATAAAAGTTTATGAAGATTCTAAAGCTACATGCATATCTGTACTTACTGATAAAAACTTTGGCGGAACCAATCAAGATATCTTAAAAGCTAAAAAATATACAAAAAAACCAATCATTAGAAAAGACTTTATAATTGATAAAATTCAAATTTACGAAAGTGCCTTAATAGGAGCTGAAGCTATTCTTCTAATAGCTAGAATTTTAAGTGAGCAACAACTTTTAAATTTGGAAAAATATGCTCATGAAATAGGATTAGACGTATTGATAGAAATCGAATCACAGGAAGATTTAAATAAAATAAAAAAAATAAAATCAAAGTTAATAGGTATAAATAATAGAAACCTAGCAAAACAAACTATAAATATAAATAAAACTATTGAACTATCAGCAAAGCTTAAGAACAAAATAATTGTTAGCGAAAGTGGTATCACAAGAGAAAATATTGAAATTATCAAGTCACATGATATCTCTGTATTTTTAATTGGAGGCAGTATTTTAAATAGCAATAATGTAAAACAATATATTAATGATTTCTGTGAAAAATAATGGATTTATCACATTTTAATAAAAAAAATAAAAATACAGAAATGGTTGACATATCAAAAAAAAACAAAACTAACAGAGAAGCCATAGCTCAAGGAAGGTTAGTTATTGATAAAAATTTATTTAATTATTTAAAAAAAAATAAAAAAATTTTTGACAACTTAGTAAATACATCAAAAATAGCTGGTATAATAGCATCTAAAAATACATCCAATATAATACCTTTAACTCATAACGTACCTATTGATTATATAGACATTAAAATAAAACTTTTAAATCAAAAAGAGATAGATATTTGCGCTATAGGAAAATCTAATTATTCAACAGGTATAGAAATTGAAGTCATACATGCTGTATCAATTACAGCAATTACAATCTATGATATGTTAAAATCATATAAGAAGAATATAGTAATTAAAAATATTAAATTAATAAAAAAAACAGGTGGATCAAAAAAATAAAAATTATGATATTTTTCAAGCTGTAGATATTATTACAAAAAAATTACCAGCTAAAAAAATTGAATTAAAAAATTATATTAATATAAATTCTGGTTTTTATGTTGCTAATGACATAAAAATTACAAAAAATATTCCGGAGTATAATCAATCATCTATGGATGGAATTGGAGTATCTCAAATATCAAAAAAATATAAAATAGTTGGTAAAACAGATTTATCAATACTTAATAAGAAAAATATTAAAAAAGGTGAATGCCTAATAGTAAAAACTGGTTCTTTGCTAAATAAAAGTATAAAAAAAGTTATTCCGATTGAAGACTTAAAAAAAGAAAAGAATAACTACATACATTTATCTAATACTAAAATTAATTTTATCAGAAAAATTGGCCATATTGTTAAAAAAAATACATTAGTATTAAAAAAGAACAAAAAGATATTGGATAAAGATATTCAATTTATTAAGCATTCTAAAATTAAAAAAATAAAAATAATAAAGCCATTATCATTTAGTTTAATTGCAACAGGTAATGAGTTTATAAATAATAAAAATTTTAAACCAACTAATCTAGATTATTTAGAAAGATTTTTAATTAAAAATAATCAAATAATTCAAAAAATTAAAATTATTGGCGACAATCAAAAAAAATTGGACTATATAATTAAAAATAATAATTCTAATATAATTATTGTTATAGGCGGTACTGGTAAAAGTGAAGATGATTTTAATTTTGATAATAAAAATCTTTTTATTAATGGATTAGATTTAAAACCAGGAAAACCATTTAAGGCAATGAGATTAAAAAATAAAATCATTATTTTTTTTCCAGGAAATCCTTGCTCTAATTTTGTTTTAACAAACATATTACTTAAAGGAATTTTATATAAATATTTTTGTAATAAAAAAATAATTTTTAAAAATTTAAATAAAAAAATACCCCATCTATTAAATAAATTTAAAAGAAAATCGTTTTTATTTGGTTCAAAAATAAATAACTCTGTTATGATATTTCAGGACCAGGAAAGTTCAAATATTTATAATATAGTGAAATCAAATATACTTGTTTATTACGACAAAACTAAGAATCTCAGATATATAGACATAGATGACTAAAAAAGCACTAAAACTTTATGAATTTATTAAAAGTTATATTAATAATAATAAATATTCACCTTCATATGAGGAAATGAAAGATTTTATGAATTTAAAATCTAAATCTAGTATTTTTCAATATATTGAATATCTAATTAATCAAAAACTAATTTACAAAGACCCCTTAAGAGCAAGATCTTTGAAAATTTCCAGTTCAAATACAAAGATAAATTTCTATGATGAAATTTCAGCTGGCAAACCTATCGATATTAATAACAACATAATAAAACAAGTTGATGCTGAAGACTTGCTTCAACTAAACTTTGGTAATAAAGATACTTTTGCTTGCAAAATTAATGGTAATTCTATGAATTCATTTGGTATCCATCATGGAGATACTGTACTGCTAGTAAAACCAGATTTCATAAATGAAAAAAAAATCTACGCAGTACAAATTGATAATAGCGACATAACTCTTAAAAAAATAAAAATCAATAAGGAAACCGTTAGTATTTTAGGTGATGAATTAAATTTTAAAAGCACAACATATAATAAAGAAAGGGTCAAAATACTTGGAAAAATGATAAAGTTAATAAGGACCTATAAATGACTATAACCAGATTTGCACCATCTCCAACAGGTAGTTTTCATATAGGTAGCTTAAGAACAGCTATCTATAATTACTTATTTGCAAAAAAAAATAAAGGAAAGTTTATACTTAGAATAGAAGATACAGACGAATTAAGATCTAATAAAAAATTTCTTGATGAAATAATTGAAATATTTCAAATTTTTGAATTAGATTACGATAAATTAGAATATCAATCTAAAAATATCAATATACATATTGATTTTCTAGAAATTCTAATAAAAAAAAATTATGTTTATAAATCAGATGAAGGTCCATATAAGTTTAAGGTAAATAGAGAAGTTGATTCTTTTTCTTACAAAGATGTAATATTAGGTTTAATTAAAATACCTAATGAGAATATAGAGGATTTTTCAGTAGCTAGATCTAATAAAAAACCAACTTTTATTTTATCAAATATGATAGATGACCATTTAGATCAAATAACAAATGTAATAAGAGGCAATGATCATTCCATTAATACAATAAAACAAATTATGTTATCTCAGGCCCTTTCTTTTATTCCGATTAAATATGCTCACATACCTTTAATACATGACTTAAAAGGTAAAAAATTATCTAAAAGAAATAATGTAACAAATGTATCGGGTTATATAGATATGGGATATCGTAAGGAAGCATTATTTAATTTTATAATTAAACTAGGGAATAATTTTAATGATATTGAGATACTAGACAAAGAAAAAAGTATTAAAAATTTTGAATTAAATAAAACTGTCTTATCTCCTGCTAAATTTGATATTGATAAACTTAATTATTACAATAATTACTATTTAGAAAATTTATCATATGATGATTTTATTTCATGTATCAAAAAAGAAACTATGAAAAAGATTAAAAATTTTAATATAAAAGAAGTTTTTAAACCAATTTTAAAAAGATCATTTAATAATGAAGATATAAATAATGAATTGAAAAATTTGGTAGAATTTATATATGAAAAAAAAACATATAATATTTTAAAAAATGAAATAATGCTATTAAAACAAATTCAGAATACTACTAAAGAAAGTCAAACTTATGATATTTTTATTGAAAAATTAGAAAAAAATGATCTTTCTTTTAAAAAAACTGGTAAATTACTGAGAAAGATATTGGTAAATTTTAATAGTAAATTACCTATTGAATCTATAATTAAGTTTTTTGGTATCAAAATTGTCAATGATATGATATCAGCAATCACAGAAAATGAATAAAGATAAAAAAAGATTTACCCTAATTGATAATGAATTAAAAAAAGAATATCAATTAGATGGAATTAAGGGATCAACAGGTCCAGATGTTATTAATATAGCTGGCTTGTATAAAGAAACTGGCTTATTTACATATGACCCAGGTTTTACCTCAACAGCAGCTTGTAATTCTAAAATTACTTTCATAGATGGTGAAAAAGGAATTCTTTTATATAGAGGATATCCAATAGAAGAATTAGCAAATAATAGTTCATATTTAGAAGTAAGTTATTTACTTATGCATGGTGAACTTCCATCAGAATCAGATAAAAAAGAATTTGAAAATACAATTAGAAATCATTCCTTACTAAATGAGCAGATTTCTTATTTTTTTAGAGGTTTTAGAAGGGATGCTCACCCAATGGCAATGATGATAGGTGTTGTCGGAGCTTTATCAGCATTTTACCATGATAGTTTAAATATAGAAGACCCAGAACATAGAATGATTTCTACACATAGAATATTAGCAAAAATGCCAACAATAGCTGCTATGGCCTTTAAATACCACTTAGGACAACCTTTTATGTACCCTTTAAATAAATATGATTATACAGATAATTTTCTACATATGTGCTTTGCAACACCCACTGAAGATTACGAAATAAATCAACTTTATTCAAAAATAATGGATCAAATCTTTATACTTCATGCAGATCATGAACAGAATGCTTCAACTTCTACTGTGAGGACTGCTGGATCTTCTTTGGCTAACCCATACGCATGTATATCAGCAGGTATTTCATCCTTATGGGGTAAATCTCATGGAGGAGCTAATGAAGCAGTAATAAATATGATAGATGAAATTAACAATAGTAATTTAAATCCAAAAAACTTTATAGATGAAGTTAAAAATAAAAAAAATAAAATAAGACTTATGGGCTTTGGTCATAGAGTTTATAAGAGTTATGATCCAAGAGCTAAAGTTTTAAAAAAAAGCACTGAAGAACTTTTTAAAGAATTAAAAATTAAATCTAAAGAATTAGAAATAGCAAAAGAAATAGAAGAATTAGCTTTAGAAGATGATTATTTTAAGGAAAAAAGCTTATATCCAAATGTAGATTTTTATTCAGGAATATTATTAAAGGCATTAGGTATTCCAACAACAATGTTTACTCCAATATTTGCAATAGGAAGAACAATAGGATGGTTATCTCAATGGAAAGAAATGATTGAGGATAAAGAATTTAAAATTACAAGACCAAGACAACTTTACAGTGGAGAGATTAATAAAAATTATAAAAAAGTGGTTGAAAGAGAAAAGAAATCTATATTTAATTTACTTTGGCTTAAGAAAACCTTTTTAAATAATCAATAATAGGTCTAACTGAAAAATAATTTATATTAAACTTAAGTATATTCTTGTGTATTGAATTAGATAAAAATTTTAGTGAGTGTTCATTATTTATATTAAATAAATAGTTTTCAATATTTTCTTTTTTAAAGTCTGATTGTAAAAATTCCTTGATAATTAATTTTTTAGAAAAGATATTAAGCAAAGATAGATATTTAGAATTTATAAAC
>PAHR01000045.1 GCA_002705265.1 Pelagibacteraceae bacterium | reverse complement strand
CAAAAAAAACAAAATAGAGAAACAAAAGAAGGATTAATTAATTTTTATTTTTGTTCAACTTCTAATGATTTTACAGTTTGTAAGATATCTTGTGAGACTGATTTTGTAGCAAAAAATAAAGATTTTTTATTATTTAGTAATAATGTAACTAAAATTATTCATGATAATAGTACTTCAAATCAAATATCTCATGGTAGTTTTGAAGACATAAAAGGGCTGAAGGATAATTCAAAAACAATTGATGAAATCCTTACTGATACGATTTCGAAAATTGGAGAGAATATTCAAATTGAAAATTTCACATCATATAAAACAAATGATTATATTTTTTTAACTTACCTTCATAATAAATATTCGGATAATGCTTCTAAAATTGGTAGTGTAATTGGACTTAAAGTAGACAATGAAATCAAAGACGAAATTAAAAAAGATCTACAAATCATTCCAATGCAGGTTTCTGCTATGAGGCCTATGGCTATTGACGAAGAAAATCTTGATCCTAAGATTATTGAGGATGAAAAAGATATTATAAAAAAACAAATAGATAATTTAGATAACCCTAAAATTGATCAGATTATTACTGGTAAATTAAATAAATTTATCAAAGAAAATACTTTATTGAACCAGACATTGATATCTGATCCTAAAAAAACTATAAAGGAGTTGATTTCAGAAATATCAAGTAAGAATAATTCACCTATTAAAATTATGATAATGGATCTTTTTTCTATATAATTTTGATTTATGTATAAAAATATTCTTCTTAAAATATCTGGTGAGACTTTGTCCGGTGATGGTAAATTTGGTTTTGATTTTGAAGTGCTTAATAAATTATGTCTAAATATAAAAAAACTTCATAAAAAGAAAATTAAAATTTCAATTGTCATTGGCGGAGGTAACTTTATGAGAGGTAGTGAATTATCTAATGGAGTACTAGATAGAGTTACCTCAGATTATATGGGCATGCTAGGTACTGTAATGAACTCAATGGCAATGCAATCAAATCTTGAAAAATTAGGAATTCAAACTCGTGTAATGACAGCTTTAAATATTAACCAAATAGCAGAACCATATATTAAAAGAAAAGCATCTAGGCATTTAGACAAAAATAGAATTGTAATATTTGCAGCTGGAACAGGTAACCCTTTCTTTTCAACAGATACAGCAGCTGTCCTTAGAGCTTCTGAGATGAAATGTGAAGTAATTTTAAAGGCAACAAAAGTTGATGGTATATATAATAAGGATCCTGCTTTAAATAAAAATGCTAAAAAAATATCTAAAATTTCATATAATGATTTCCTAAATAAGGAAATAAAAGTTATGGATGCTACTGCAATTAGCTTAGCAAAGGATAGAAAATTACCAATAGTTATATTTTCAATGCTAGATAGTTCTAATATAGTTAAAATAGTTGAGCTTAAAGGCAACTATTCAATAATAAGTTAATTTAATGATAGATTTAGATAATTGTATTAAGGAAATGGATCTTGCTACACAGGCTTTCAAAAATGAAATTTCAAACATAAGAACTGATAGGGTTTCTCCTGATTCATTAAATACAATTCTAGTTGATAGTTATGGTTCAAAAATGAAGCTCAATCAAATTTCAAATATCACTAATATTGATAATAAATCACTTAATATTTCAGTATGGGATGCAGGACTTGTTCAAGCGGTAGAAAAATCAATCATTGATTCAAATTTAGGCGTAACTCCTCAAACAAATGGTCCGAATATAATTTTATCATTTCCAGAATTAACTAGTGAAAGAAGAAAAGAATTAGTTAAATTTATATCTGAAATTTCTGAAAAATATAGAGTATCAATAAGAAATTTAAGAAGAAAATTTATAGACATTATTAAAGATGAGGAAAAAAATAAATTAATCTCTCAAGATGACTCAAAAAAATTTCAAGATCAAGTTCAAGAAATTACTAATAGTCATATTTTAAATATAGATAATTATTTAAAAGAAAAAGAAAAAGATCTTTTAAAAATTTAAGTGAAAAATAATATTAAACATCTGTCTTTTATAATGGATGGAAATAATCGTTGGTCCAAAAAAAATAAAATTGCCCAAAAGAAAGCTTATAAGAAAGGAATTAAGAATTTAATTAAATTATCCGAATATAGTTTTTTTGAATTAAATATAAGTTATGTGTCCGCTTTTGCTTTATCGACCCACAATATGCAAAGATCTAAAACCATTTTAAAAATTATAATAGATTTGCTTGAAGGTTATTTAGATGAATTTATATTAAATCATAATAAATATAAATTTAATTTAAATTTTATAGGCGATTTTGAAATATTTAATAAAAGTATCAAAAACAAAATTGATATTTTAAATAAAAATTCTAAATATGATAAAAATTTAATTATTGCTTTAAACTATAGTGGACAAAAAGATATAATTACCGCATCAAAAAAATTTTATAAAACTAAAACAAAAAAAGAATATTTTGAATTTTTGAGTACATCTTCATTCCCAAATCCAGATATTCTTATTAGAACTGGAGGATTTCAAAGATTAAGTGATTTTTTCTTATTTCAGACTTCTTTTACAGATTTTTTCTTCACTAAAACTTTATGGCCAGATTTTAGTAAAAAATTATTAAAAAATATAATAATTAAATCAAATAACCTTGAGAGAAAATTTGGTAAATAATTTTAAACAAAGATTTATACCTGGTTTTTTACTTATCTTTTTTTTATTTTTTTTTTATACTCTAGACCTAAATCAATATATATTTTTATTTTTCTTTTCTATAATTTTTTATGAACTTATAAAAAATGAATTAAATACATATTTAATAAGTTTTTTTCTTTTGTTATTTTTTCTTATAATTTTAATAAATTATAGTTTTATATATAATCTTTTTTTCGATTTTAAATTTTTTATTTTATTTATTTATTTATTTATTATTTTTATTTCAGTTTTAATTAAATCAAATTTTTTCAAAATAATTTTCTTAAATATATTTATATTTTCTTCTTTAGTATTTTCTTCTTTTTTATATGTTGATAACAAAATTTCTTTTTTTACTATAATATGTCTAGCATCTTTAAATGATATTATTGCTTATTTTTCTGGAACTTATATCAAAGGACCTAAAATCGCACCTTATGTAAGTCCTAATAAAACTTGGTCAGGCACTTTAATTTCTTATTTTTTTTCATTTCTTTTGCTTTTTTATTTTAATTTCTCATTAATAGTTATTATATTAATGCCAATCTGTTATTTTTTAGGAGATATTTATTTTTCTTTTTTTAAACGAAAGTTAAAAATTAAGGATTATGGAAATATGTTAAAAGGTCACGGAGGTTTTATAGATAGATTTGATAGTATTTTTTTCTCACTTAACTTTTATTTAATTTATTCTTTGTTTTCATGAAATTAAAAATCGCAATTTTAGGTTCGACAGGAGTTCTAGGTGATAAATTTGTAAATTATTTATGTAAAAATAATATAAATATTTCATTATTAACTTGTTTTAATAACTATAAAAAACTTTTAGTACAACAAAAGAGAACTAAATGTAAGAACTCTATTGTTTTGAATCCCCATTCTTATCAAGGTAATTTATTAAAAGTTGGAGAAGAAGAGTTAGTTAATTATATCAAAAATAACAAGATAGACTTCTTTTATGTATTAAATACTGGTTTTCAATCTTTGAAGTTCATTCATCTTATAATTAAAAATCAAAAAAATTGTTGCATAGCTATAGCCAATAAAGAAGTCTTGATAGCAGGGGGAAATTTATTAGTAAATAAAATTTATGATTCAAAAAATTCAATACTTCCTTTAGATTCCGAGCATTTTTCTTTATATGAATATCTTTCTAATCAAAGTTTAAATAACATTGAAAAGATTTTTTTAACTGCTACGGGAGGTCCTTTCTATTTTAAAAAAAATTTTAAACCAAAAAAAATTACTTTTAATCAAGCCACATATCACCCTATATGGAAAATGGGTTCTAAAAATTCTATTGACTCATCAAATCTAATTAATAAATTTTTAGAATGTTTTGAACTTTCCTCTTTGTTTAGATTTCCATTAAATAAAATTGATATTTTGATATCTCCCAAAGCTTTTGCACATAGTTTGGTTTTTTATAAAGATCATAGAATTTCTATAAATTGTTTTAAAAATGATATGTTAATACCATTAACCAGTCCTTTTTCGTTTAATAATATTTTAAAAAATTCAGATTATATAGATACCTTAAACTATTCAGGTCAATTTAAATTTATGAAATTTGACAATAAAAATTTTCAAATTTTTAAATATTATAAAAATATATTAAAATTTAATCACTCAAAACAAATTGTTTTTATGATGCTTAACGCAGAGGCAGTTAATAGATTTACAAAAAATGAGATTACTTATGATCAGATAATACCTTTTATTTTTAAATATATTGATAATTTACACGTAAATAAGGTATTTAAAACACTTTATGATATTCTTAAATATACTAATATGCTTTCTGTTAAAATTAAAAATTTGCAATGAATATTAAAAAAATAATTATTTACATAGTTTTATTTATTTCCATTTATAGTATTTCATTTTCGAAAGGTATAATTATACAAAATAATGAAAGATTAAGTTTCAATGATATAAATAGCCTTACAAGCTATGATTTGAATTTAAATGATATCACTTCTGAGAATATTAATATTATTATAAAGGAACTTTTAGATAGTGAATTAATTTATAATGTTGAATTAAATTCTGACTTAAATAATTTTTACTTATTAATAAAAGAATCTTTCTTTGTAAATGAAGTATATATAAATGGTAATATTAAAGTCAAAGATGACGATATATTAAATAATATATCAATTAAAAATAAATCTTATGTTAATAACGATATTATAAATAAAAATATTCAGATTATTGAAAATATTTATAGTTTTAAAGGACAGCCAAGCGCTTTAATTACAAGTTATTTTGAAGAGTTTTCAAATAACTCTTTTAACTTAATATTTGATATTAAAGAAGATCAAGAGAAATTCATAACAAAAATAACTTTTTTAGGAAATGAATTTTTAAGCCAAAGGTTTTTAAAATCTATAATATCATCTAAAGAAAAAAAAATATTTGCTTTTTTGTCAAGTGTAAATTTTATAAATGAATCAAAAATAAAAACAGATATTAATACAATTAAAAATAAATACCGTGATTTAGGTTTTTTAGATATTAATATTAATTACGAAATAAATGAAAATAATAATAATTATAAATTAAAATTTTTTATTGAAGAAGGTAATAGATATCTTGTAAATGATATTGAATTTCTTGATAATCAATTTGTAAACTTAGATACCTTAACAACTTCTCAGATTAAAACTATTAATAAAATAAAAGAAAATTTTTATGATGGAGATAAAATTTCCCTTTTTATTGAAGATGTAAATAATACCTTATACGGTAATAATTTATCTTATGTTAGCTTGTCTGAATCTTTTATAAAAATTAATGAAAACAAAGTTGATTTATTGTTTAGGTTAGAAGAAAAAAAGATAAATATTGTAGATAAAATAAATATTTTTGGTAATTCAATAACTAAAGATGAAACCTTAAGAAAGCAAGTTTTTATAAAACCAGGAGATGTATATAGTGATCGTAAAATTAAAAAAACCAAAGAAAAATTAATTAAAAATTCTTATATTGATAATGTTACTATATCTTCCAATAATAAAGAAGATTATGCTACTGATTTAGACATATTGGTATCAGAAAAACAAAAAACTGGTTCCTTTTCTTTTGGAGCAGGTTTTTCAGGTTCTACCGGAGTTGGAACTAACATTTCATTATCCGACTCAAATTTTTATGGTACTGGAAATAAATTAAAAGTAAGTGCGCAACTAGGTTCTAAAAGCGCTTTATACGATATTAATTATAGAAAATTTTTCTTTTTTGATAAAAATTTAGAAAATGGATATAAGATTTATAATAAATCTGAAGATTTAAAAAAAGATTATGGTTATAAAAAAGATTCTACAGGTTTTGGTTTTGATATAACAATTCCTTATAAGTATGATTATAATAAAAAACAATATTTTGGTTTAGGTTTGTTTTACGAGCAACTTGATCTTTATGACTTAAATTCTACAGCAACTAGTGTGATAAAACAAAATAGTGGTAAATCTAATAATTTAGTATTTGAATCTTCCTTTATAACAGATAGTAGAAATAATAGATTTAATCCAACTAAAGGAAGTTATAATGCTAATTTATTTGAATTATCCCCAACTGGAGTTAGCGATTCCGATTTTATTAAAATTTCATCTGTAAACAATTTTTATTATAAAGCTTTTAAAACAGATAACAGCTTCTTTATATTATCTAAAGTTGGTATAGCTTCAGGTTTAGATAAAAAATTAAAAACTTCTAACTCTTTCAGTATGGGTGGCTCTGATTTTAAAGGATTTCAATATTCAGGAATAGGACCTCGAGATTCTTCAAAAAATTATTTAGGAGCTTCCAAGACTTATCTTTTGACAGTTGGCTACTCTTCACCATTTTTATTTGATGATAGCGATACTTTAATTTTAAAATATTTTGCAACCATAGGTTCTAATTATAGTTCAGAATATACTTCTTCTTTTGATTCAAGTAGTCCTAGAGCTTCATTTGGATTTTCGGCTGATATGATGACCCCAATAGGACCCTTAACTATGTCTTTGGCAAAACCTTTAGTTAAAAAATCATATGACAAAACTCAAACTTTTGATTTTTCTATTGGAACAGCATTCTAAATATTTAAAAACTTAAAATGATTATAAAATTTAATAGAAATAATTTTTATGAATTTAAAAAAATTAATCTTAAAAGTTTAATTTCAAAAAATTCTATGCTAAATAATTCAATAATTAATAATAATTTTAAAATTAATGAAATTAGCACACTTAATAATATTAGAAATAATTCATTACTTTTTCTTAGTAAAAAACATCAAAATAAATTAAACCAATTTCTAAATAATAAATCTGTTCATATAATTACAGATTCCATTAATTTAAATAATAAAAAACTTAATTCTTATTCAGTTGTTGATAATTTAAAAATTGCATACAATAGTATAATTAATTCAATTATTACCCATCCTGATCATATTTTATATAAAGATAAATTTATTAAAAAAAATAACAGTTTTATTTCTTCTTATTGTAAAATTCATAAATCTGTAAAAATTGGTAATAACTGCACAATTGGCAAAGGTGTTAAAATTGAAAAAAATTCAATTATAAAAGATAATGTAGTTATCAAGAATTCTATCATTGGACAAGGATGTATTATTCATGAAAATTCTGTTATTGGATCTAGTGGTTTTGGATTTGACTTAGAAAATATAACTGCTACTAGGAATGAACCTCAAATAGGTATAGTTCAAATAGGTAATAATTGCTCAATAGGATCTTGTTCAACAATCGATAGAGGTAAGATCGATGCTACAATTATTGGAGATTCTTGTATGTTTGATAATCAGGTACATATTGCTCATAATGTTACTTTAGGTAATAATGTAATTATTGCAGGTCAAAGTGGAATTGCTGGAAGCACAACTTTAGGCAATAATGTTATAATGGGAGTCAGTCAGGAGTTTCTGGACATCTTAAAATTGGCAATAATGTTGTAATAGCGGCAAAAAGTGCCGTTATAAAAAATATTAAAAATAATTCTGTTGTTGCAGGATATCCTGCAATAGATATAAAGAAATGGAAAAAGATGATAATAAATCAAAGAAATATTTAATGGATATAAATAAAATTATATCTTTATTACCTCATAGGTATCCTTTTTTATTGGTTGATAAAATTATTGAATGTGTACCAGATGAGTCTGCTCATGGAATTAAATGTGTAACAATAAATGAACCTTTTTTTCAAGGGCACTTTCCTAACAATCCTATTATGCCAGGTGTTTTAATTGTTGAAGCTCTTGCACAAACAGCAGCTATTGCTGTCGCAAAAGCGAAAGAACCTAACTTGGAAAACTTATCTGTTTTTTTTATGACCATAGATAAATGTAAGTTTAGAAAACCTGTTACTCCTGGCGATGTCCTAGATCTTCATGTAAAAAAAATAAACAAAGTTAAAAATGTTTACAAATTTGAAGGTAAATGTTTAGTTAATAATGTTACATTTGCTCAATGCAACTTAACTGCGATGATTCACGATGACTCATCAAATTCATAAAACTTCTGAAGTTTCCTCTAAAGTAAAAATTGGTAAAAATGTTAAAATAGGACCTTTTTGCTTTATTGACGGTAATATTCAGATTGGCGATAATACCGTTATAATTTCCCATTCTAATTTATTCGGTAATATTAAAATTGGAAATTCAAATAAAATATATCCTTTTACTAATATTGGCTGTGACCCACAAGATCTTAAATATGAAGGAGAAGATAGTTACCTTATTATTGGAAATAATAATTTAATAAGAGAAAATGTAACAATTAGTAAAGGAACCAAGGGAGATGATATGGTTACAAAAATTGGAGACCGTAATCTTTTTATGACAGGCACACATGTAGCTCATGATTGTATACTTGGAAATAATAATATTTTAGCTAATCAAGCTACTTTAGCAGGTCATGTAAAAATATTTGATAATGTAATTATCGGTGGTCTTTCAGCTATCTTACAGTTTATAACAATTGGTTCCTATACAATGATAGGAGGGATGTCTGGAATAGATAAAAATATTCTCCCAGGTTCTTTAGTAATGGGAAATCGTGCCAAGTTAAGAGGTTTAAATCTAGTTGGACTTAGAAGAAATAATTTTACAAATCAGGATATTAGAGAAATACAAGAAATACATAAAGATGAAAACTATCTAAATAAATTAAGAAATAAATCATCAAACAATGAAATTTTGAAAATATTTGATGATTTTTTTAATACTCAAAATAAGAAAATTGGCATCATTAAATAATAATATTTGCTTAATAGCAGGGAAGGGAGATATTGCTTTAGATGCAGCTAATGAATTAAATAAAAATTATAATTTAACTCATATTATTCTATTAGAAAAAAATATAAAAATATCTAAAAACTATAAAAGTTTAACTACTAATTTTTCTATAAAAAACATAAATTTAATATTTAGATTTTTAAAAAAAAAAAATATAACTAACGTTCTAATATTGGGGTATGTAAATTTTCCAAAATTTAGTCAAATTAATATTGATATTAAATCAAAGTTAATATTAGGAAAAGATTTTTTTTTTAAGAATGAAAATAATCAAACAAATTTGTTTAAATCTTTAATTAAAACTAAAAATATAAATTTATTATCACCAACAAAATATCTTAGAAATTTGCTTATTAATAAAGATGACCAAATTAAAATTAAAAATTTTAAAAAATATGAAAATGCAGTTAATTGTAATATTAAAAAAATTCAAAAGATATCTTCTTTAGATATAGGTCAATCAATAATTATTAATGAAAAAAGATTTTTGGCTATTGAAAATTTTAAAGGTACTGATTACATGCTTAATAATTTAATTAATAGTAATTTTGATAATCTAATTTTTGTAAAATTTAAAAAAAATAATCAAATTAATCATATTGATTTTCCAGTTATTGGCCCTGATACTATTAAATTACTAATTAAATTTAAATTTAAAGCAATTGTTTTGTTTAATAAAAAAACATTAATTTCAAATAAGAAAATTTGTTTAGAATTATTAAAAAAAGCAAAAATTAATTTAATTGTAATGGCATGAATATAGTTTTTGTTTCTCTCGAGCAATCTGGTCATAATATTTCAAAAAATATTATTCAAGAAATATTAAAATACAAAACTAATCATAAATTATTTACTTTTGGTCAACCTAAAAAAGTTTCTAATATTTTAGAAATTAGTAAAATTAATATAAATTCAATAATGGGCATATCTCAAATTTTAAAAAATTTTTTATACCTATTGAAATTAAGAAATCATTTATTTAATCAATCAAAAAAGCATAAGGCAGATATGATTTTTTTTATCGATTCTTTTGATTTTTCTAAATTTTTCTTTAAAAAATATAATAATTTTAAAATTTGCCAAGTTGTTGGTCCTTCTGTTTTTATTTGGAGACAAGGAAAAGCAAAATTCATAAATGATAATTTCCAAAAAATTTTTTCAATATTTCTAATTGAAAAGAAATATTATAAAAAATCCAAATATTCTTATATAGGTCACCCTTCTAGTATAAAAAATATAACTAGAAAAAAAAAATTTAAAAAAATTACTAATTTAGGTATTTTCTTAGGTAGTAGAGACCAGGAGTTTTTTAATAATTTAAACACATTAAGTGACTTTTTATTAACAAATATTAAATATAAAATATTTTTATTTACGTTACCAAAATATAAAAAATATTTAAAAAATAAATTACCAAATAATAATATATCAGTAATTTTAAATGATAACTCATATCATAAATATATTTCTAAATTAGATTTTGCTTTAGCTTGTTCTGGAACTGTTCACATTGAACTATCTTTGTCTAAAATACCTCATTTAATATTTTATAGAACTAGTCTATTAAATTATATATTTTTTAAATTGTTTATAAATT
>PAHR01000044.1 GCA_002705265.1 Pelagibacteraceae bacterium | reverse complement strand
TATTTTTTTTCATTTTAATAATAAATCTTTTAATTATTTTAATTATTCTGACGATCAGATTATGGTTTTACTAAAAAAGAATATCAAAAATTCTAAGATAATATTTATAGATCATTCTAACTTTATGGATTATTTGTTTTTAGAAAAAGAATATAATAAAAATAATTATTTATTGATAAAATCAAAGCCTAACAGAAATTCTTATTATAAAATTTTTTACCCTAATCAAAATAGAGAATCATTTGGACAATTATCAGAAAAAAATGATCTTATAGTTAAATATAAAAAAGACATATTTATTGATATTTCTAATATTTTTTCTATTGATTACATTATATTTAATGGAAAAAAATATAAAAATTCAAATGAAAATAGATATTATTTAAAAAACTTTGATATAAATAAATTAAATGAGCTATGATGAAATACTCTCATAAAATTAAAAGAAAAAAAACTAAATCAATAAATGTCGGTAATGTTAAGATTGGTTCTGAAGCTCCAATTAGTGTCCAAACCATGACTAACACTGTTACACATGATATTGAAAGTACTTTAGCGCAAATAAAAATAATTGAAGATTCTGGTGCTGACTTGGTTCGTATATCAGTTCCAGATGCCGATTCATCTAAAGCTTTATCTAAAATTATTCCAAATATAAATATTCCAGTAATTGCAGATATTCATTTTCATTATAAGAGAGCTCTTGAAGCTGCAGAAAACGGTGCACATTGTTTACGAATAAATCCTGGTAATATAGGATCTAAGGAAAAAGTTGCTGAAGTAGTGGTATCAGCAAAACAAAATAAGATTCCAATAAGAATTGGAGTAAATGCAGGAAGTCTTGAAAAACATATTTTAGATAAATTTAAAAGTCCTACTGCAGAAGCTCTTTTTGAAAGTGCAAAATACAATATACAAATCTTGGAGAATTTAAATTTTGATAACTTTAAAATAAGCGTAAAAGCTTCAAATATATTTACTTCTGTAAATGCATATAAAATGTTATCTAATTTTTGTGACTATCCTCTTCATTTAGGTATAACTGAAGCTGGTTCATATTTTAGTGGTTCTATTAAATCTTCAGTTGGCTTAGGTATGTTGTTATATGAAGGCATTGGAGATACCATAAGAATATCCTTATCAGATCACCCGAAAGAGGAAGTTAAAGTTGGCTTTGAATTATTGAAAACACTTAATCTTAGGGAATATGGAGCAACAATTATTTCTTGTCCTTCATGTGCTAGGCAACAATTTGACGTAATTAATACTGTTAAATCAGTTGAGGCAAAATTACAGCATATTCAGAAACCAATCACTGTATCAATAATTGGTTGTGTTGTTAATGGACCAGGTGAAGCAAATATGACTAATATAGGTATTACTGGAGGTGGAAATAATACGCATATGATATATGTTGATGGAGAAAAAAATCATCGTATAAAAGATGAAAATCTTGTTGATTATTTAGTTAATTTAATAGAAGAAAAAGTTACACAAATTCATAAACAAACACATGGTTAAAAATATTAAATTAGTAAGAGGCACTCACGATCTAGTCGGAGAAAATATACAAAAGTTTAATTTTATTTTAGACAATTTTCGAAAATTATCAGAAAAATTTGAATTTAAAGAAATTATAACTCCAATAATTGAACAAGAAGAATTATTTATTAGGAGCGTTGGTGAAATAACAGATATTGTTTCAAAGGAAATGTATACTTTTATTGATCAAGGAGAAAAAAAAATTTGCCTTAGACCAGAGGCAACAAGTGGAATTGCTAGATACTGTTCAGAAAACTATATATCAGGAGCAATGAAATTATTTACACACGGACCTATGTTCAGAAGAGAAAGACCTCAAAAGGGAAGATTTAGACAATTTAATCAACTTAATATTGAAATTATTGGCGAAGAGTCTAATTATTTTGATTTTGAGGTAATTTATTTTGCTAATCTATTTTTAAAAAAAATTGGTTTGGAAAATAAGTATATTCTTAAAATTAATACAATTGGTACAAAAGAAGAGCAAAAAGCATATTCAAAATCTCTTTTTGATTTTTTAAATATTAAAAAAAATAAATTATCAATAACTTCTCAAGAAAGGTTGGGAAAAAATACATTAAGAATATTGGACAGCAAAGATCCCGAAGATTTAAATATTTTAGAAAAAGCACCTAAATTAAAAGATTTTTTATCTAACGAAAGTATAGATTTTTATGAAGGAGTAAAAAAATTACTTATATCTCATGATGTAATTTTTGAAGAAAATGATTATTTAGTAAGAGGTTTGGATTATTATTGTCACACCGCTTTTGAATTTCAAACTTTAGACGATAAAAGGCAGAATGCTTTGCTAGCTGGAGGAAGGTATGATGGGCTAATTAATATGATATCAAATAGAAATATTCCTGGAGTTGGTTGGGCAGCTGGTATTGAGAGAATAATGGACTTAATTCCTCTTAATAATAATAATAATAATAATAAAATTTTGTTAGCAGTTCAAAATATTGATTATTTAGAAGACCATAAACTTTTAGAAATAATGTCAAAAGGTGATATATCTTTTGAAATTAAGATAAGTAAAAATATAAAAAAACTTTTTTCTTATGCAGATAAAAATAAATTTGATTATATTTTATTAATAGGCGAAGAGGAAAATAAAAAATCCTCATGTATTTTAAAAAACTTAAATTCTAAAGAGCAAAAAAATATACCAATAAGTCGTTTAGATTTAGATAATGAAATTAGATAAACAAATTAATGACTTAAAAGAAAAGTTTAAGTCTTTAAATAATCAATTAATGAATTCCGAAAGTATCGAGAATAAAGAATTAATAAAAATTAATAAAGAACTTTCAAAGCTTGAACCAGTTATAATAATAGTAAATGAAATTGAGAAAATCGAAAATGAAATTAAAGGTTATAGATTTATGCTTGAAAATGAAAAAGATGATGATCTTAGGGAAATAGTAAAAAAAGAACTACCTGAATATGAAACAACATTAGAAAAGAAAAATAAAGAATTAATGTTATCCTTATTGCCTAAAGATGAAGCAGATGAAAAAAACGCAATATTAGAAATTAGAGCAGGTACTGGTGGTGATGAAGCAGCTTTATTTGCTGGAGATTTATATAGAATGTATGAAAGATATTCATCAAATAAAAAATGGCAATTTAATCCTTTGGAAAAATCTGAGACAGGTTTAAAGGGTATTAAAGAAGCTGTAATTGAAGTTAAAGGTAATAATGTATTTAAATTACTTAAAAATGAATCTGGTGTTCATAGAGTCCAAAGAATCCCAGAAACTGAGTCAGGAGGAAGAATTCACACTTCTGCTGCAACTGTAGCAGTATTGCCTGAAGCTGAAGAATTTGATGTAGATATAAAAGATTCAGAAATAAGGATAGATGTTTATAGATCAGGCGGTGCCGGCGGACAGTCAGTAAACACTACAGATAGTGCAGTTAGAATTACTCATTTGCCGTCAGGAATTGTTGTTATACAGCAAGATGAAAGATCTCAACATAAAAACAAATCAAAAGCTTTGAAAATACTTAGATCTAGAATTTATGATTTAGAGAGACAAAAAAGAGAAAAAGAATTATCCACAGATAGAAAAAATCAAGTTGGAAGTGGGGATAGGTCTGAAAGAATTAGAACTTATAATTTTCCTCAAGGAAGAGTGTCTGATCATAGAATTAACCTAACATTATATAAATTAGATCAGTTTTTATTAGGTGAAGCATTAGATGAGATGATTTCTGCACTTTCTGCTAGCCAAGAAGCTGAAAAATTAAATAAATTAAATGATAAATAATCAAATTAATATATCGGATTTACATAAAAATATTTTTACTATTTTAAATGATAAAAAAATTAATCAATCTAGTTCAGAAGCAAATATTATAATTTCTGAGGTTGCTAAAGTAAAAAATTATAAAAAATTATCTGATATTAATTTTAAAAAACTTAATCTAATTATTAGAGAAAGATTAAAAGGCAAGCCCTTAGCTAAAATAATAAATAAAAAAGGTTTTTGGAAAGAGATTTTTTTTACTAATGAATTTACTCTTGATCCAAGAGCAGATAGTGAAGTCTTGATTGAATCGGTTTTAGAAGATTTTAGTAATTTTAAAAAACAAAAAATTAAATTCATTGACTTATGTTCAGGTACTGGATGTTTGGGTATCTCAATTCTAAATGAATTCATTAACTCTGAATGCTTATTTATGGATATATGCAATCATGCTTTAAATGTTAATAAAATTAATTGTAAAAACCTAAATGTAATAAATAAATCTACTTTCTTAAAATCAGATCTTTTTATGAATTTTAAAAATAATATTAATGATTTTAAATTTATAATTTGCAATCCACCATATATTATTTCAGAAGATATTTTAAAACTAGATAAAGATACCTCTTATGATCCAGTTATTGCTCTTGATGGTGGTGAAAAAGGTTATAAATTTTACCAATTGATCATAAGTCAATTGATAAATATGGATTATAAAAATTCAATCTATTTTGAAATTGATCCAAAAATTAAGAAAAATGTATTAAAATTAGCTATGGATAATAATTTAAAAGTATTATATATAAAGAAAGATTATCTAAAACTTGATAGATTGATTAAAATTTCTTTCCACTGATTATTTAGTGAAAAATTAATTTAGATAACATTGCTTAATGAAAACATTTAATAATAGAAGAAAAATATATAGTTCGAATAGTAGAAGGACAAATGGCTCACAAAGAGGTTCTGCTGATTCCCCTTATTTACCGCAAAAAGCGAATAATAATGGGTATAGAAGAAACAATAAAAATTTTAAGGACCAGTATACTGATTATATAAATAAAGCAAAAGATGCTATTAGTAATGGTGACGAAATATTAGAACAGTTTTATCTACAATACGCTGAGCACTGTTTTAGACAAATGGAAGACTCCGGAAGATCTTTTGTTTCAAAAAAAATTGATAAATCAACTACTGAAAATGAATCAAGTAAAACGACCTCTACCAATAATTCAAAAGAAAAATCGTCTACCAAGACTGACTTTGATGATTTAGCTAATCAACTTGCATAGAAATTATTTTATTATTTAATTCATAAATATTATTTTTAAATATTACCATTTCCTCTTTATTTAAATTTCGTCCTGATGGTAATTTAAGTGTTGAAGGATTTATTTGAACATTATTTTTAATTATTTCATAATGTAGATGAGGTCCTGTTGATCTACCAGTGCTTCCAACATAGCCAATTACATCTCCTTGTTTTACCCTATCTCCTTTATTTAAACCTTTTTTGAATGATTTCATATGAGCGTATGCAGTCTTATAGGTACTGTCATGTCTAATTCTAATATATTTTCCATAACCCCCATTTCTTCCAATATATTCTATTACTCCATTTCCTGCTGCAAAAATTGGAGTTCCGGAAGGAGCAGCAAAGTCCAACCCCTTGTGTAATTTATCATATCCTAATATAGGATGCTTTCTCATACCATAACCTGAACTTAGTCTTGAGCCGTTTATAGGAGTTTTCATTAAACTTTTTGTCATACCTTTACCTTTTTCATCAAAATATTCATTAAAATCATCACTTTTGAAAAGATAGTAAGTTAAAGGTGTACCCCTAGAATATAACTCTAAATATTCAGGGTCTTCTATTTTGACAGTTTTGCCATCATCATTAGTTTTTTTTGTGAAAAGAATTTTAAATTTATCTCCTTTATAAATATCTCTTTGAAAATCAACATCAAAGCTAAATATTCTTATCATTTCTTCTATAACAATTTGAGATAGGCCCTGATCCACCATTGCTTTATAAAGACTAGTTTCAATAATACCTTCTGAATATACTAATTCGGAATTAAGTTTTATTTTATCAATAGAATAATTTATTTTATTATTATCTAAATTAATTATTAATATTTTTTCTTCAGAAATTTGATAAGAAATATCTAAAAAAGTTAATTTTTTACCTTCATATTTATAGGATATATTTATTTTATCTCCCACGTATATTTTTGAAAAATTATAAATATTTTTTCCACCCATGATTATATCATTTGAGTCATTATTATTAATGCCAGCTTTTTTTAAAATTTTTGCAAAATTATCTCCTTTTTTAATTTCAATAATATAGGTTTCATAATCTATTGTTTTTATAGGAACTAACGATGATTTATCCTCTAGTTTGTCTTCTATAATTACTTGATTATCAATATCCTCTACAATAATTTCTTGATAATATTCTCTAAATCTAGGTGGTTCAAAGTAATTGTAATTATCACTAGTTATTTCTATAGCACTATCTAAAATGATATTTTGATAATTGTTATAAGAAAGATATAAAAGGTGGAAGCTTATTGATATGATTAAAAAAAAAAGACCAATTTTCCAATTGAATCTTTTAGCAAACATTTGTTATTTATAAATGTATAGGTATATTTCTTCAATATTTATATTAAATGATAGATAAAATAAAAAACAGTTTTATTGAAATATTTATTGAGTCAAAGAGTATTTTTTTAGTTCTTTTTAAAGTCATAGTACCAGTTGTTATTATCATCAGGATCCTAGAGCTTTTAGGGTTTATACCTATTTTATCCAAGTTACTTGAACCAATGACAAGTTTTATAGGTATAGATGGTTCTTTAGGTTTAGTTTGGATGGCTGCAATACTGGTAAATATTTATGCGGCTATGGCAGCTTTTGCAACTTTGCAAAGCATTTTTGATTATACTATTGCGGAAACAACAATTTTAGGACTTATGATACTTGTAGCTCATAGTTTGCCCATTGAAGTTGCTATAGCAAGAAAATCAGGCATTTCTGCAAGTTTTAATTTTTTATTTAGGTTTATAAATGCATTAATTGCAGGGAAAATATTATTTATAATTTATTCTGAATTAAATCTCTTTCAAAACCTTAATCAATCTATTTTATCTATTCCAAATGATAATGTTTCACATTCTGATTGGATATGGTCACAGATTCAAAACTTTATCATGATTTTTATTATTATATTTTTTATCATAGCTTTTATTAATATTTTGAAAGTATTAGGAATTTGGAAGTTAATTTTAAGAATTTTAAAAATCCCTCTAAATTTTTTAGGTATGTCCGATAAGGTTGCGAATATTATATTAATTGGTTTGACTCTTGGTATTTCTTTTGGAGGTGGCTTTCTTATAGAAGAGTCAAAAAAAAATAATATTAGTAAAAAAGATATATTACTTTCATTATCTTTTTTAAGCTTATGTCATAGTGTTATAGAAGATACTATTTTAATTCTATTACTAGGTAGCCATATAAGTGGAATACTTTTCTTTCGACTAATATACACTATAATTATAGTTCTTCTAATGAATATATTTTTGAAAACTAATTATTCTGATAAAATTGTTAATTTTCTTTCAGTTAAATGAGTTATGTTGAATTTCCCAGATATGCAATCTCCATAACCCTAGAAGATAAATTTATCGATGGCATTATAAATATCTTTAAAAGTAACAAAAAATATTTTGAAAATTATCAGTCTATAATTGAAAAAGAATTGCTTTTAAATATAAAGCCACCTTTTTACAAAACAAATTTATATGATGAAAAAGAAATCATTAGTATTTTTTTAAATTTAAAAAATGAAATTGAAATTACCGATATAGTAAATTTTAAAAACATAAGTTTTAGATTAGAAAAAAAAGATAATTATTTAAAAATAATTTTAAAAGTCGATAATGAACTTGATTATTTTTTCTCTCAGATAATTAGGCGGTATGATGAGTTTAGAAAAGTTCTTAATATAAAACAATATGAAATGGATATCGGTAGATTTAAAAAATTAACTGAAAGACAAACAATGTATTATCAGATATGGGGACATCCGTATATATTTGAAGAAATAGAACATCATATTAAATTATTAAATTTAAATAATTTAAACAATAATGAAATAATTTCTTTTGAGGAAAAATTTAAAAAAATGTTAAATTATTTTAATTCAATAGATCTCAAATATATTGGTTTGTATAAACAAATAAACCAGAAATCCAACTTTAAGTGTATTTCTAAATTAAATCTTTAAAATTATTAATTTATAGAAATTATTTTAAATAAGTTTAAATTTGATTTATGGGTCTATATGTAAGAAAAAAATCCAATTCTTTTTTTAAAAATTTTATTATTCTAATTTTTTTAATTTTAGTAGGATATTTATCTTACTATTATTTTTTTATTTACAGCAAAGATGATAATCAAAAAAACTCCCATGAAATAACTAAAGTTAAAAATGATTTTGACGAAATTGTTACAAAAAATGATTTAAATTTATTATTTGAAAATTTTATCAAAGAGAATCCAGAAATAATTTTAAAATCTGTTAAAGACTATCAAGATAAGTTAATAGAAGAAGAAATGGCTGAAAATAAAATTAAGAATATTGATTCTATTAATAGACTTGTTGAAGTTCAATCAAACATGTTTATTGGCTCTAATGAATCTGATAAAAATATTTATGTTTTTGTTGATTACAATTGTGGTTATTGTTTAAAACTCAATAATGAAATATTAAATTTAGTAGAAAAAAATACTAATATAAAAGCTCATACGGTTCAATTACCTTTGCTTTCTGATACTTCATTAGATTTTGCAAAACTTGTTATTGCTTCTAGTTTTCAAGGGGATTTTACAAAGGTTCATAATTATTTATATTCTAATGATCGTAGAAATAACTTAACTGAAATCTATGCTGACCTTTTTTTAATGAATATTAATATAAGAACCATTAAAGAAAATGTTAATTCCGAAGAAGTTCAAAATATTCTTAATAAACATAAGGAAATATCGAATTTATTCAAATTCAGAGGAACCCCAGCAATTATAATCGGAAATCAAATCATTCCAGGTTATATTGATTTATTAAAATTAGAGGAAATTTTTATTCAAGAATTTAAAGATGCTTAATAATTAGTTATTCTAAATTATTTTTATTATGAAAATTTCAAATTTATTTAAAATTTCATCAAATATATTAGTATCTAGAATTTCAGGACTTTTTAGAGACATACTTTTTGCTAATTTTCTTGGTGCTTCTTTGTTATCAGATGCATTTATGTTTGCATTTAGATTACCAAATCTTTTTAGAAGAATATTAGCTGAAGGTGTAACAAATAGTGTATTTATACCATTATATTTGGAGCAAAAATCCAACTCTGATTTAGACTCCAAAAAATTTTATTCATTAATAACAGTGTTATTTATCCTTATAACAGGATTTATGAGTTTAATATTTTTTTTTCAAACAGAGAAAATCATATCTTTTCTTGCTCCGGGTTTTTTAAGAGAGGATTTTTTATTAAATAGTACAATTTCTTTAGTAAGAATAACATTTCCTTTTTTAATTTTAGCATCACTTAGTTCTTTATTCAGTTCAATCCTAAATGCAAATAATAGTTTTTTTATACCTTCTTTTTTGTCAGTTATATTAAATACAACTATGATAATTACATTATTAATTTTTAAAGAAAATTCTCATTTTGAACTTGCTTGGTGTATTTTAATCTCTGGATTAATACAATTAATTTTAGTTTTTATAAACATAAAAATTTTAAAACTTACTTTTGTTTTTTCTTTTTCAATAAGTGAAAAATTAATAATTTCTCTTAAAAAATTTTTTATTAGATTACTTCAAGCAATCCTTGGCTCAGGAATAGTTCAACTAAATATTTTTATATCTATGATATTTGCTTCTTTAGTTGGAGCCGGTGCTATTAGCCAAATTTATTATGCTGATAGAATTATTGATTTGCCATTTGCTCTGATTGCTGTTGCAATTTCAACTACCTTACTTCCTTATTTATCAAAAAATATTAATGATATGAAAAAAACATCAGAAGCATTTAATAAGTCAATAATTTTTTGTCTAATATTTGCTGCACCTTCTACTTTAGGATTATTAATAATTAGCGATGAAATAATATCTGTTCTTTTTGGTAGAGGAAAATTTACTGAGGATGATATTTTAATTACTTCATCAATATTATCGATTTATTCTTTTTCTCTTCCTGCATACATGTTGGCGAGAATGTTAAATCAAATATTTTATTCTTATCAAAAGGTTTATTTACCTATATTAGCATCAATCCCAACTTTTTTATTAAATTTTCTTTTATGTTTTATGCTATATGAAAAATTTGGAGTTAGAGGATTGGCTTTTTCAAGTGTAGTTAGTGTATATCTAAATGTTATAATTCAGATATGTATTTTAAAATTTACGAATAAAGTCTTTTATAAAAAGTTAATATTTTTTAATTTTATAAAGATATTTAAAATACTAATTGGTTTAATTGGATTAAGTATTGCTTTGTTTATTGTAGAAAAAATTAACATTCATATTCACTATGTAGATCTAATCTGCAAGATGACATTAGGTATTTTCACTTACTTCATTATACTATTTTTTCTAAAGTTAGATGAATTAAATATTCTCCTAAAAAGACATTCTTTCAATTAAATTTTTATATTTACTCCTCTGATATAACTATATAAACATAATATCCCTTATTATTTAGGGCGTGTAGCTCAGTTGGTTAGAGTACTTGCTCGACACGCAAGGGGTCACAGGTTCGAATCCTGTCACGCCCACCAATTTATATGTGATTTTATTTTTTTTGATTTGAAGTTTTTACTATATAATAATTGTATGTTCAAAAATGTCTTAGGATATATAATATTATCTGTGTTCATTACAATTAGTTTTGTAATTGGATATGAACAAATTTCAAATTATTTTAATTCAAATTTATTAATAAATGGATTAATCGCATTAACTTTTATTGTTGGATTTTTATTATATTCTTTTAAAGTTTTTACTCTTTTTTCAGAGTATAGGTTTATGGATTCCGTAGCTTTTGGAAAATTAAAAATTAGTGATCAATCACTATCAAATTATCCATTAACAAAATCAATAGCTTTAAATTTAGGAATCATAGGTAAATCTGAAATCAAAAATAAAAGCGTAGACGAAATTTTAGAAGAACTTTTAAGCAAAATAGAATCTGGTAAAGACTTGTCTAGATATTTAATTAATTTAGCAGTTTTTTTAGGACTTATAGGAACATTTTTTGGACTTTTGCTAACAATAGGAAGTGTGGCGAATGTTATTGATGGACTGAGCATAGAAGATCAAAATTTTGGTAATTTCTTTGCTTCACTTCAATCAGGTTTAAAGTCTCCTTTGAGTGGAATGACAGTTGCTTTTACTTCTTCTTTGTTTGGTTTGATAGTGTCATTAATATTAGGGTTATATGAAATTATTGTTAGAGGTATAAAACAATCTTATTATGAGTACTGTGAGGTTCAAATTAGACTCTATTATAAAAATAGAGCTCATACTCAAATCAATTCAAGCATTAGTGGTGGTTTAGACGCATCTCAATATGCATACATGGCTTCAATTAATGAACAAATTTTAGAAAAACTCGGGACTATGGTTTTAGGATTAGATTCAATAGAGAAAACAATTAAAACAAGAGATGAAAAGTTAGTTTCAGATTTAAAAGAAGTTAATAAAGATCTAAAAGATAAAGTTCAAGATGAATTGAGAATTGTCAGTAAAACTATTTCTAATTTAAAAGATAAAAAGTGAGCTATATTAGCAAATCCTCTAATTTAGAAGATAATAACATTATTTGGCCTGGTTTCGTTGATGTTCTAGCTTCAACGTTAATGGTAATAATATTTGTTGTTCTTTTATTTACAGTTTCCCAAGTATATTTAGGCGATTTAGTTATTGGAAAGAATGAGCAAATCCAAAAATTAGAACAGACTATTGATATCCAAGATGAAACTATTGTCTATCAAGATGAATCAATTACAACAAAAGAAACAATTATTGAAGATAGAGAGAACCTTATAGGTTTATTAGATACTGAATTATTACTTCTTGATCAAGAAATCATAGAAAAACAATCTCTTATAGCTAAAAAAGAAGGAATAATTAGCGATAGAGATAAATTAATAAATGAAATGGACCAAGTTATTGAAGAAAAAAATATCTTACTATCAAAAAAAGACCTAACAATAGAAGAAAAAGAAATATTAATTTCTGAAAGAGATCAGGCACTAGATATTAAAGAAAATTTAATTGCTGAAAGAGACCTATTAATTTCAGAACAAAAAATAGATATAGAAAAACTCAATGAAATTATTGAAAAAATTTCAAATGAGCTATCTTTATCTCTTACAGAGAATCAAAAAATGAATGAAACTCTAATTAAATTACAAGCTGAGCAAGACAATTTGCTTGAAACTTTTGCTAAATCTGAACTATCTAATTTAGAGTTAAAAGAGTCTATTGAATCTTCTCAATCAAAAATTTCTAGCTTACTAAATACTTTAGATGAATCTGAACAATTAAATACAGTGCTTGGGAATCAAATATCTTCAATTAGACTTGAAAACGAAATAATTACTGAGCAGCTTTTACAATCTGACAACCGTTCTCAAATGACTCAAAGTGAATTAGATAAAGCACTATTAAAAATAAGTTCACTTTCTGATGACATAAAAATATTAACTGATGAAATTAAAACTTTAAATAATATATTAGAGGCAAAGGAAGCTGAAATTGCTACAAGTAAGCTTGAATTAGGAGAGATAGGAGATAGATTAAATAGAGTATTAACAAGTGAAATTTTTAAATTACAAAAATATAGATCAGAATTTTTTGGAAAATTAAGAGAAGTTATTGGAGATCGTTCTGAAATCAAAGTACAAGGAGATCGATTTATATTTCAGTCAGAAATATTATTTAATTCTGGCAGTGCCGAAATACAATTGCAGGGTAGAGAATCATTAAAATCCGTAGCTTCAATTATATTGGGTTTAATTGATGAAATTCCTAAAGAACTTAATTGGATACTCCAAGTAGACGGCCATACTGATAAAATACCTATTTTTACGACCCAATTTCCTTCAAACTGGGAACTATCTCATGCTAGAGCATTAGAAGTTGTAAAATTTTTTATTTCTCAAGGAATCCCTCCAAAAAGATTATCAGCAAATGGTTATGGAGATAATCATCCAATATCTCTAGGAGATACTTCTGAAGATTTAAAAAACAATAGAAGAATAGAATTAAAAATTACTGAAAGATAATTTAAATTTTAATCTAACCACATTTTAATAATTTTATCAGGATCTTCAACTAATCCATTTTTCATGGGATCACCTTTTTTAATATTATCAACAAATTCTATTCCTTCTATAACTTCTCCCCAGACTGTGTACTGGCCATCAAGATGAGTGGCATCATCAAAACAAATAAAGAATTGACTATCAGCGCTGTTTGGGTCACTTGATCTAGCCATGCTAAGTACGCCCTTAGTATGAGGAATGTCGTTAAACTCCTGGTCTATATTTTTTCCAGAACCTCCAGTTCCAGCTCTTCTCAAATCAAATTTTTCAGAATTAGAGTTTCCAAACTCTACATCTCCAGTTTGAGCCATAAAACCATCTATTACTCTGTGGAAAACTACTCCGTTATATTTTCCTTCAGAGACCAAATTTTTAATGTGTTGAATATGATTAGGTGCCTTATCATCGAAGGTCTTGATTTTGACTATACCGTCTTTTAATTGTAAATTAATGTTATCCTCCTTTAATTGTAAATTAATGTTATCTTTCTTATCAAAAATATTATTTGTTAATAATAAAATTATTAATAATAAAATAAATATTAGAAAATATTTAAAATATTTCATAAAAATAAAGTATCATATGTTAATTTTATTTAAATAGAATTACGAAGATATTACGCTGTTCGCAGTAGACTGGATTTTTTTTATTAGAGAATTAAGACCGTTCGATCTTGAAGGGCCCAAGTGCTCTTTCAAATTTATTGTAGTCAAGAAATCTGGCTTATTATCTAAAATATCTTTAGCTTGCTCTCCGCTGTATATTTTAGCAATTATTGCAAATAAACCCTGTATTATTACAGAATCGCTCCCCCCATTAAAAAATATTTTTTTTCCATCTATGATAGGTACAAGCCAAAGGTTAGAAGTACACCCTTGTATTTTAAATTCATTTTTTTTATATTTTTCATCTAACTTTGGGATTTTTTTGCCTAAATCAATTATATACTCATATTTATCCTCCCAATTATCAAAATAAGAGAAGTTTTCTACAAGTTCATTTATTTTTTCTTGGATTGACATATTTTTAGAAAGACATTAGATTAACGAAAATTTAGAAAATGAAAATAAAAAGTTCACTAAAAACAGCAAAAGTTAGAGATAAAAATAATCAACTTGTTAAAAGAAAGGGTAAATTGTTTGTAATCAATAAAACTAACCCTCGAATGAAAGCAAAACAAGGATAAACTTAATCATTATCAATAGATAAAAATTTCTCAGCTTCCAAAGCAGCCATACAACCCATACCTGCCGCTGTTACTGCTTGTCTATATACTTTATCTTTAACATCACCTGCAGCAAATACTCCATTAACACTTGTTTGAGTGCTATCTGGTTTAGTAATTATATAACCTTCATCATCCATATCTAATATATTTTTAAATATATCAGTTGCCGGATCGTGTCCTATAGCAACAAATAAACCATCCAATTTTAATTCACTTATAGATTTTGTAATTGAATCTTTAAGTAATGCACCAGTTAAATTTTTATCTCCTATATATTCCGTAACTTCTTTATTCCATAAAAATTCTATTTTTTTATTTTTAAATAATCTATCTTGAAGTATCTTTTCTGATCTTAATTTATCCCTACGATGTATCACATATACTTTACTTGCAAAATTAGTAAGAAAAAGAGCTTCTTCTGCCGAAGAATTACCACCCCCTACAACTGCAACAACTTTATCTTTAAAAAAAAAACCATCACATGTAGCGCAAGCAGAAATCCCAAACCCTTTTAATTTTTCCTCATTTTTTGCTTTAAGCCATCTAGCTTGAGCTCCAGTAGAAACAATGACTGTTTTTGAAAAAATTTCAGAGTTATCATCCAATATAATTTTTTTATTTTTATTGCTAAAATCAACTTCTTTAACCATTTTATTAATTACTTTTGTCCCGACATTTTCCGATTGTTTTTTCATTTGGTCCATTAACCAAGGTCCTTGAATTGGATTTTCATAGCCTGGATAATTTTCTACATCAGTTGTAATTGTCAATTGTCCACCTGGTTGAAGACCAGATATTATAATTGGTTTTAAATTTGCTCTAGCGCTATAAATAGCTGCAGTATAACCAGCTGGCCCTGAACCTATAATTATTACATTATTAATTTCTGTCAATTTTTAACTGGCCAGCTAGTAGGAAAAGTAACATAGTTAATTTGCATGCATCTTCTTTCAATTTTAATTTCTTTTTTTTCTAAACCGTGCCAAGTGTTCCCCCCAGAAGCAAAGTAATAACCAGAATTATGTTTATATGGAATTGTTTTGACTAAATTCATTTGAGTATCATAAAAGTCTGTTCCAAGGTTTTCAGATTCATTATAATCATTTATAAATAACATCATTGTCATTAATTTTTCTTCAATATCCTTATGAGGTTTAAGCCAAAATCCTTTCCTGTCAGCAATATATTCAACACGTATAAAAGAATTAGAAACTTTTTTTTTAATATTGTCTTCTATAAGATCAATTACTTCTTTATTTCTCAAGTCTTCGATAATACTCATACCTTCGGGCAACAGATTTGAATTATCACTTTCTAAAAATACTCTTAATTTTCCATCAATACCTTCTCCTCCATGATCTGCAGCTCTTGTACCATCAAAAGATCTAGGAGCATCTGATATTTTGACATTGGACAATTCTTTCATTAATGAGTCAGAAAAAGGTTCTTCTATTTGCCAGTGAGAAAATGGATCTAAAAACTCTTTAGATCTACTTATTAAGGAATCTTTAAGTTGCATGATTAGACATTAAAAATAGGGGACTGCTCAATCTTATTCAAGATTTTATTTTTTAAATGTTGTAATTCGTTACCAATCGATACTTTAAATGGTTTTATATTGTAATTAAAATTTTTGATATAACCCTTATTAATTAAATCCTTGTGAAATAACTTATATTTACTAGGTATTGATCCCTTTTCAAAAGAATATATAAAAGTTCCTACCCCTGAAGAAACACATTCCGAAATCATAGATATTGACTCCCATGTAACTATATTTGCCGCAGAAGTGCTTATAAAATTACCATATTCTTGAGGATTGTTAGAATTTTCATATAAATTAGAATTATTAATTTTATTAGATTTAATTTTTTTTATCAAAGATTTAGGAGTTCTTCTCGATGGAATAATCTGAACAAAATGCTTTTTACTAAGATTTTTTATATCTTGGTAAATTTTTTCTTGGGTAATTTTAGAAAATTGAAAATTTTTTGTCTTACCACCAATAATAAAATTTATAGTTTTATTATTTTTATTTTTATTTGTATTAAATTTAATATTGTGTAAAGCAAAATCTGTTGAAATTGTATTATAAAAATTTAGATTGTCATGTTTTGGAGCTACAATTAAATCAAATTTATTATAAGATGTTTTAGGATCCTGAATATGAATATTAAAAATATTTTTAAATTTATTTTTTAATGCGATAGAAGCTTTTACACTTTTCTTGCCACAGCTGATTAAGACCGTAGGTTTTATTATTTTAAAATCATTTATATTATTAATTATAAATGATTTGGATGGAATTAGTTGAACTGGTAAGTTTTTTAAAAAAAAATTGATTTTTAAATCAATATTAATGTAATGATCGCTAATTAAACTAGCCAAACCTTCTATTTGACTCTTCATTCCAGCCGCTCCTTCACTTATCGTAATGACTGAATATTTTTTCAAGTAATTTTATTTAAATCTAACGGATTTAATTTCATATGAAGTAATACCTTTGGGTGAGGAAACTTCAATATAGTCTCCCTTTTTTTTGCCAATTAAAGCTCTTGCTATAGGACTATTCACAGATATTTTTTTATTCTCAATATCTGCCTCGACTTCTCCTACTAGTTGGTATTTTGATTCTTTCTTATCTTCTAAATTTATAATATTTACTGTTGCTCCAAACTTAACAATACTTCCAGATAGGGAGCTAACATCTATAATTTCTGCTTTCGATACTATGCTTTCAATTTCTGAAACTCTTCCCTCAATGAAACTCTGTTTTTCTCTAGCTGCATGATACTCTGCATTTTCTGATAAATCACCATTAGACCTAGCATCAGCTATAGCTTTAATAATAACTGGTCTTTCAACAGTTTTAAGACGTTTGAGTTCCTCAATCAACTTATCTTGTCCATCTTGAGTCATTGGTATTTTTTCCATATATATTATTTTCCCCCCTAATGAAGTAGATTGAAGAAAATATTGAATTTATGACTAAATTTCAAATGAAATTTTAGACTTATAAACATGGTGTTTTTGTATAGGTTTTACTGATAAATCAGTATTTTTAACCTTAATTAACGATTTACAAAGAATTTTTGCACTTCTTATGTTTGTAAAATAAGGCACATTTAGATCAACTGAAGTCCTTCTTATAGTGAAACTGTCCTTAATTGCTTGTTTATTTTCTGTAGTATTTATTACTAAATCTATTTTATTTTGATTAAGGTATTCAACAATATGGGGAGATCCTTCTGCAACCTTATTAATTACCTTGGAGTCTAACCCATGTTTTTTTAAAAATAAGTAAGTTCCTCTTGTTGTATAAATATCAAATTTTAACTTCTTTAATTCCTTCAAAATTTCTAAAATTGGTTCTTTATCATCATCTTTGACTGAAATAAATATTTTATTTATGTCATTAATTTTTTGTCCTGCTCCTAGTTGGCTTTTTAAAAAAGCTATATCAAAATCTTGATCTATTCCCATTACTTCACCTGTACTTTTCATTTCTGGGCTCAAGATTACATCAGTATTGGGAAATTTATTAAAAGGGAACACAGCTTCTTTAATTGCAAAATAGGGAAGTTTGTTTGTATCTATTTCAGTATATTCTTTTTTTAGTAAATTTCCTGAAATAAGACTTGATGCTATTTTTATAAAAGGTATTCCTAAAGCTTTAGCTAAAAAAGGAATTGTTCTGGAAGCTCTAGGATTGGCTTCAAGAATAAAAATACTTTGATCTTTTACAGCATATTGAACATTCATCAATCCGACAGTAAGTAAAGAATTTGCCAACTCAGTTGTAAAGTTTTTTATTTTGTTAATTATTTTTTGATCTAAAGAAAAGGTTGGTATTGAACAAGCACTATCACCAGAATGAATTCCTGCCTCTTCAATATGTTCCATAATGCCTGCTATCATAGTTGAACCATTGCTATCTCTCAGAATATCTACATCAACTTCAGTTGCATCTTTAAGAAATTCGTCAATTAAAATTACATTATTTTCTAAAGCCCAATAATTTTGATCTACATATTCCTTTACATCTTCAATATCATTCATTTTTTCCATCATTCTTCCCCCAATTACATAAGATGGTCTAAGGAGAATTGGAAATTTTAATTTTTTAGATTTCTTTAGCAGTTCTTTTGTACCAATTGAAATATCACTTTTTGGTTGTTTCAATCCTATTTTACTTATTAAATTTTGAAATCTTTCCCTGTCCTCACATATATCTATAGCTTCAAAGGAAGTGCCTAGTATTTTATAATTATGTTCTTTTAATTTATTAGCTATTCTTAGCGGTGTTTGTCCCCCAAATTGGACAACCACACCTTCAACTGATCCTAATTCATTCTCCTTATCAATTATATTTTTAACAAATTCAAAATCTAAAGGCTCAAAATATAGTTTATCAGAAGTATCATAGTCTGTCGAAACTGTTTCTGGATTACAGTTAATCATAATTGTTTGATAGCCAAGTTTTTTAAAAGCTTTAACAGCTTGAACACAACAATAATCAAATTCTATGCCTTGACCAATTCTATTTGGACCAGATCCTAAAATTATAATTTTTTTCTTATTATCAGGTCTAGCTTCACAACTATAGTTATTAATTTGCTTTTCATAGGTTGAATATAAATAAGCTGTAGAAGACTCAAATTCATTTCCACAAGTATCTACTCTTTTAAAAATAGGTTTTATTTTGAAATCATTAATCTTATTTAAAACTTCTTTGAGTGTCAGCTTGGATAGATTTGCAATATGTTGATTAGAAAAACCAATGGTTTTTAGATTAATTAAAAAAGAATAATCAAAATCACCATTTTTTTTAATAATTTCTTTTTCAAAATTAATTATTTGTTTTATTTCTCTCAAAAAAAATAAATCAATGTATGTTAATTTGTTAATAAGATTTAGATCAAAATTTCTTCTTATCGCTTCTGCTACTAATAATATTCTATCAGGTCTTTGTTTTAAAAGTTCTTCTTCTAGCTCTTCATTTTTAATATTTAATAAAGAGTGATTTTTTTCAAAACCATAATTTTCTGATTCAATTGAATACAGACCTTTAAGAATTGATTCTTTAAAACTTCTGCCAATTGACATAATTTCACCAACTGATTTCATTGCAGTATTTAGTTCTTTTGGAGTTCCTTGAAATTTTTCAAAATTGAACTTTGGTATTTTTGTAACAATATAATCTATTACTGGCTCAAAGCTCGCAGGAGTTACATTAGTTATATCGTTTTTTAATTCGTCTAAGGTATATCCTACTGCTAATAAAGCAGCTATTTTGGCAATTGGAAATCCGGTAGCTTTTGAAGCTAATGCTGAAGATCTGCTTACTCTAGGGTTCATTTCGATTACTAGTACTTTTCCATTTGATGGATTTAAAGCAAACTGAACATTTGAGCCACCTGTTTCAACTCCTATTTTTTTTAAAATAGCAATACTTTGATTTCTTAAATTTTGATATTCTTTGTCTGTGAGAGTTAGGGCAGGAGCTATTGTTATACTATCTCCTGTATGAACTCCCATAGGGTCTAAGTTTTCTATTGAGCAAACAATTATAGAATTATCTTTTTTATCTCTTACAACTTCAAATTCGAACTCTTTCCACCCTATTAAGGACTCTTCAACCAAAGTTTTTTTTACTGGACTTAAATCAATAGCATTCTTAACTTTGGCTACAAATTCATTTTTATTATTAACTATTCCACCACCAGTTCCACCTAAAGTGTAAAAAGGCCTCATAATGATCGGATACTTTACTTCTTTGGATATTTTTTCTAAATCTGAAGTATCGTCTACAATAATACTAAATGGTGTCTCCAATTTAATTTCTTTCATAGCTTTGGCAAAAAGTTCCCTATCTTCAGCTACATCAATTGACTTTGGGCTTGCTCCCAAAATTTTAATTGAATTTTTGTGAAAATATTTTTCTTTATTTAATTCTCTTATAATATTGAGAGCAGTTTGCCCTCCCATAGTAGGAAGAATTGCGTCAGGTCTTTCTTTATCAATTATTTTTTTCACAATTAGAGCAGTGATAGGCTCTATATATGTTTTATCTGCAAACTCAGGATCTGTCATAATAGTGGCCGGGTTAGAATTTATAAGTATTACTTCATACCCTTCTTCCTTTAGAGCTTTACAAGCTTGACTTCCAGAATAATCAAATTCGCAAGCTTGGCCTATTACTATTGGACCTGATCCTATAACTAGTATTTTTGATATATCTTTTCTAGCTGGCATGTTTTTTTATAGTTTCAATAAAATTATCAAATAAATATCTGCTATCATGAGGGCCTGGACTAGATTCGGGATGATATTGTACGGAAAATAAAGGATGTTTTTTTGATTTCATTCCATCAATTGTTTTATCAAAAAGAGATAAATGTGTAACTTCCATTTCTTTTGGAAAATTTTTTTCACTAACAACAAAACCATGGTTTTGAGAAGTTATTTCTACTTTTTGGGTTTTTAAATTTTTTACAGGATGATTAGCTCCTCTATGGCCTTTCTCCATTCTTTTTGTTTCAGCCCCTAGTGCCAAGCAAAGAATTTGGTGACCTAGGCAAATGCCAAAAATAGGGATATTAGTATCTATTAATAAATTTAATTGATTTTTAATTTCTTGAAATATTTTTTTTGGGTCACCAGGTCCATTGCTTAAAAACAATCCGTTATATTTATTATTAATTATTTTTTTAGCTGAAAAATTCATGTCATATTCCTCAATATGACAATTTCTATTAATTAAGCTTTTTTTTATATTGTCTTTTGCTCCAAAATCGAGAAAAGCAACTTTAAATTTTCCATTAATATTATGATTTGTTTTTTTTAATTCATTTGTATAGCTATTAATTACATCAGTATCTTCAAGTTTTTTAAAATTGTTAATTTCTAATAAAATTTCATCTAAAGTCTTACTTTCAAAATAAGATTTAGTGCACATCATTACATTTTTAGGTCCTTTGTTTCTAATTAAATAAGTTAATGCTCTTGTGTCTATGTCCCAAAAAGCAGATGAGTTTTGGTTTACAATCCAATCAAAAAATCTTTGGTTAGACCTCCAATTTGAGTCATCTTCTATAAGTTCTTTAATTATTATTCCAGAACAGTGAATCTTCCAAGATTCATAATCTTCATTATTTGTCCCTACTATTCCTATTAAAGGAAAAGTAAAAGTAATAAATTGCGATTTATAAGAAGGGTCAGTTATAATCTCTTGATACCCAGTCATACTGGTGTTGAAGCAAATTTCTGATATTAGTGATTTTTTGGAAGATAAAAATTTACCTTTAAAAACATTATTTTTATCGTAAATTAAATAACCTTCTTGATAATTATCTTTTGGGGAATTATCAATTAGTGCCATATTAAATCTTTTGTATTAGTATATTATTAAAGGAGATTTTCAAATGAGTTTAGCTGAAAAAATAAATATAGATGTAAAAAATGCCTTAAAAGCTGGCGATAAAAAACTTTTATCAGTTTCTAGGTCAGTGTTATCAGAGTTAAAAAACCATCTTATTAATCAGAATCTAGATAGAGACCTTAATAAAATTACAAAAGATTCTTTTTTAAAAGTCATCAAAACTCTGATTAAACAAAAAAATGAAACTAAAGAATATTTGGTCAAAATTAACGACAAAGAAAAAATAAATATAATAGATTTTGAATTAAAATATTTGGAAGCTTTTATGCCTAAATATTTAGATGATAATAAAACAGAAGAATTAATAAATAAGTACATAAATGATAATAAATTTGAAAAAAATGATTTTGGCAAGTTAATGGGTTTAATAAAGTCAAAACATCAAAATGAAGTTAATTTATCCAATGCTTCAAAAATTGCTAATAAGTTATTAACTAAATAATGCCTAATGATAACATAAGAGAAATAATTGATAGAGTTTCAATAGTAGAAGTAATTAGTAAGCATATTAGTTTAACCAAAAAAGGTTCTAATTTTTTTGGATTAAGTCCATTTAAAAATGAAAAGACCCCATCTTTTTCGGTAAATGAAGAAAAAAAAATGTTTAAATGTTTTAGTACCGGAGAGGGTGGTAATGTATTTGATTTTCTCATTAAAGTAAAAGGATATACTTTTAAGGAAGCACTTTTTGAATTATCTGAAAGATCTGGAGTAGAAATACAAACATATAAAGGAAACCAAGATTATAAAAAAATTTATGAAATTAATGAATTTTGTAAAGAGTATTTTCATAATGAATTATTAAAAAATCAAAGCCATTTGGATTACTTTAAAGAAAAAAGAAATTTTAATGAAGAAAGTATTAATACTTTCAAACTTGGTTCTATTGTTGACACAAAATCATTTATGGTGAATCTAAAGAAAAAATTTAGTGAAGAAGATTTACTTAAGTCTTTTATTTTAAAAAAAAAGGATAATAGGGTTTATTCTTTTTTTTCTAATAGGGTTATAATACCTATAATATCAACCAGTAATAAAGTTTTAGCTTTTGGAGCAAGAACAATAGGCAATGATACGCCAAAATATATAAACTCTGCTGAAACTAAAGTTTTTAAGAAAAAAAATGTTTTTTACAATGAGGTTTCATTAACTAATAATCTAAATAAGAAAATTATTATTACGGAAGGATACTTTGATGTAATTAAAATGCATCAAGTTGGAATTAAAAATGTTTTAGCCCCCTTAGGTACTTCAGTTAATCATGAAAAAATTATTGATTTAACAAAAAGAGGATTAGAATGCATAATTTGTTTTGATGGAGATACAGCAGGTAGAAACTCCATGTTACGCCTTTTAGATAATTTAATGAAAAGTCCTAATTTTGAATTAGGAGTAAAATTTGTTTTACTTCCTAAAAATGAGGACCCTGATCAATTAATTGATTCAAATAAGACTAATTTTTTAAAAGATATTTTAAGCTCTCCTCTTTCAATCGAAAAATTTATTGAAAAATACTTAGAACAATATTCTAAAAATACTAATGTTGAGACTCAATATAAGGGGAAAAAGTTTCTTAAACAATTCATAGATAATATTGCCAACCAAGATCTTAAAAAGATATTTTCAGATTACTTTAAAAATTTTAATATACCTATAAGTAATAATTCAAAAAATCCTAACCAGTTATTATTTAATAAAGATCTTAAGTCTAAGTTCAGTGCAGCAATAATATTGGCATATATCGAAAATGTTAATCTAAGAGGTGAGATATTAGATTTGATATTATCTTCAAAATTTAATGATATTTTTGAGCAAATACGATTAATTATTACTAATAAAAGTTTTCTAAAAAAACTACCGAATGAAATATATGAAGAACTTGATTTAAAGGGATTGAATTTTACAAAAAATGAACTATTTTCTAGAGAGATACGAAGATTGTGTAGATTTGCCAATAATTCATTTAAAGGTGATTTTTATTTAGAAGTTGAACGAGCAATTGAGTATATTAACAAGAATAATAGATGATTAAATCAAATATAAAAAAAACTAAAAAAAAAAAAATTAAAAAAACAGTAAAAAAAACAGTAAAAAAAACTGTTAAAAAATCTGTTAAAAAATCTGTTAAAAAAGTCGCTAAGAAAACTTTATTAAATAAAACTGTAAATTCTAATAAAAAAAATGAAACTAAAACAAGTACTGAAGATTTTCTATCCCAAGATAACGAAAAAAAATTAAGCCAAATTTTGCTTAAGGAATTTGACAAATCTATTTTAGATAAATGTAAGATATACATTAAGTCTTTTTCTAAATTACAAGATGCAATAATTACAACAAAAGATTTCCTAGAGTACCTCGAGAATGTGGATGAAGATTTACATAAGTATTTATTAAAATATTCCTCTTCTGAATCAGATACTTCTCAAAATTCTTCTGAAGAAAATGAAGAAGAAGAAAAATCCACAAGTGTAAAAAGTGATGATCCAGTAAGGATGTATCTAAAGGAAATGGGAAATGTTGAGTTACTATCAAGAGAAGGTGAAATTGCAATTGCAAAAAGAATTGAATCTGGACTAGATAAAATGATGAATTCTATTCTTCAATGCCCCGCTTCGTTAGACATTATAAAAAAATGGGTAATAGAAGTAAAAGATGGTGAAATAAATTTAAGAGAGATAGTTGATTTTGATGAATATTTTAATGAAGATAATGACCCATATTCTAATTCTTCAAAAAGAAAAGAAATTCAAAAGATCATTAATGAT
>PAHR01000043.1 GCA_002705265.1 Pelagibacteraceae bacterium | reverse complement strand
GTCTAATGCACTTGTAGCTTCATCGAAAACTATAATTTGTGGATCTTTATAAAGAGCTCTTGCAATACCTATTCTTTGTCTTTGACCACCAGATAATTTTTTACCCAACTCTCCAACATGAGTTTTTTCTTTATTATCTAAACTTGATATAAAATTACTTAATGATGCCCCGCTAACGGCCCTGTCTAATCTTTCTTTATCAATATTTACTTCACCAAAAGCTATATTTTTTTCTATTGTATCATCAATAAGAAATAAATTCTGAGACACATACCCGATATTTTTTTTCCAGTTATTTGCAATATTAGAAAGATCAATATCATTAATAAATATTTGATTTTTATTAATATTTATTAAACCAGTGATTATATCTACTAATGTACTTTTTCCACAACCACTCTCTCCAAAAATGCCGATACACTGACCATTTAATATTTCAATATTGAGATTTTTTAATACTTCCCTACTAGTTCCTGGATATGAAAAAATTAAATTCTTTATAATTAATTTTTTAAATACTTTTGGTGACTCCAAAGTGTCATTGTTACTATTAGTGGTATTATTAAATTCATTATAAAGATTATCAAACATTGGAAAACTAAAAGATAGAGATTGAGCATTAATATATATTCTGTTTAATGATGGAAGGATTCTTAGGCCAATTGCAGCAAATATACCTAAAGTTATAATTATATCATCAGAAGGAGTCCCATTAAAAACTAATGAAATTACAATTAAAGTTAACACAATTATACTGACAAATTCTATTAAATATTTTGGTAGTGCAGTAATTATATTCATTGTTTTTCTGACAGATAATAAATATTTATTATTTTCCAAAAAAGCTTCTTTAAAAAAATTTTCTTTTTGATAAATTTTAACATCTCTAATTCCTGAAATTAAATTTTGTAAATTCTGGAGTCTAAATCTGTCAAATTCAATTCTTTTTTCTCCAAAATCCTGTATTTTTTTTTTACTAAAAAAATTAAAAACTATTCCTAAAAATACTAACGCAGCAATAAAGAAGATAGCTGTTAGTGGTTTATAAAAAAACATAAATAATAATAAACCTGAAATAATAACTACCTCTAAAATAAAAGTTATTAAATCTCTAAGAGCTAAAGCAAATAAATCAACCTCACCTATAGTGTTTCTAATAAGTTCAGCAGAATGTTTTTCAGTAAAAAAAAGAAAAGGTTGATTTAAATAATAATTTAATAGTTTCTTGCTCATATTTCTATTTACTAGTTTTACAAATTCTGCTTGACGTTCTGTTAAATGTATAAAAAACATGACTTTAATAAAATACACTAAAGAAAGAAAAGACATGGAATATAAAATAGCACTCTCTTTACTTGGCTGATTAAGTAAAAAATATATATAGTTAATATATTTATTCTCAATTAAAGTTTCATAATTCACTAATATACCAATAATAGGTATAATCATTCCAATTCCAATTAGTTCAATAAACAAAGAAATTAAAATTAAAAAAAATACATATAAGGATAATAATTTTTCATATTTACTTAAAATATTAAAAGTTCTTTTAAAAAAATTAATCATTTGAAATTAAATATTTGTTTTTTAAAATAAAATAATCAGAAAACCTAGATTTTATTTTACCATGCATTCTGTTGTTATTATATTTATTGATATAATTTACTGGAAACTGTTTCCAAATTGAATTTTGAATAATATCATTTTTAACTTTAAAATCATTTGAAATTAAATCTAGCATTTCTTTTGTAGCATTTAAGATTTCATCTGATGTATTTTCAATGAGTTTAATATTATTTTTTTTAAAATAAAATGTTTCATATATATCGTGCACACCCATGCTAACTAAGTCTTTTATATTTAAATATTTTTTTTGTTTAATGTCATAATGATGTTTAAAAATATGAATATATTTTTTACTATAAGTATGAATATTAATAATTGGTACATGATTTACAAACAAAATAGGTTTTCTAAACATTACAGGTATTGCGTCCCAACCAGTTGAATTTGATATAGCAAATAAACACTTGTAACCTAAATAAACATCCATAAAATCACTTCTATGATTTGAATTAGCATAGTCAAAAATTAATGGATGATCTAAATTAAATTTTTCATTTACTATTTTTCCCATTCTTAATACTTGATAACCATTATCAGCTAAATACTGAGCAACTTTATAATAACTTAAAATATCTGAGTCCCTAAAATCTTGAGATGACCAATCATAATCTCCTGGATATATTTTTTCTAAATAAGCATTATCCCTAATTAACAAGCATACAATTGGTTTTGAGACACTAATACCCATCTCATTTAATAGTTTTTCCCCTTTTTTTAATTCTTTAGAACTTAAAGACATTTGTGTACTAGATGTATCTAATAAGTTATTTACATCTCTATCTTTTTGAGTGTTTGTGCCGATAATTATGTTATTATTCATTGAAAATAATTCTAGAATGTTTTCTATTTCTTTGACTACATTATAACCAAATGAGATTACGAGTAGCTTTTTTTTAATCATTTTATAGATCTGTAAGTTTGGTATTGATTTAGGCGCAAACCAAATATCAAAATATTTTTTTTCTTCTAAAAATTTTTTTTCTAATAGATACAGTTCAGTATTAAGTACAAAATGACCTAATCTTCTGTGAATTAAACCCAATCTGATATTAATAAAAAGTTTAAATAAAATTATAATAATTAAGAGTGTTATAGCTGGCAAAGTAAAAAAAAATCTATTAATTAAAAAATTAAAACTAAAAACATTTTTTACAAAAATAGTTATTTTTTTATAAAGTTCTTTTTTTCCTTTTTCACTGATATCTTTTATTTGTTTTTTTATAGAAAAAGTCATTTAAGAATCTAGCAAATAATAATAAATATATAGTATTTTATTTAAATAATTAAGATTTTGTCTTTCTTACTAATTTATAAATATACAAATTATACTATATCACAAGAAATTAACATGCAGCGGTTCTTTTTGCTGGCTTGGTCTGATTTGTGCAATTTCTTTTATATGATTATCTAAAGCCTCACTTACATAATGTTGAATAGGCAAAGTCCCCATCATTGTTTGAGCATCAAAATATGGTGAAGCTAAATAATTCATTATTTGCCAATATCTGTCAGAATTAAATATATCCTTAAAACTTTCATCTACATAATTTCCAATATGAAATTTAGAATATCGTGCATTAAAAAACATTCCTGAGGGAGCGACTAATCCACTACCACTTATTTGTAATAAAAATTGGGGACCATAAAATCTTTTGTAACTTGGCTTACCTTTATTTTTAATTTTATCCCATTTAACAATAATTTTAGTCTGGTCATTACTATAATTTTCAGCTTCTTCAAGAAGATCGTATAGAGCATCATATTTTGTATAATCCACACCTAATGTACCCATTTCGTCATCAGAACAATGTTTAATAACGCCATAATCAACTTCTAATTCAGCTGCTAATTTAGCAAATGGAATTATTTCATCTTTAAATTCTGGCATTAAAACCATTTGAATGCCAAGTGTTACCTTGAGACCCAATTTTTTTTTCAACTTAACTGCATATCTAATATTATTCATAGCTCTTTCAAAAACATGTGTATGTTCAGGTCCTTTAAACATTATTTTTGAGTATGCTTCCGGTGTTCCAGCTGCACAAGTAAATCTTACCCATGTTAAATGTGGCAGCACTTGATCAATTTTTTCTGGATCCCACTCCCATCCATTAGTTGCATTTCCTACATCTATTCCAGACTTTGAAGCATGCTGAATAAAAGGAACATAAGCTTTTGATAGTGTGCTCTCTCCATCAGATATAAGAGAAACACCTTTAACCCCAACTTCAGCAAAATCATCAACCAACCTTAATGCTTCATCTACTTTTATTGTAGATCTTTCTTGAGGTTCTTGAACCATCGCATAGCAAAAAGAACACATTGCTCCACAAGCTCTTGTAAGAGCCATATCAATACTCACTGGCGCAATTCGCTCACTATTTTCCCATGATCTTACCCTATCATAATGATAGGATAATTTATGAGAGTCTAATATTAATTTACCTTCTCTTGTATCAACAGCATTATTATTATCAATTTCTATTTGTGGCTTATAATTTTTCATAAATTTTTATATTATATTTTAATTTCAATACCTCTTAAATTTCTAAGTTTGCTTTTATCTCCAACAGGTTCGAGCCAGACTGTAATGGCCTCATCAATTTCTTTTTTTAGTTTTAATTCTAAATCAAGCAATAATACCCCTCTTTCACTTGCGCTAATATTTTTTTCGGTCTTTATAGTTACAAAAGCATTTGTATCTGCATTCAAAACTTCAAAAAAATTGAACGAATTGTAGCTCTTTAAAGTAGATAGAACTAAATTTATTCTGTCTTTTTCTGAATAATTTAACCATTCTTTACTGGGAACCGGTGAATTCTGAAGAGAGATATCCTTATTAACATTTGATGTCATTAGTAAATTGTATTAACGGTTTTTTTGAATTAAAACAATCATTTTTTATACTTTAGACTAAATCTTAAAATGGACCTTTGAAGTTTTCATTTGGCACATCAATTGGTTCGTATTTTTTATATTTTTTTAATAATAAATTAACATTTTTATTTAAAATCTCAGATACACTTTTAAGAATAGTCAGTGAATGAGGATAAACATACTTTGCAAGAGATCTTGTACTAGGGATAGGTGTATCTGCTAATCCTACTCTCTTTAATTTGATTTTCTTTTCATAAAATTTATTTTGTTCTGCAATTGAAGATATAATTTCTGCACTGATTCCATATGTCATCCACCCACTATCAATTACGAGTAAATTTTTAGTTTTGTTTACTGATTTAGAAATTGTTTTTATATCTAAGGGTCTTAGCGTTCTAATATCTATAACTTCAGCTTTAATATTTATTTCATTTAAAATTTCAGCAGTTCTTATTGCTTCCAAAACCATATATGAACTTGCAACTATAGTTATGTGTGTGCCTTTTTTTACGACTTTACATTTTTTTATATCACTTAAATAATAATTTTTATCAACAAAACCATAAGTGTTATGCAGCCACCTATGTTCAAAAAAAATAACTGGGTTATTATCTCTAATACTTGATATCAACATACCTTTTGCATCACTAGGGTTTGATGGACATAAAACTTTTAAACCAGGAATTGATGCAAACATAGTTTCTAAACTCTGAGAATGCTGAGGCCCTTGACCCCATCCTCTTCCAATAATTAATCTAATTACAATTGGAACACTCATTTGTCCTGCATTCATGTAATACCATTTTGCTGCTTGATTAATAATTTGATCCATAGACAATAGTGCGAATTCAACTCTTTGATGAACTAGTACGGGCCTAAGTTTTGTTAAAGCTGCACCAATTGCAAATCCAGTCATACCATTTTCAGATGTTGGCATATCAAAAACTCTATCTTTACCAAATTTTTCTATTAAATTTGAAGTTGTTCCAAATATTCTTTTTGGATCATCTACTCCTAAACCCATCATAATAACATTTTTATCTTTTTGCATTGATTGAAATAAACCCTGGTTAATAGCTTGACTATATAAAATTTTTCTTTTTCTAGAATTAGGCATATATATTTTTCATTAACTCATTTTTTGAAGGGAAGTTACTTTTTAATGTTTTAGTAAAAGAAAATAAAATTTCTTTTTTTATTTTATTTTCCCACATTGTTACCTCTTTTTCATTTAATTGATTATTTTTTATCATCTTATTTTTAAAATACTGAATAGGATCCTTTGATTTCCATAAATTTATTTCTTTATTTGTTCTATACTTCAAATTATCATCATTAAATGGACCACAGTGCTCTAAGAATCTATATGTTTTTAACTCTATAAAAATAGGTTTTTTATTATTTCTAATTTGGGAAATAAATTTTTTGGATAATTTATGAATTAAATCTACTTTATTTCCATCAATAGAATATGATTGAACGCCCATACCTTTAACAATATTTAAAATATTTCTATTTTTTGGCTGTCTATTAGATAAAGATGAATAAACAGAATAAAAATTATTTTCACATACAAACAGAACTGGTAAATTGTGAAGAGCAGCAAAATTAATACTTTCATAAAATACACCTTCTTCAGTAGCGCCATCTCCAAAAAATATTGTTACAACTTTATCTTGTTTTTTAAGTTTATTTCCCCATGCAACACCAACTCCAATAGGTATAGTGCTTCCAACTATTGGTACCGCCGCTATTACTCCAGCATTTAAATCAATTAAATGCATTGATCCTCCTTTGCCTCTAGCACAGCCATTTGCTTTACCGTGTAATTCACCAATCATCGATGTTAAATTACCTCCCTTGGCTAGATAATGGTAATGAGATCTATGAGCGCTAAGTAATTGATCATTGTTTCTTAAATTAGAGCAAATACCAACAGCTACAGCTTCTTGTCCCACAGATAGATGAACAGGACAACGCATATTTTGATCACTATATCTTTTTGCTATTTCTTCTTCAACTTTTCTTATCCTTACCATTTCGTATAAAAGTTTTTTATGAGTTGTAATATTTGTCATTTTATTTCATCATATATTCTATGGATTTTAATAAATCTATTTTTGAAATAGAATTCTTATTACCCATTATCTTTACATTTTCTGCAGCTGCAAGAGATGAAAGAAATAAAGGTAAATTAATTTCAATACTTTTTGTATTAATAAATAAAGAAAAAATTGCAAATAATGTATCTCCTGCACCTATTTTATCAACAGGCAATCCTGCAAAAGCTGGACATTTAAATAATTTATTATTTTCATTTAACCCAAATACCCCATCTTTTCCCATTGTCACAACAACTTTATTGGCAGCAATATCTCTCTTTAATTTTATTGCTAATTTTTTCAGATCTCCATTTCTCTCTCTCATTTCTTGACGTAACTCAGAAGCATTTATTACTAAAGTATCTAAATTTTTGTATTTTTTTATATTATTAAAACCAATATTTGCAGCGTTTACTTGAGCATTTACAGATAATTTTTTTGATTTTTTCGTGATATAATTAGCAATGTTTTGAGTTATTATTCCATGTCCAAAATCAGATACAATAACTATATCTTGATTTTTTATTAGTTTATCTATTTTTAATTTAAATTTTTTTTCTTCTTCTAAACTTAAATTATCATCATTTAAGTCATATACTCCAAGAATTTTTTTTCCATCAACATCATCTAAAAATCTTTTTTTAACAATAGTTGGTGTGTTAAATTTTTTTAAAAAGTTTAATTTTATTTTTTTGTTAATATTTTTTTTGATAAAATCTAAATTAGATTTTTCATCACCATTATAACTAAGAACTGAAACATTTTCAGAAAATTGTATTAAATTTTGCGCTATTGCTAAAACACCTCCAAGATATTTTTCAGTCCTATTATTTCTAAGAGCTAAAACTGATTCTTTTCCAGATTTACCTAAAGCATCGCAAAAAACATATTCATCAATAATTGTTTCCCCAATTACTAAAATTTTTAATCTATTAATTTGTTCAAGTATTTGACGAATGTTTTCAAATTTATATTCTTTTTTAATTATTTTTATAATTTTTTCCTGTTCTTTATTAAAAATTCTAAAATTCTGATTTAATAATTTACTTGAACTAAATGTAAATGATTTACTAAACTTTATTATTCCATTATTTCTAGAAACAGCTTTTCTTTCATCTACAATTTTACCAGTAACATCATCTTGACTTTTTTTGTAGTCAGGGCCTTTAAAATAAATATTGGGTTTAATTTTGTTTATTAAGCTAATAGCGTCTGGGGAATTATTAAGTATTACATAATCAATTATTTCAATTGCGGATAATGCTTCCAGTCTAAATTGCTCAGAAAAAAATGGTCTGCCGGGCCCCTTATTTACATATTTATCTGGTGTTATTGAAACAATCAAAAGGTCTGCAAGTTTTTTTGCTTCCTTAAAATGTTTTAAATGACCAATGTGCAAAAGATCAAAAACTCCATGACATAAAATTATTTTTTTATTAGATTTATTTTTTTTTATTATGTTATTAACATCATCAATTGAAATAATTTTATTCACTTTTTTTTATTTAGATTTTAAATTTACAGGTGAAGTAGTATGTCTTTTAATTACATAATCTGAATTCATTGAATATAAACCCATCCACCATCTACCTTGATAAGGATCAAATATTTTAGTATTTATATTTTTTGGTTGAGTAGGCTCATCAACTCCATGAATTATTGAACCAAATCCAAATGATACATCGCCGGGATTTGAATATTTTTCTATATCAAAATTCTTAAGTTTATTTTTATCAAGACAATAAACTCCACCATTTTCAAAATCTATTCCTTTTTTAGACATGTAACCAGAAATAAAAAACTTCTGATATTCTATTGGATCTTGATGTAATTCTGCTTTTCCAACATTAAATGGATATTTTACTATTTGAAGTCTATCAACAACTCCATTTTCAGGTAAATTTTTTGCAAATGTGTCATTGTGATATCCTGAAATAATTTTTGTTAATCCCCAAATTTTGTTTATCTCGACAAATATATTTAAGTTGTCATCGTTCCATGGAAAAAAATAAAAAGAATTTTTAACCATTTTAATTGCATATCGATTATTGTTTTTATCATTAATTTCTCTTCTAAAATTTGGAACTCCATTGATAACCTTATGAAATGAAGGGAGGGTGTTCATTTCTAAATTTACGCAATGTTTTTTGACCTTCTCTAAAAAATTTTTTTTAAATACATTTTTTACTAAAAAAATATCTCCTTGAAATAATGAGTCTAATATAAACTCTTGATCACTTAAATTATTACTATGAATTTTTTCTTTTAATTCATCAAATTCTATCTGAACTAGTTTATTTAGATAGTTTGGGAATTTTTTTTTTTTATACTTATTAGTTAATAGATTATAAAATTTATTTTTTTTATCATAAAATTGGTTTACATCAACACTTTCAATAATTTTATTTTTATCTATATCTTGATTGTGAATATTCATATTTTAAAAAATAATTATATTTTATAGATTATTAAAAAGAATAATCAATTCTTATCATAATTAATATGATAGTTAAATGAACCCATAACAACACTATGAATATTTCTTCTATTTTCAAAATTATATCTTAATGGATAATCTCTTAATTTATGCCAATAGCCTAATCTATTAAGTTTAGGATATTTTATACTATTTTCTTCTGTTAATTCTACAGCAAAACATAAGTCTGATGAAGATACAACTCTCAACCTTCTTTCAATTAACAATTTTGATGGCCATAAATGATCATGAATATTTGCTCTATACTTTTTGTAATATTGAATATCAGATTTAATAATTTTAGCACACCAAACAGCCGGTAAAGTATTTGTTGCAAGATATCCAATGTTAGATTTTTCTATGGAAATTCCAGTGGTCCAACTAACATTATTATTAATATTAGATTGCTTAGTCTTAAATGAATTTACTATATCTGAAAAAAAATGCTTAAAAGATAACATTAAAATATTCTCTTTTGTATTATCCTTATTCTTAAATTCTCGTAAAAATTCTGATCTTTTAACTCTAAAAACAGGTGTGCCAACACAACAATCATTTGAATCAATCATAGATACAAGGTTGGTTACGGATCCATCTGTAATTAAGATATCTGGACATAACCAAAACCATATTGAATCTCTTTTAATGGATTCTTCAAAATGACAAATCATATAACTGGATAGATTATCATAGTTCATTTGCTCTTTAAAAATAAACTCAATTTTTAAATCTTTTAAACTTAATTTATTTTTAATAAGTAAATTTTCTAATATATCCAAAAAAATTTGTTTATAATTATCATTAGGTTCTGTAATTATAATTAATTCAATTTCATATCCTTCTTTAATTAGTTTTGGTATATTATTTTTAGAAAAATACGATGGAAAAGAAACTTCTGTTAACTTTCTTATATATGACTCTCCCCAAACAATACAGCCTAAGAGTATTTTCTTTTTAACAGGAATTTTATCATTCCTCTTTTCATAAAAAGCAAAAATTAATCCTAGTTTTATCAAAAAAATAAATTTTTTATAAAAATTTAAACATTCTTTAAACAAATTAAAAAATTTTTTTAATAAAATCTTTATTCCGTTATTTGAAACTTCTTCAATATGTTTTTTTATAGGTTTCATCAATTAATTTTGAGAAAATAAGTAAATGATGATAGCAAAACAGTATGCAATCTTCTCCTTGTTATATGTCGCAGTGGTATAAAAGTATTTGATAACTCTAAAGGAGTGTCAGTTGGGGTGTCTTTTTCATCATCTCTAATTTCAACTACAAAAGCTACTTCAGATGATGGCACTACCCTTAATCTTTGTTGCATCATTAACTTAGAGGGCCATGAATGATCAAAAACATTAAAATCATATTTATTGAAAAAATCTATATCTGATTTAGTAACTCTAAACATAAAAGGACTAGGTAAAGAAAAAGTAATAAGTAAATTATTATCAAATAATTTTTCTATTACTACCCCTGATCCCCAACTCATATTTACAGGATGATCTTTAAATGATTTAATAATTGATTGATGAAAATATTTTCTAGTAATTTTAATTAACTCTTTATTATTATTTGAAAAACTATTATTTTTATAGTGATCTATAAATTTTTGTTTATTTACTCCAAATGTTGCAGTAGCGATTACACAATTATTTGTATCAATCATATTTGTAAAATTATAGAGCGTACCATCTGAAAAAATATGATCTGCATTAGTATAAAATAATATAGATTTTTCTTTATAAGATTTTTTAAAAATATTTAATAAATATTGGGACATCTTGTTTTTATTCATTACTGATTTTTCTTCAAAAGATAATTTAATTTTAGATAAATCAATATTAAATTTCTTTAATTTTAATAAGATAATATTTGTAATTTGTAATTTTAAGTTTTCATTCTTCTCAAGAACAAAAATATATTCAACATCAAAATCATCAAGAATCAGTCTTATAATATTGTTTTTTGAAAATAATGAAGGAATTAAAAAATTTATTAAATAATCATTATACAGATTACCCCAAACTATTGTTCCAATTAGGATTTTTTTATTATTTTTTCCTATATCTGTTTTATTTTTTGTTTTTGAATAATTATATGCAAGAAAAATTATAAAAAAAAACTTTTGCAATAGATGAAAGCCTCCATAAAATAAAAAAGTGTAAATTTTTCTCCATAATTCTTTTGGGCCTTTTTTATTAATCTCATTTAAATGTTTATTAATTGATTTCATACGTTATTTTATTTGCATAATAAGTAAGACATTATTGATTTAATTAACATTTAATAATATATATTAATAAGGAATATAGTATATGAAATTTTTAGATCAGTTTGTTAATGACGGTGCATTTAAAATTGAGAAAGTTATTCCACAAACGACAATTATAGAAACACAAAATTTAATTTT
>PAHR01000042.1 GCA_002705265.1 Pelagibacteraceae bacterium | reverse complement strand
GAGAGACAGGGATTCGAACCCTGGATACGGTTGCCCATATACTGCCTTTCCAAGGTAGCGCGATCGACCACTCTGCCATCTCTCCAAATTATTCATCTCCAATTTTTAAAGCTTGAAAAAAAGCATCCTGGGGTATCTCTACACTACCAAATTGTTTCATTCTTTTCTTACCTTTTTTTTGCTTTTCAAGTAATTTTTTCTTTCTGGTTACATCCCCTCCATAAAGTTTCGCTGTTACGTCCTTTCTGAATGCTTTTATAGTTTCACGAGCAATTATCTTGCCATATATAGCAGCTTGGACAGCTATCTGAAAATTTTGCCTTGGAACTAAATCCTTAAGTTTTATGCATATTTTTCTTCCAATAAATTCAGCTCTAGTTTTATGGACTATATTAGAAAACGCATCAACAACTTCTCCATTTACGAGAATACTAAGTCTCACCAAGTCTCCAGGTTTATATCCTTCTACATAATAATCAAAACTAGCATAGCCCTTAGAATATGATTTAAGCTTGTCATAAAAATCTATTACTATTTCATTTAATGGTAATTCCATTTCTAAAATTACTTTATTATTTTGAATATTTAAGTTTGTTTGCTTCCCTCTCTTTTCAATACAAAGATTTATGACTGCGCCAAGATACTCTTGTGGAACTATAATTGTCGATTTAATCCAAGGCTCAAGTATTTCTTTAATTTGTGAAGGATCTGGTAATTCAGTAGGATTGCTAATAATTTTTTCTTCATCTTTATTATTTATAATTTTATAAACAACTCCTGGCGCAGTAGTTATTAAATCTAAATCAAATTCACGCCTTAAACGCTCAGTAGAAACTTCTAAATGTAATAAACCCAAAAAACCACATCTATAACCATACCCTAATGCGGCACTCGACTCCTTTTCATAAACAAAACTTGAATCATTTAATGCTAATTTTGACAAACTCTCTTTTAAGTGTTCATAATCTGAGGTATCTACTGGGTATATGCCACAAAAAACGACAGGCAATGATGGCTTAAATCCAGGCAAAGCTTTAACAGTTTTATTATTTAACTCAACAATTGTATCTCCAACTTTACAATCAGAAACAGCTTTTATGCTCGCATTGAAAAAACCTATTTCTCCAGGTAATAATTCATCACAATAGTTTATATCAGGTGTGAAAAAACCTAATCTCTCGATTAAATATATTTGATTATTGTGCATAAATTTAACCTTTGATCCTTTTTTAAGCTTACCTCCAATGACCCTTACAAGAACTGTTACACCAAGATAATTGTCATACCAACTATCTACAAGTAATGCTTTAAGCTCATCACCTTCAGAAACGGGTGATGGTAATTTCGTTATTATTTCTTTTACTAATTCAGCTATCCCTTCGCCGGTTTTTGCAGAAACAGGTATTGCATTTGAAGCTTCAATACCAATTGTTTGTTCAATATCATCCTTTACTCTATCCGTATCCGAAGAAGGTAAATCAATTTTATTTAAAACTGGAAGAATTTCATGATTAACTTCAATTGCTTGGTATGCATTTGCTAATGTCTGAGCTTCAACACCTTGTGTACTATCAACTACCAGCAATGAACCCTCACAAGCAGATAGAGAACGAGACACTTCGTAAGAAAAATCAACATGACCGGGTGTATCTAATAAATTTAATTGATATTCTTCCTTGTCTGAACTTAAATAAGTTAACCTTACAGTCTGAGCTTTGATTGTTATTCCTCTTTCTCTCTCAATATCCATTGAGTCAAGAACTTGATCTTTTTTAGTGCGGTCATCCATACCTCCACAATATTCTATTATTCTGTCTGCTAATGTTGATTTACCGTGGTCAATATGAGCTACTATGGAAAAATTTCTAATATTAGAAATTTTCATTAGTTTCTTATTTGGGCATTAAATTTATCTGTAATGATAGAAATTACTTTATTATAGATTTCATCAAGCTCCTTTTCACCTAAAGTTTTATCTTTAGATTGAATTTTTATTCTAAAGGCGATGCTTTTATTTCCCTCTCCAATTTCTTTTGAATAAAATTGATCAAAAAATTCAACTTCATGAATTAACTTTTTATCTATTGCTAATAAAGCTTTATATACTTCAAATAAATTTTGATCTTTATTAAATATAAATGAAAAATCTTTTTCACTGAACGGGAAGCTAGACTCAAAAGATTTACTTTTTTTATATAATGACATAGCTTCAATTGGCAAATTATCTAAGTAAATTTCAGCTGCAAAAACTTTTAAATCTTTTGTGTATTTTTGGGTTAATTCTGGATGAATACTACCATATCTTGCTACAATTTTTTTACCTTGATGTAATTCTGCAGCTCTACCTGGATGGAAAATCTCGCTAGAAGATCTGTTTATTTTGAATTGGCGAATGTCAAAATTTAATTCTTTAAATAATAATGATATTTGGTTGGTCAAATCATAAAATTCAAATGACCCATTTGAGAAAACCTTATTAAATTTTTTATTATTTGAAATCATCATAGAAATAATATTTTGCTGCGATGAAATATCATTATAGATTGGTCCAATTTCAAAAATACTCTGATTTTCAAATCCTTTTTTTCTATTATTTTCTATTATATTCAAATGATTACCAATCATTGTATTTCTCATATATCCATGATCTTCGCTTATCGCATTAGATACTTTTAGTACATTAGATCCGCCTAGGTCATGATGATTATTTTCAGAATGAAAAGAAAAAGAAACAACTTCTCTGTAATCTTTGCTGGCAAGGATTTTTCTTAATCTATTATAAATATTATGCATTTTATTTGATATTGATTGATTTATTATTGTTTGCTCTTCATTTGAAGTTGTAACTTTTACCTCTTTGATGTGCTCAAAACCATGAATACGAACAATTTCTTCAATTAAATCTATTTCGGCTTCTATATCATTTCTCCAAGATGGTACTTTCACAGTACAACTTTTTTCATTTTCGTTATTTAAAATGAAACCTAGTGATTTCAAATACTTTATTTGAGTTTTATAATCGATAATAAAGCCAATTATTTTTTCAAATTTTTTAAAGTGGTAAGTAATTTTTTTTTCGGAATGATTTATTACTCCAAAATCTGTTGATTTGCTTGGTTCACCACCACAATATTTTAGAATTAAAAAACTTGCATAATCAAGACCTTGAATGACAAAAGACTTGTCAATTCCTCTTTCAAATCTTTGTCTAGCGTCAGATGATATATTAAGAGATCTGCCAGATTTTGCTGTCATAGATGGGTTAAAAATTGCAACCTCAAGAAAAACATTTTTTGTTGACTCGTCGCAGCCGCTTGTAGTACCGCCTATGATACCTGCAATTGCTAAAACATTTTTTTCATCAGATATAACTGTGTTTAAACTCGATAAAGTATATTTTTTATTGTCAAGTGCTTCTAAACTTTCATCTTTGTTGGCTAGCCTAATTGTTAAATCACCGTGAATTTTATCAGCATCAAATACATGCAAAGGTCTTCCCTGATCTATGGTTATAAAATTAGTAATATCAACTAATGCATTAATAGGTCTTAAACCAATGCTTGAAAGTCTTTTAACTAACCAATCTGGACTTTTTGTATTATTTACATTTGTAAAATGTCTTCCAACAACAAACTCGCAACTATTACTGTCTTTTTTAATTTTCCATTCTATTGGGCTTTTATTTGCTGATTTATTTTCTATAGAATTTATTTTTTGATCAATTAATTTACCACAACCCTTAGCGGCTAAATCTCTAGCAATACCCCTAACACTTAAACAGTCACCTCTATTAGGAGTAATGCCAATCTCATAAACAGGGTCATTTAAATTTAGCGCTTGAACTGCATCTGTACCATTAGGAATATCTTTTTTTAACTCAATAATTCCTTCGTGTTCGTCACTTAGACCTAGCTCCTTTTCTGACAACATCATACCTTCAGACGTTTCGCCTCGAATTTTTCCTTTTTTTAGTTTCAAATCTATTCCAGGAATATATTGTCCCTCTTTAGCAAAGATGCCTTTTAAATCTTTTTTTACATTACTTGCCCCACAAACAACTTGATATTGCTTTGATCCATCATCAACTGTGCACAAGTTTAGTCGGTCAGCGTTTGGATGTTTTTTAAAATCTTTGATCGTTGCTACAACAAAGTGACTATGTGTTTTTGAAAAATCTATGAAATTTTCAACCTCTAACCCAATATTGGTTAAAGTCTCAGCAATTTCTTCGGGGCTAAGTTTTGTATCTAGATGTTCAGAAAGCCATGAATAAGTAAATTTCATATTAAAATCTTCCTAAGCCAAAACCATTTTCATCAAGCCAATTAAAATTACCATTAAAAAATGATCTTATATCTGTAAGTCCATACTTGAGCATTGTTATTCTATCTAGCCCAATTCCAAAAGCATAACCTTGATATTTTGAACTGTCGATTTTACAATTGTCTAAAACTTTAGGATTAACCATTCCACAACCTAAAATTTCCAACCACTTATCTCCTTCACCAAGTTTAATTTGATTATCAACAACTGAATAAGCTATGTCCATTTCTGCAGATGGTTCGGTAAATGGAAAATAACTTGGCCTGAATCTTGTTTTAAGATCATTAATTTGAAAAAAATCTTTGCAAAAATTTACTAAAGTTCCTTTTAGATGCCCCATATTTGCACTATCATTAATTAACAATCCTTCAACTTGATGAAACATGGGAGAATGCGTGGAATCAGAATCACATCTGTAAGTACGTCCGGGTGCTATAATTTTAATTGGAGGTTGATTTTCGTTCATGGTTCTTATTTGAACAGGGCTGGTGTGAGTTCTTAAAACAAAAGGTTTTCCTTCTTGATCTTTTTCTTCAAGATAAAAAGTATCTTGCATTTCTCTTGCTGGGTGATCTTCAGGAATATTTAAAGCAGTAAAATTATTAAAATCTGTTTCGATATCTGGTCCTTCTGCAACAGCAAAACCCATATTACCAAATATATCAATTACTTCGGTAAAGGTTTTGGAAATCGGATGAATTTTACCTAAACTTAGATTGGGGGATGGAAAAGTTATTTCTATAGATTCTTGGGATAACTTTTCATTTATTTTGTTTTTCCTTATTTGTTCAGATTTTACTGATATTTGATTTAATAAATTTTCTTTGGCAATATTAACTGAAGAACCAAATTCTTTTTTTTCATTATCAGTTAAATCTTTAAGCGTCTTTAAAAGATCTGTTATTAAACCTTTTTTTCCTAAATACTTTACTCTTAAAAAATGAATTGATTGTTCGTCTTCACAAGAAATTAATTCTTTAGTTGCTTCATCAAGGACTTTTTTAATGTCCATTTATACTTACTAAACCGCTAAACTTGATTTTGCTTTTTCAACTATAGCTTTAAAAGCAATAGGTTCGTGAAATGCAATTTCTGACAACATTTTCCTGTTGATCTCTATGTTGGCCTTCTTTAAGCCATTTATAAAAGTTGCATATGTTAATCCATGTTCACGAACACCTGCATTAATTCTTTGGATCCAAAGGCCTCTAAAATCTCTTTTCTTTACCCTTCTATCTCTATAAGCATACTGTAATGCTTTATCCATACTTTGGGTAGCTACTCTAAAAACATTTTTTCTTCTTCCTCTATGTCCTTTAGTAAATTCAAAGACTTTTTTGTGTCTTGCTCTAGCTGTGACTCCTCTTTTAACTCTTGGCATTTTATCTCCTATTTATTCCCATAAGGCATCATCGATTTAACAATACCAGAAGAAGATTCAGATAGAACCCTCATACCTTTTGAATTTCTTATAAAGGTATTAGTTCTTTTTGACATCCCATGTCTTTTGCCAACATGGGCTACTAAAACTTTTCCACTACTTGATAATTTAAAGCGCTTTTTTACACTGCTTTTTGTTTTTAATTTGGGCATTTTAACTCCTTATTTAAAGTTTGTTTAAAAATCTTAAGGCATACCCTTTAGCCTGTTCGATTAAGAAAGTATGGTTTTTTAGCATATTTACTTTGGAGCAACAACTAAAAAGGCTTGCCTGCCTTCTATTTTTGGCTCCATTTCTACTCTTATAACATCAATTAGGTCATTTTTAAGTCTCTTTAACATATCAATACCTAAGTTTGAGTGCTCCATTTCTCTTCCTTTAAATCTTAGACTAAATTTCACTCTATTTCCTTCACTAATAAATTTTTTTGCATTTTTAAGTTTTACTTCATAGTCATGACTACCTGTTCCAGGTCTGATTTTAACTTCTTTTGTTTCCATTACTTTTTGTTTTTTCTTTGCTTCATTTTTTTTCTTTTGTTCTTGATACTTAAATTTTCCATAATTGATAATTTTGCAAACAGGAGGAGTATTATTTGGAGCTATTTCAACTAAATCCATAGCTCTATTTTTTGCAAGATCAATAGCTTCTTTTGTTGTCATCACACCTAATTGCTCTCCATCATCTAAAATAACCCTTACTTCATTTGAACGAATTTGAGAATTAATATTATGAAGATCTTTTTTTCTTCCTCTATTGTTATTAAATGGCCTCAAATTAATATCATGATCTTATTGGGATAAAAAAGTTGACCTATTTTTGTCGTGGTAATTAGTTATATGTGTCAAATTGAAAGGTGTGTTAATAACAGAATTGCTTTGCAGCTTTTGTAGTTCATGTGTTGACATTATTAATTTTTTTAACGCATTGTAAATACTTTTTTTCGATGGTTTACTTAGTTTTAAAAGATTGAAATATGCAGATATTTCTTTTAGACCCCCTGACTGAGAAGATATTACTGAGCAACCAGCATTAATTGATTCTATTAAGGTTCTACCGAAGGGTTCATTCCATATAGATGGAATAATTGAAATAGAACTATTTAAAAGAAACTTTTTAACATAATTATTGTCTTTTTGACCATAGAATTTAATATTAGGATGATTTGATTTAGGAAATTGTCCTTTATTATTCGTTCCAAAAATATCTATTTTCCAATCAGGAAAATCTATAACTATATTCGAAATTGCTTTTTTAAATTCAAAAAAACCTTTTTTCTTATCTAATTTTCCAACATAAACAATGTTTTTTGTTCTATTTTTGTTTTTAATTCTATTAGGCCACACACCATTAAATAATACATGAAGTTTTTTTTTATCTAAAGCACTTAAAACTAAATTTTTAGAGAACTGATTTTTTAAATATTTGCTAACAAAATAAATTAAATGGCAAGAGTCAAGTAAGTTTTTCCTTCTTTTTTCATCAGAATAACCTTTCATTAATAATGGATCATTATGGTAGTACAGAATAATTTTTTTTGTTGGAAGTGATTTTTTGATCATAGAAACAGAAATTGGCCTATTATGCACTTCAATTATTTTTAAATTTGGATTTTTTTTTGCTTCTTTAATAAATTGATTGGTATGAGTTCGATTTCTACCTGTAAAGTGTAAAAAAGTTTGTTTTAAATTTTTATATTTAAAATTTTTAATTGGGATAAACTTAGTATTTCCATAAATGTTAGTTATTTTTTTAAATTTGGATTTCTCATTCAAATCTTTAACAAACAAGGACACTGAACCAAAATTTTCTTTTGAAAAATTTTCCTTATAAGGAAGTAATATTGAAATTTTATCTTGCAATTTCTATTGCCTTTAAAAAAACATTTTCAACATTAATATTTTTGATATTTTTATTTACAAAAGTAAATGATAATTCGTTATATGGTGAATTTGATATAGTCAAAGGACCGTCCTTCATAATTGCTATTGTAGGACATCCTAAATTAGAAATTAAATGCATATTAGATGTATCGTTTGATATGGCTAACGAAGATGAAAGAGACAATTCAATTACTTTTTTCCATGGAGAACTCTTGATAAGATCAACAATTTTCTCATCTTTTAAAAGCATTTGTTTTAATTCTAGGTCTTCTTCTCCGCCAATCACATAACAAGTATAACCTACGCCAATTAGTTTTTTCATTAATTCATTATATTTTTCTAATGGCCATCTCTTTAATATACCAGCTGTGGAACTACCTGGAACTATTAAAGCAATTTTATTTTTATTTATTTTAGTTTCACCAAAATATATTTTTTTCTTTTTAATATTTAAAATTTCTAATTGTTTTTCTAATCCTATTTTTACATGTTGGGTTCCATGAATAGGTGGAATAAATCTATAATTTGCAAATCTGCAAGTACTGTTGATATATTTTTTTTTAAAAAATCTTAAAAAATATATATAAAAACATGTCCTTTTTGAATTTTGTAAATCAATTATATAGTCAAAATTATGTGTTATTAATTTATAAAGTAAAAAAAATAATAATATTGGATTTTTTTTTCTATCATCAACAATGAATTTAAGATTAAATCCCAAATCTAATTCTAATAAAGTTTTTTTCCCAAACTTTGTAGTACAAAAATAAATATTGTTTGAATTAAAATGTTTTTGAATACTATTTATAGCATCAAGAGCCATAAATATATCACCTAAAGAACCATGCTTTATAATTAATACTTTTGGATTATTTTTCATACAAGCTAAGTGTTTTAGAAAGCATATCTTCTAATGAAAAATTTGAAACTATGTACTTTCTTCTTAATTCAATATTATTATCTTTGTTTTTTATTGCATATTTTATAGCATTTTCAAAACTGTGTAAGTTATTAGGAACAAAAAGTAAATTATTATCAAATTTTTCAAGTTGTTCCTTTGTTCCTCCTTGTTTAGGAGCAATAACAATTTTTTTCATGGCCAGTGCTTCAGATATAGTTCTCCCAAAACCCTCTTCCTTCAGCGACATACTTATAATTATGTCACTTAAAAAATAATAATTTCTTATATTCTGACTTTCGTTCAATATAATTAGCTCATTAATTAAATGAAATTTTTTAGCAATTTTATAAAGATTATTTTTTTGAAAGTCATTATTAGAGAAAAATAAAATTTTAAATTTCTCGTTATTTTTTAAATTTATTTTAAATATATATTCTAGGAATTTAGGGTGTCCTTTCCATGAAGATATTCTAGAAGGAATCATAAATACAATTTCTTCTTCTTTAATATTTAGTTCATTTTTAATATTATTAATTTCCGTAACACTTATATTGTCTGGGTTAAAATATTTAATATCCGTACCTCTTTGGACTACAAAAATATTTGAATTTTTATTATATTCCAATTGGATATGTTTTTTTGTAAAATAGGAATTAGCAATAACGATATCACCTTTTAGTAAAAAAGAATTATAAAACTTTTTTAAAAAATTTTTTTTCTTATATGGATTATGAAAGCTTGTAACGTATTTAACTGGAAGTTTTTTTATAAATGAATTTAAAAAAAAAGCTGGTGCTCTTGATGAAACATGTATTAAATTAATATTATATTTTTTGACAATTGCTTTAAGTTGTTTTTTAATTTTTTTTATTCCTAATATACTTTTAAAACTTTCATTTTGAGTTGTTATTATTTTTTCTATTTCTGTTTTAGTTAATAAATTTGGATTATAATTTTCACAAAAAATATGATTTTCTATACTTAGTGAATCTAAATACCTTGATATATCTAGAACACCTCTTTCTATACCCCCAACTCCTAAACTAGGAATTATTTGCAAACAAATGATTTTTTGATTAGTTTTAATTTGTGACACAGTTAAAATATCATACCTTTAGGAATCATAAAATAGCCTATAAATTTATTAAAAGAACTAAAAAAACTATTGTTTTTATTCATGGATTAAAATCTGATATGACAGGAAAAAAATCTTTATTCTTAGATGAATATTGTAAAAATAATGGCTATTCATATCTTGCCTTTGATTGCAGGGGTCATGGTAAATCTTCAGGCATATTTGAAGAATTATCAATAAAAGATTGGTTTGATGATCTTAAAAGAATTATTAAATATTTGAAGATTGATAAACATATCATTTTAATTGGCTCTAGCATGGGTGGTTGGCTTGGTTGTCTTTATGCTCTTTATAATCCTAAAAAAATAGAAAAACTTATCGGGCTAGCTCCCGCTCCAGATTTTACTGAAAAACTTATTTGGAAAAATCTATCAATTGCAAATAAATTAAAAATTAAGAAAAATAAATTAGTAAAGATAAATGTGAGCAAAAATTTTCAATATGTATATTCTAAAAATCTTATTTATAAAAGCAGGGGGTTGCTTTTAAATAAAATTAAAAAAATATATAAAAAAGAGGTGGTTTTTATACATGGAAGTGAAGATAAAAGTGTGCCTTTTACTTATAATAATAATTTATTAAAAACAAATCAATTTAGAAATTTAAAAATTAAAATTATTAAAGGTGAGGATCACAGTCTCTCAACAAAAAATGCATTAAATTTCTTAAAAGATAATATTTAAGCTATTTTAAAATCTTTTTTTACTGGATAGCTAAGCTTGTCAGCTACCTCATTAGGAACAATATGAATAAATTTTTTGATTTCAGTGTTAAAATTTTGAATAATATTTTCTGCCCTTAATGATTTTGTTTCTTTATAAAATTCTTTTAATTCTTTTAGTAAATGTTCTTGCCACTTTATATCTTTTGATTCATATATACCAATTGTCTCCATATTAATTAAATTAAATAGTCTTTTTTGTGAGGAATAAATAAAAGCATGCCCTCCTGTCATTCCTGCTCCGAAATTATCTCCAATATCTCCTAAAATTATTGCACTACCTCCTGTCATGTATTCACAGCCATTATAACCACAACCTTCAACTATTGCATGAGCGCCAGAATTTCTTACACAAAATCTATCGCCAGCTTGTCCAGACGCATAAAGTTTTCCAGATATTGCTCCGTACAAACTTACATTTCCTAATATTACGTTTTCATGACTTGGTTTAGAAAAAGAATTTCTTGTTTGTATTACAATTGTTCCCCCTGATAAACCTTTGCCTACATAATCGTTTGCTTCGCCAAAAACATTTATTTTAAGACCTTTTACTGCAAAAGCGCCAAGTGAGTTACCTGCCGATCCTCTTAACTTCAGTGATACATGACCCTCAGATAAAGAATTCATTCCATATTTACGAGTAATAAATGAAGAGATTTTTGTTCCTACTGTCCTATGAGTATTTCTAATATTATAGGTCAGTTCAATTTTTTGTCCTTTTTCAATAAAATCTTTTCCATCTTCATCAAATTTATCATCTAAAGTTGGTGGAACCTCATTGCGTTGTTTTTTATTATGAAAATTTGAAGGTAGCCCACTATCTATTTTAGTTAAAATTGGGTTTAAATCTAAATTATCCAAATCACTTGAACCATGATGAGCTTGATATAAAAGTTCGGTTTTACCAATAATATCTTTAAGAGAATTATAACCGAGTTTTGCTAATATTTCTCTAACCTCTTCAGCTATAAAAGAAAACAAATTGATAACCTTCTCAGGTGTTCCGCTAAATTTTTCTCTCAACTTTTCATCTTGAGTACAAACACCAACTGGACAAGTATTTGAATGACATTGCCTAACCATAATGCATCCCATTGCTACCAATGAGGCAGTGCCAATTCCGTACTCTTCAGCACCCAATATAGCTGCTATAACAATATCTCTTCCTGTTTTTATTCCACCGTCAGTTCTCAATGTAACTTTATCTCTTAATCCATTTAGAGTAAGAATCTGATGAACTTCACTTAGGCCTAGCTCCCAAGGCAATCCAACATATTTAATGCTTGATTGTGGACTTGCTCCAGTACCACCTGAATGACCAGAGATTAAAATTGTGTCAGCTTTCGCTTTAGCAACACCTGCCGCAACGGTCCCTATACCTGATTGGGCAACTAATTTTACACAAACTTTCGCTACTGGATTAATTTGTTTTAAGTCATAAATTAATTGTGCTAAATCCTCTATCGAATATATGTCATGGTGAGGGGGTGGGCTGATAAGAGTAACACCAGGTGTGCTATTACGCATTTTTGCTATTAATTCACTTACTTTATATCCGGGCAATTGCCCTCCCTCTCCCGGTTTTGCTCCTTGAGCAATTTTAATTTCAATTTCATTACAATTATTTAAATATTCTGCTGTTACGCCAAAACGACCACTTGCAACTTGTTTTATCGCAGAGCTTGCATTATCACCATTTTCATTTTGTTTGAATCTTTTTGGATCTTCTCCACCCTCACCTGAATCAGATTTTGAACCAATTCTATTCATTGCAATTGCTAAGGTTTCGTGAGCTTCTGGGCTTAAAGCCCCTAAAGAGATACCTGGTGATACAAAGCTTTTTCTTATCTCAGAAATACTTTCAACGCTATCAACAATAAGAGGAATTTTTTGACTTTCAATTTCTAGAATATCTCGAATATGAATAGGTTTTTGGTTATAAATCCTATCAGTATATTTTTTATATAAATTGTATGAGTCACGAGCCACTGATTCTTGAAGCATGTGTATTGATTGTCCTTCAAAAGCATGAGTTTCTCCTTTTGCTCTATATCTATATTCACCTCCTATATCTAGAACGGTATTAGATGACAAGTATGCTTCTTTATGTTGTTTTCTCATTCTTTTTTCTAATCCTTCAAGACCTATCCCTGAAATTCTTGAAGACATTCCAGGGAAAAAACTTTCTACCATGCTTCTGCTTAATCCTATTATTTCAAAATTACCTCCACCCCTATATGAACTGATAATTGATATGCCCATTTTACTGATAATTTTTCTTAATCCTTTTTCGATAGCTTTTTTATAATTTAATAAAAGTTTTTGATATGTAATATTTCCATAAATGCCCTTTTGAAATCTTTGGTAAATTAAACTTTCAATTAACGAAGCATTTACTGTAGTGGCTCCTACGCCAATTAAAACTGCAAAGTAATGAACATCCAAACATTCTCTAGAGGAAATATTCAGTGATGTAAAAGTTCTAAGTTTATTTTTAATTAAATAATTGTGGACCGCGCTTGTAGCTAAAATCATTGGTAGCGAAATTTTGTCTTTATTAATTTCAAAGTCGGTAAGAATTATATGCTGAGCTCCTGATCTTACGGCTCTTTCAGCTTCTAAACAAATTCGTTGTAACTGGTCTAAAAAGTTTGTTTCGATATCTTTTTTAAATGTACAATCAATTTCTTCAGTGCTATCAGATAGGTGTTTTTTAAGTGATCTTAATTCATGGTCTAAAAGAACTGGGCTTTCTAAAAGTACTAAATTAAGCTGATCTTCATCCGAATCCGCTATATTTCCTAAGTTACCAAGTCTAGTTTTTAAACTCATTACAATTTGTTCTCTTAAGCTATCTATCGGTGGATTAGTTACCTGAGCAAAATTTTGTTTAAAGAAAGAGTGAAGTCCTCTGTAATTATTAGTTAGGACACTTAGAGGAGTGTCATCACCCATGGACCCTAATGCCTCTTGACCGGAATTGGCCATAGGATCTAAGATTAGATCCATTAATTCAATTGTTTGATTAAAATATTTTGATATTTTTTTAGTATCTTCAAGTGTTTCTAAGGGAGCATTAGGTATATCCTCTCTATTAAGTAATTCATCTAAAAATATTGTTTTTTTATTCCAGTCAACAAATGGTAAAGAGGTGGAAAGTTTTAATTTTAATTCATCGCTTTGATAAAATTTTTTTTCTTTGTAATTTATAGCAATTAATTCACCTGGACCTACTCTACCTTTTTTTAAAATTTTACTATCATCTACTATAACCATACCAGCCTCAGAGCCAGATATGAGTAAATTATCATCTGTGATTAAGTATCTTAAAGGTCTTAGGCCATTTCTGTCCATTCCTGAAATAATCCAATCACCAAAATTTCCACAAACTGCAGCTGGTCCATCCCAAGGTTCTATTACTGCATTACAGTAGGCATACATTTTTTTTAACTCATTAGGCATGTCATTATTGTTAGACCATGCTTCAGGAATTATCATGCTTTTAGTCATAGGCAAACTTCTACCAGTTTGAAGAAGAATTTCGAAAGCTGCATCTAAAGACGCCGAGTCAGAAGCATCAGAGTCGAGTATAGGTTTTAAATCTTCAACTCTGTTATCAAAGAATGGATCAGTCAGTCGGGTTTCATGAGCTCTCATCCAATTCACATTACCTTTTAGTGTGTTAATTTCACCGTTATGAGCAAGAATCCTAAAAGGCTGTGCAAGAGACCAAGTAGGAAAAGTATTTGTTGAATATCTTTGATGATAAATAGCGAACTTAGATTTAAAATCTTTATCTAATAAATCGGGATAAAAAGAGGATAGCTGCTCCGCGAGAAACATTCCTTTATAAACAATTACCTCAGAAGAAAGAGAACAAATATAAAAATCACTTATATTAAGGGATTTGATTTTGTTTTCTATTCTTCTTCTAGTTAAAAAAAGTGTTTTTTCTATGTTTTCATTTTTATCTTTTGGAGAAAAAATTAATTGCTCTATTTCTGGTCTAGTATAATTAGCTTTTTCTCCAATTATTGTTGAATCAACTGGCACCTGTCTCCAACCGAACAAGCTCATCCCAGACTTAATAACTTCATACTCCATAATAGCTCGACATTTTTCTTGAGCTCCAAAATCTTGTTTTGGAAGAAAAACCATTCCTACTCCGATCGTACTGTCTTCTTTTGATTTGTGACCTGTTTTGGAAATTTGTTTTTTGAAAAAGGTTTTTGATACTTCTAGCATGATACCAGCACCATCACCGGTTTTTCCATCGGCATCAACTGCCCCTCTATGAAATACCGCTTTCAATGCTTCTATTCCTTTTTCAACAATATCTCTTCGCGACTCTCCTTTTATTGAAGCAACAATACCTACTCCACAGTTATCGTGTTCTTGGTTTTTTGAATAAATACCCTGCTTTTCTAATATTCTTTTATTTTTTTTATAATTCTGTAGGAATAATTTTTTATTCATGATGCTTTTTTTATATTATTTGATGATAAGAAATTTTTTATTTTTTTTGCAGCTTCTCTCCCATCATGAATTGCCCATACAACTAGCGAAGCTCCCCTTACAATATCACCTGCTGCAAATACCTTAGGATTACTTGTTTGAAATCTATTAAAGTCGACTTTTATAGTATCCCATCCAGTTAAATCTAAATGGGTTTTAAATTTTTCATTAATATTTTCAGGCTGAAATCCCAATGCTTCAATTATTAGATTAGACTTTAACGACTTTTCAATCCCTGTATCTACTGGGGATCTTCTACCGCTATCATCTACTTCTCCTAGTTTTGCAACTTTATAAGTTAACCCTGTTGCTATATTTTTTTCTTGAATAATTTTTGATGGTACTGATAACCATTTGAAATTAACTCCTTCTTGTTCTGCATTAGCAACTTCTCTAGCAGAGCCAGGCATATTTTCTTTATTTCTTCTATAAAGACAAATTACTTCTGAAGCTTGCTGTCTTACTGCTGTTCTTACACAATCCATAGCAGTATCACCTCCGCCAATAACAATTACTCTTTTGTCTTTAGCATTTAAGTACTTATTTTCTGAAGCTCTATCACCAAGTCCTAATTTATTACTTTCAATTAAATAGTCTAAAGCCGGAATAGAATTATGGATATTTTCTGTTACTACGTCAAGTGATCTTGCTTTATAAACACCAGTAGCAATTAATATTGCATCAAATGTATTTTCAAGTTTTTTAAAGGTAATGTCTTTTCCAATTTCACAATTTACGTTAAATTTTACTCCGCTTTCTTTTAGCCAATCAGTTCTTCTTATTACAAGAGATTTATCTAATTTAAAATTAGGAATTCCATAAATTAAAAGACCTCCTATTCGGTCACTTTTTTCGAAAACTTCAACTTCATAACCATACTCTAAAAGATAAGTTGCTGCAGCCAGGCCCGCAGGACCTGAGCCAATTATTGCAACCTTTTGATTTTGTTTTTTTTCGGATTTAATAGGATTTATCCATCCATTATCCCAAGCTGTCTCTGTGATATATTTTTCTAAGCTTCCAATGGTGATAGACCCAAATCCAGCTTTTTCTACTACGCAGTTGCCTTCACATAATCTATCTTGAGGACAAACCCTTCCACAAACTTCTGGAAAAGCATTAGTAGATGAAGATATTTCATATGCTTCTTCAAGTCTGTCTTCCGCTATATACTTTAACCAATCAGGGATATTATTGTTTAACGGGCAATGAATCTGACAAAAGGGTATTCCACATTGGGAGCATCTAGAAGCTTGATCAATTGAATCTTTTGTCGAGTAATTATTATAAATTTCTTGAAAATCTTTAATTCTTTTATCTGCTTCGGTTTTACTTGGAGAAACTTGTTTCTTTTTAAAAAATTCTAACATTGTAATATTTTGTTACTAAATACTCCTATATTTTTTTTGGATTGTATTTATATTACAGAGAATTTAAAAAGTAAAAAAAAAATTTGTAATAATTTATGACAGAAAATCAATTAATATATATTTTTGTATACTCTTTTGTACAAGGTTTTACTGAATTTATCCCTATAAGCTCCAGTGGCCACTTAAATTTAGTGGATAAATTTATTATGGCTTCAGAATCAAGAAATTTATTATTTGAAACTACAGCACACTTTTCAACATTATTAGCATTGTGTCTATTCCTTTTTAAAAATTCCTCTGGTAATTTTAAAAAAAAAATTTTAGGAAATTTAAAACCTTTATTTATTGCAACAATGCCCGCCTTAATTGTTGGGTTTTTTATTAAATTATTTAATTACAACTATGTGTCTCTTCAAACCATTGCATTTTCGTCAATAATAGGCGCAATTTTACTTTTTGCTTCCTCTTATTCAAAAAACATAAAAATTAAATCAAAATCAAAAAACTTTGATTTTTTAATTGCAGGCCTATTTCAATGTCTTGCTTTTATTCCAGGATTTAGTAGATCAGGCGCATGCATAACGGCATTTTTATTACTAGGCAAATCTAAAAGTGATTCTATTTATTTTAGCTTACTTATGAGCTTGCCTATAATACTTATTTCTTTTCTAAGTAATTATAAAGAGCTCATTAAATTCGAATTTAGCTTAGATTTATTTTTAATTTTCATAATATGTTTTTTTGTAGCTTATATAACTTTAAAACTATTTATAAAATATATTAACAAAATAGGATTTCTTCCATATATTGTTTATAGAATTATTTTAGGTTTTATTATTTTAGCTCTTTTAGTTTAAATTTTTTCTATAAATTTATTTAAATATATAGATGCAATCAATTTCATTGAAGATAATTCTCTTCCTATTGCTGAAGCAACAATTTTTTCACTACCTGGGGAAACACTATCATAGTCTAAGCTAATAAATTGGTCATAGGTAAATGGTGGCTTAGGAAGTAAGCCCATCACCCTTCCTTGAATTGCTCCTAACAAATCAGGAATATTTATAAAACGTTTCTTTTTTTTTAGTATCTCATAGATGATTTCTAATATTTCCTTAAATGAATAACTATTAGGACCTACGGCATCAAATATTTTATTTTTATATGTGTTCTCTGTTTCAATTATAACTTTTAGAAATAAAGCAAGGTCATCAATATATATAGGTTGAAATTTTGTTTTTCCTCTTTTATATAGTGGGAGAAAAGGTAAGAATTTAGTCATCTGTGCAAAATTATTTAGAAATTTATCCTCTTCACCAAAAACAATACTTGGTTTGATTATCGTATAATTATTATGATTAGAAACTATATGGTGTTCTCCTAAAGCTTTTGAATAAAGATAAGAAGATTTTGAACTTAGAGAGCTACCTAGACTTGAAACATGTATAAGTCTTTTATTATGTTTGATCGTTAGATTAGAAAGGATTTTAGGTGTTAAATAATGTGCTAACTCAAAGGAACAATTTGAATTTTCAAATAATATGCCCAGCAAGTTTACGATAATATCAGATTTTTGAATTTCCTGCTCAATTGCGCTAATATTTGAGATATCGAATTTTATTACTTTAATTTGACCAATATCTCCGGACAGTATATTTCTTTTTGCTCTATCATGATTTCTTAGAGGTGCTGTTAAATAATAACCATCAGAAAGTAACTTTTTAGTCAAACTTCTTCCTATATTTCCTGATGAACCCAATATTAGAATATTTTTGTTTTTCATTGTTCTTTCAATCTTATATAAATATATAGCTTATGGATTCAAATTATCAACTATTCAAAAATGACTTACCTAAAGAAATTTTGGATACTTTTAAAACATCCTTATCAGTAGATACCGAAACTCTTGGCTTAAACATTAATCGTGATAGATTATGTCTTGTTCAAATTATGAACAATGACAATGGCAAATTCTATATAATTCAATTTCCCAAAAATTTTAAACTAAGCGATTCAAAAAATTTAAAGATTCTTATGCAAGACAAAAATATTATGAAAATATTTCATTATGCTAGATTTGACATAGCTATGTTGAAAAAAAACTTAAACATTAATGTAAAAAATATATTTTGTACTAAAATAGCATCTAAGCTTACAAGAACTTACACAAGTAATCATGGTCTAAAAGATTTAGTCCAAGAGATATTAAAAATTGAAATAAGTAAAAAAGAGCAAAGCTCTGATTGGGGACAAGAAAAATTAACAAGTGATCAAATTGAATATGCTTTAAATGATGTGAGGTACTTACATGAAATCAAAGAAAATTTACAAAAAAAGTTAGATAGTACTAGTAGACAAAAACTATTTGATAATGTTGTAAAATTTTTAGAAACCCGAGTAAAATTGGATATGGCAGGATGGGAAGATGTTGACATATTTGCACACCACTAATAATGATTAAAAAAAAAGAAACTATATCAAAAGGAAAATTAGCAATAAAGACACAACTTGAAGGCATCACGAAACTTAAGAATTCTTTAGATGAAGATTTTTTTAAAGCAGTTGAAACAATATTATCCTTAAAAGGAAAATTAATATTTTCTGGTATTG
>PAHR01000003.1 GCA_002705265.1 Pelagibacteraceae bacterium | reverse complement strand
TTAATATCTAAAAACTTTTCCGCTCCAAGGTCAGCTCCAAAACCAGCTTCAGTTACAACATAATCTGCTAGTTTTAAAGCAGTAGTTGTTGCTATTACAGTGTTACATCCATGAGCAATATTCGCAAAAGGCCCTCCATGAATAATAGCTGGATTATTTTCAAGAGTCTGAACAAGATTTGGCATTAAAGCATTTTTTAAAAGCACAGTCATAGGACCTTCAGCTTTAACGTCTCTAGCATATACAGGACTTTTATCTCTTCTGTATGCAATAATTATATCTCCTATTCTTTTTTGAAGGTCGTTAATATCTGTTGCTAAACAGAAAATAGCCATAATTTCACTTGCAACAGTAATGTCAAATTTATCTTCACGAGGAAATCCATTTGATATACCTCCTAAATTGACATTAACTTTTCTAAGAGATCTATCTCCAAGATCTACGACTCTACCCCAGGTAATTCTTCTTTGATCAATTTCTAATTCATTTCCCCAATAAATATGATTATCAATTAAAGATGATAGTAAATTATGAGCAGCAGTAATTGCATGAAAGTCTCCTGTAAAATGTAAATTAATTTCTTCCATAGGTACAACTTGTGCATAGCCACCTCCAGCTGCACCACCTTTCATTCCGAAGCACGGACCTAAACTTGGCTCTCTAAGAGCAACAATAGATTTTTTTCCAATTTTATTTAAACCGTCTGTAAGACCAACAGAGGTAGTTGTTTTTCCTTCACCTGCTGGAGTAGGCGATATAGCGGTTACAAGAATTAATTTTCCATTTTTGTTACTTTTTGATTTTTCAATAAAGTTAAAATCAATTTTTGCGGCATCGTGACCATACTGAATTAAATTTTCCCCTGGTACATTAATTTTTGCTGCAACCTCTTTGATATTTATTTTATTCGCAGCTCTAGCTATTTCTATATCTGATTTAACTTCTGACATTATTATTAAATTTCCTCTCTTTAAGCGCGTACAACCGTGGTATACAATATACCACGATAGTATGAATTTGGTAGCATATTTAAATTAAAATCGATTAGATTTCAATTAAATTTATCAAACAATCTGTAGATAAGTATTAGTTTTATAGGACAAGTTAGATAATTTGTATTTATTTTTTTTTATTGAATTATATAGATTTATTCCTCCATTATGGTAGTTTGCCTGTTCTATAATTATAGGAGGATAAATAATGAGACAATTAAAGTCTTTATTAATGGCACTTACATTAGTGCTTTTCACTTCTACTTCTTTTGCGGCAACTTTAGATGATGTTAAAGCAAGAGGAATGTTGAAGTGTGGTTCAAATACAGGTTTAGCTGGCTTTGGTTTACCAAACGATGCAGGAGTATGGGAAGGTATTGACGTAGACGTATGTCGTGCTGTTGCAGCTGCTGTTTTTGGAGATGCTACAAAAGTTGAATTTGTACCAACTACATCAAAAGTTAGATTCACTGTTCTTCAATCAGGTGAAATCGATATGCTTTCAAGAAATACAACTTGGACTCTTCAAAGAGATGTTGAGCTAGGTTTAGAATTTGTTGGTGTAAACTATTATGATGGTCAAGGATTCATGGTACCTGCATCTCTTGGAGTTTCAAGTGCTAGTGAATTAGATGGTGCTTCTGTATGTATTCAAGTTGGAACTACAACAGAAATGAACTTAGCTGATTACTTTAGTGCTAACGGAATGAGCTACGAAGCTGTTCCTGTTGAAACTAACTCTGAAGCTGATGCAGCTTATACTGCTGGAAGATGTGATGTTTATACAACTGACGCTTCTGGATTATATGCAAGTAGAGCAGGTTATCCTGACCCAAGTGCACACGTTGTGTTACCTGAAATTGTGTCTAAAGAGCCTTTAGGACCTTCAGTGAGACATGGTGATGGCGCATGGGCAGATATCGTAAGATGGTCTCTAAATGCAATGATCATTGCTGAGGAAAAAGGAATTACTTCTTCAAATGTTGATGAAATGAAAAACTCAAAAGACCCAGAAGTTCTAAGACTTCTTGGTGTTGCTCAGGTAGGAGATACTGGTGCTGGTTACGGTCAGTGGCTTGGTCTATCAGATGATTGGGCTTATCAGATCATTAAGCAAGTAGGAAACTATTCTGAAAGCTTTGAAAAGCATATTGGTCCAAACACACCAATTAATATTCAAAGAGGATTAAACGCTCTTTATAAAGATGGTGGTATTCTATACGCACCTCCATTTAGATAAAAACAACTTTAATCGGGCTATTTAATAATTATTAGGTAGCCCGATTGATTAGCTACCTTCTATGCAAAATAACTTCCTAAGAAAGCTAATTTTTGATGAAAAAATCAGATCTATAGTTATTCAAACCTTAGTTATAGGTTTTTTTGCTCTCTTAGTTTATTCAATTTCTCAAACAACAGCTTACAATTTAGAAAAAAGAGGAATAGGAACTGGTTTTGAGTTTTTAGGCATGTCGGCTGGCTATGACATAAGCTTCTCTCTTATAGATTTCACTAGCAAGGATACACATTTAAGAGCTTACTATGTTGGAGTTCTTAATACACTTTTAGTATCAATTTGCGGAATATTTTTGGCGACAATTTTAGGTTTTTTAGTTGGAATTATCCGACTCTCTAGCAACTGGCTTTTTAGAAATATAGCCTATGTATATGTAGAATTTACAAGAAATGTTCCTGTTCTTTTACAGATTATTCTTTGGTATAGCATTCTCATTCACTTACCAAAGATAAAGAAAGCCATCCAATTTTTTGAATATTTTTACTTATCAAACCGAGGATTGTATTCTCCTGCTCCTATTTTTAAAGAAGGTTTTTCAGTTGTAACTTGGAGTTTTATTTTAGCAATAATATTTTCATTTTTTTTAAGAAAATTTTTAAAAAATAAACAAAACCAAACTGGTAAGCAGTTTCCTATTTTCTCAATAATGTCCGCAATCATTATTTTTACTCCCGTTGTATTTTTCTATATTATGGGAATGCCTCTTGAATTTGAACACCCTATATTAAAAGGATTTAATTTTAAGGGAGGTATGGTTATAAGACCAGAGTTTGCAGGAATGTTACTTGGGTTATCTATATATACTGCTGCTTTTATTTCCGAAACTGTTCGTTCTGGCATTATTGCTGTATCAAAAGGACAAAGGGAAGCTTCTCAAGCTTTGGGGTTGAAAAGTAGTTTGGTTATGAGGTTAATAGTTATACCTCAAGCACTTAGAGTGATTATACCTCCCTTAACTTCACAGTATCTAAACCTTACTAAAAATTCATCTCTTGGAATTGCTATTGGATATTCAGATTTAGTCCATGGATTTGGAGGAATTTCATTAAATCAAACAGGTAAAGCTATAGAGATTATGTTAATTGTAATGGTTACTTATTTAATTATGAGCTTAACTATTTCAGTATTGATGAATTTTTATAATCGCATGGTTCAGTTTAAAGGTAACGCATGAGTAGCATAGTTTATTCAAATAAATTTTTAATATGGTCTAAAAAAAATTTATTTTCTAGTTGGATTAATACATTACTTACCGTTTTATCTATTTACTTCATTTATGAAGTATCAGTTTTCTTTCTTGATTGGGCTGTATTTAAAGCGGACTTTCTTACAAACTTCAGGGGAGAAAGAATTATTGATCGAACTTTCTGTTCTAAAAATATTGAACCTGGTAGTTACGGCGCATGTTGGGCGATCATTCATGTAAGATTTTATCAATTTATGTATGGCTTTTATCCCGCTGCAGAAGTTTGGAGAGTGAACTTAGTATTTTTTCTTTTGCCATTTGCTTTAGTTGCTATCTTCTTTGATAAAGTTCCTTTTAGAAAATATTTACTATACTTCACATTAGCATTCCCTTTTATAGCTTTTTATCTTCTTTATGGAGGTCCCAGCTTAACAACTGTAGGTACTAATAAATGGGGAGGGCTTTTAGTTACCTTATTTTTAGGTGTAACCGGAATAGCTCTTGCTTTTCCTTTAAGTATAGCTTTAGCCCTAGGTAGAAGGTCGAATATGCCAATCATAAGTCTTCTATGTGTAATATTTATTGAATTTATAAGAGGTGTTCCTTTAATTACCTTGCTATTTACAGCTAATGTTATGTTACCTTTATTTTTGCCTGATGGCGTTAGTCCTGACAACTTACTTCGAGCATTGGTTGCAGTTACACTTTTCCAATCAGCTTACATGGCTGAAGCTATAAGAGGCGGCCTTCAAGCGATACCTAGAGGTCAGATTGAAGCTGCCCGATCAATGGGCTTAACTTATTGGCAAAGCACCAGAAAAATTGTTTTACCACAAGCTTTAAGAATTTCTATTCCACCAATAGTCAATACTTCTATTGGATTATTTAAGGATACTTCACTTGTCCTTATAATAGGACTATTCGACTTACTTGGGATTGGAAGAGCTGCATTAGCGGATATGACTTGGACAAAGCTGTATTATGAAGTTTATGTTTTTGTTGCTATTGTTTTCTTTATCTTTTGCTTTGCAATGTCACGATATAGCTTATATCTTGAGAAAAAATTAAAAACGGATAATAGTAGTTAATGAGTGAACAAGTAATAACATTAGAAAAAGTTAACAAATGGTATGATGATTTCCATGTTCTTAAAGATATAGACTTAGTAGTAAACAAAGGACAAAAAATTGTTATCTGTGGTCCTAGTGGATCTGGTAAGTCAACAATGATTAGATGTATTAACCGACTTGAAGCCCATCAAGAAGGAAAGATTTTTGTACATGGCACAGAATTAACAGGTGATCTCAAAAATATTGACACTATTAGAAGAGAAGTTGGTATGGTGTTCCAACAATTTAATTTATTTCCGCACCTATCTGTTTTAGATAATATTAGTTTAGCGCCAATTTGGGTTAAAAAAATGCCAAAAAAAGAGGCTGAAGAAGTAGCAATGACTTATCTTGAAAAAGTTAAAATACCAGAGCAAGCTCTAAAATTTCCTGGCCAGTTATCTGGAGGTCAGCAGCAAAGAGTAGCTATAGCTAGATCATTAGCTATGAATCCTAAAATTATGCTTTTTGATGAGCCTACATCAGCTCTTGATCCAGAGATGATTAAAGAGGTTTTAGATGTGATGATACAATTAGCGGAAGAGGGAATGACTATGCTTGTTGTTACTCATGAAATGGGTTTTGCAAAAACCGTTGCTGATCAAATGATTTTTATGGATGAAGGAAATATAGTTGAACAAGCCAGTCCTTCTGAGTTCTTTAATAATCCAAAAAATGACAGGACAAAGTTATTTTTAAGTCAAATTCTTAATCACTAATCCATTTTTAATGGATATAAATTTTTGGTTATCGTTAGTTTCAGCTTGGGGAATTTTTTGCCTAGCAGTATGGCTTCCAGGGCCAAATACTTTTTTAACAGCTTCCATTGGTATAAAAGGAAGTATTTTTAAAGTTTTTATAACTTCACTTGGAATAGCAGTTGGATCTTCTTTTTGGTGCTTTATGGCCACAACTGGAATATCAATGTTATTTTCACAAAATTTAGGATTTGGTTTTTTGATATTAAAGCTAGTAGCTTCTGGATATATGATCTATTTGAGCTACCAATCCTTAAAACAATATTTATATTCCAAGGAAGATTTTATAAAAAATACAAATTTTTCAAGTAATAAAGAATACTTTTTAAGAGGTTTGGTTGTAACCATGACAAACCCTAAAGCTTTTGCCTTTTGGTCAGCTCTAGCAACTTTAAAATTTCAATACGCCCTATCTTTTAATCAAGCATCAATATTTTCAATAGGTACCTATATTCTTTCAGCAATTAGCTACACTTTTATGGGATATGTTTTCACTATGGGCAATATTTCAGCTTATTTAAATAAACCAAAGAGCTTGGTTAACTTAGTTTTTTCTTTGCTTTTTTTATTTGTCGGTATTGAAATTTGGATTTTAACTTAAAGTATAAAGTAAATATATCAATTTTACTTCATTCTAAAATTAAAGTTGGAAGAGTTTTTGTAATCTAGTTCTTTTTGTCTTCTTTCAAGATCATAAAGATCAACTGATTGTGCTAAATATTTATCTTCCCAGGACATTTGCTTATTTTTTTTATTTAATATTTCTTTAAAATATTCAACAATAGTTTTCATTAAATTACCTCCTTGATAAATTTTGGCAAAGTTTTGTGTTCTTGGAAATGCGTATAGGCCCATCGCCAGTCATTACCATATTCTACTTTACAAAAGTTAATAATCCCGTCATTTTTATTAGAAAATAAGTTAGTTAAAGAACCCATTGATCTTAAAGCGTTAGTATAAATTTTATTCATTAATTATCCTTTCTTTCTTACAAAATAAGATTTTTTTTTACAAATTACCTTTGTTATTAAAAGACTGCTGATGTCTAAAAATGATACAGCTTTAAAGGCTTGCGATTAATGCTTTTATAATTTCTCTCTTTGATAAGTCTTTAGAAGCTTGATATCTGAAATTTTTTCTAGCGTATGCCTCAAGTCCAGTTGCACAAGGCATTGATATAAAATTGACGTTTCCATCAATTATTTCAGCATAATCTATAACAAGTATTTCTGTTTTATTGTTTTTTTTATTAGTGTGCTTCCAAATAAGCTCGTAATTTCCATTAGGTATTAACTGCCCACTAACCGCAAAACTATTTAAAAAAAAAAGAACTAAAGAAGAGTAAAATGAATTTAATCACTTATTAATGCTAAGCTTTTAATATTATTAAGCAATTAGCTTATAAACAAAAATATTCCTACTAAAACCATCATAGACCCAGTTGCGATATTGAGTCTTCTAGAATAAATAGGATTTTCAATCATTTTCCTTAATTGATTCCCACTTAAACAAACGACAAAACAGGCAAAAAATACACTCAGGTAAATTGTTATGACCAGTTGTATCCCTGTAAATAAGTTTAAGGCACTTAAGTTAATAAATAGTGGAATAAAGGATAAATAAAATACAATCACTTTTGGGTTAGTGCTTCCAATTAAGAAACCTATTAATAAAGTTTTAATAGATGAATTTGATTTATGTTTATTTCTTAGATTTAATCCTTTTAGTCTTATTTGAAAAATACCTAAATACATTATATAGGCAGCGCCGATCCAACGAACAAGCTTTATTACTGGGTCTAAAACTTCTGCTAAATATCCTAAAGACAGTATTGCAAAGGTTAAGTACATGACATCTCCCATAGCTTCGCCAGCACTAAGAATAACCCCAGGTTTAAATCCTTGTGATGTAGAAACAGATAACACAGCTAATGTCCCAGGTCCTGGAGTGATCCCAAATATAAAAGCTGCAACTGCAATTGAAATAATAGTATAGAAATCCATTGAGGCTATGTTTATGGATAAAAAAGTTATTTATCAAGGAATAAAATAGTTGGAAATATTGGATAAATGAGCAAAATGTTTTTTAATGAATGAAAACATGAAAATATTTGATGGTCATAATGACGTCTTATTTAGATTGTTTTTAAAAGATAAAGAAAGTGTCCACGAGGACTTCCTTAAAGGAGATAATGAGGGTCATCTAGACTTCCCAAGAATTAAAGAAGCTGGTTTTATAGGAGGTTTTTTTGCTATTTATGTGCCTTCTCAGGAAGAAAAAATTAAATCTGCTGATAAGCCTATCAGATATGATGATATGGAAAATGATTCATATGAGTTACCACTTCCAAAGCCAGTTGATGTTTCATTAGCTCTTCCAATAGTATTGCAAAAAATTGATATTTTAAAAAACATTGAAAAACAATCAAAAGGTGAAATCAAAATTTGTAAAAATGCAAAAGACTTGAATGAGTCTATATTAAACAAAAAACTATCTGTGATCATGCATATAGAAGGCGCTGAAGCAATTGGAAGTGATTTAGAGAATTTAGATACTCTTTATGATTTAGGTCTCCGTTCAATAGGTCCTGTTTGGAGTAGACCGACACTTTTTGCTCATGGAGTACCTTTTAAATTTCCAAGTTCCCCCGATACGGGAGAAGGATTAACAGAAATTGGTAAACAATTAATAAAGGAATGCAACAAACGTAAAATCATTATAGATTTATCTCATCTCAATGAAAAAGGGTTTTGGGATATAGAAAAATTATCTCAGTCACCTCTTATAGCTACTCATAGTAATGCTCATTCAATTTGCACACACACAAGAAATTTAACTGATAAACAATTATCCGCTATTAAAGATTCGGGAGGAATGGTAGGAGTTAATTTTGCGCCAGCATTTTTAAGAACAGATGGAAAAATGCTAGCAGACACCGATCTAGATATTATATTAAGACATTTTAATTATTTAATTGAAAAATTAGGGGATGATAAGGTTGGGTTTGGTTCTGATTTTGATGGTGCGTTAATTCCTTCAGGTATAAATGATGTATTAGGATTAAATAAATTGAGACTATTAATGAAAAACCATGGCTTCAATGACCAGTTAATGAAAAAACTATGTCATGATAATTGGGTTAATGTTATCAGTAAAATATTAGGTTAGTTATATTTTTCTTCAAAAAATATTGAGAGTACAACAAAAGCACATAGAAAATAACTTCCTAATTCAACTTTCATTTCAGTAAAAATAGATAATTTAAAAACTGTTACTGCTATAGCTATAAGCAATAAATCCAACATTGACCATTTAGTAAAAAAGTAAAGTAATTTCCTTGTGGTTTTAATTGATGGATCTAAATAAGTCAGTATGGAAAATATAAATTTTAAACCTGGAATTAAAACAGTACTAATAAATAATATTAAAAATAAAAAAATTTCTGAATTTTCATAAAGGGCTATTAGTATATTTATGATATTTTTTTTTTGAGTAAAAAAGAAGAAATTTTCTACTGAGAATAATGGAAAAAATAAGAACCCACTAAATAGCAAAAACTGAATCGAAAGGTATAAGCCAAGATATGTTTTTTTTAATTTCATAGTAATCTCAATGATTCTATACAGTTAATAGTTCTATTTCTCCATTTAATAAAATTATGATATATTTTTTTTATTATGGGACTACATTTTGATTATAAATCAAAAACAGGTGAGAGAGCAATGGAGAAGGAACGTAAGCGCTTAGAAAAACTTGCCGCAAAAAAAGCTAAAAGAGAAGCAAAAAAAGAGGCTGAAGAGTTGGCTGAATTAGAGCGTTTAACAAATCCTGATAACCCTCCAACTCCTACAACTGATAAAGAATAAATTAAGGACCAATTTTATAGTCTAACTGATCTTCTGTCATAGAAGCCACCTGTTTTTTGTACCATATCTGAAATTCATTATTAGTTTGTTTGAAAAGAATCACTTTTTTTCTTATAAAAAAAATTCCCAAGTCGTCCTTTGGCATACCTACGAAAGTTTGTCTTTCAGTATGAATGACCTTTATCCCTTCACTTAGGGGCTCTAAAGGACAGAGTAAATAATTGAAATGTTCTCCCCAAACATACCTAATTATTGGTTTTTCAGCATTGACCATCATATCTACATACTTTTGTTCATTGTCTAGAAAAGTTTCCATTCCTGGTACAGGCGCATGAATACTTGCAAATGTCATGCCTATTTTTTCTTTAGGTACCCACATAGAGGGAAAGGATACATGAAGGGCTATTAATTTGTTAGATCGATGAAAAATAGCGATATCCTCTTGAATTTCATATCCTATTTCTTCAAAATTTTTAAACTGAAATTTTTTTTTTTGGATATTCGTTTTTTAGAATAGATTGAATTTTTAGAGTTATCTTAACATCCATTTTTTTATCAAAAAGTGGATCAAAAAATACATTGTCCCTAGATTTTTTTTTAAGATTAAGATACCTCTCTTCTTGATCGTCAAACTCGATAATTGGGAGAGATCCTAATTTTTTAATCCCTGGAGCAACACTATAAATAGGTCCATAATTTTTCCAATCAACCATTATTTATCTTAGCAACAATACAAAACCGATAGTAGTCAAACCAAGTACCATACATAAGTAAAAAACTTTCTCAGGTATTTTAACATGAAAAACATAACCTATCCATACAGCAATCATTATAAAAAAACCTAACCAATAATAACTTAAAAAAGTAACTATAACTGTCCCCCCAGTAAAATAGTTTTGTAACAGTCTATAAAAATTTATCAAAAAGAAGAAACCAGCCATTGTGGCTCGTAATTCTTGCTTTCCTGAAAAATTGTTTTTATACCCCATCAATACAAAAGGGCCGCCAATTGTAAAAATACCTTGAATAAAACCACCTAAAATAACAAACATTTGATCAATCCATTTAGGTAAATCCATTTTTGGTATTAATAGTGTAAGAAGCCCATATGTAATCAACAAAGAGGAAAAAAGTTTTAGTAAGATATTAATTTGAAGGATATCTATAAGAAAAGTTCCAATAATTACACCAGGAAGGGTTAATAAGACAATTTTTTTAACATGTAGGACATTCATTTTTTTATACGACTGTATAAGAACTGCTAATCCAGAAAACATTCCAGCAAACATAGCTACTTCTAAAGCAAGTTTAAAATCTATATTAAAGCCCGCTATGGTAAGAAAAATAATTGTTCCGCCGAAACCAAATATGCTTTCTAAAAAATAGGCCACAAAGGCTGATGAGATTAATACAATAGTTGTACTCATTAAAATCAGTAGTATCTTAAAATTTAAATTATAGATATGAAATATTTAGTTCTTTTATTGATATTACCAATTTTGAATCTTAGCGCTTTAACCAATGATTTAGAAATAGAGATTGCTAGTAATTCCTCATTAACTATGGAGTACATAATTGCCAAAGGAGTATGTAAAATGCTTAACCGACAATTAGAGTTAAGCAAATTTATGGGTGGCACAAATAAATTAGACTGTAATGTTATTATTTCTAAAGGTACTAAATCAAACTTAGACCTTATAAAATTGGGTGAAGCGGACTATGCAGTTATAAATATAAGTGAGATAAACAGTAATAATGACTTAAGCAACTTCCAAGCAGTTGTCTACTTTAAGGGCATTAATTCAGATTGGTTATTTATAACTTCAAAAAAATCAAATGCTCAGAAAATATGTGAGGTAACAGAAGCTCTGTTTAATAACTATTTAGAGTTTAGTTATTTACATTCTGATTTTAAGAATTTTTCAAAAGAGTCTTTCACAATAAAAAAGTTTCCCTTCCACATAGGTGCGTTTAAGTATTTTGATAAGAAGAATTGCAAAATAATTAAGGATACTATAAGTGATTTTTAATACTAAAGAGGAAGGCTTATTTTATCGAAGCCATCTGTAATTACATAAATAAAGATTGCTGCAAAAAGAACCATTCCTATATAAATTTTCATAGAAGTTGTTTATATAATCATTAATTAAGGAGTAAAGAGTTTTTTATTATTAGATTATAGTACTTTTAATCATGGAAATGTTGTTAATAGGTTTGACTATTGGTTTTAGCTTAATATTAGCTTTGGGTCCTCAAAATTTATTTGTAATAGAACAAGGTCTTAAAAAAAATAATATTTTTATTATTTGTCTGATTTGTTCATTTTCTGATTTATTCTTAATTTTTTTAGGAATTTTTTTATTTACATTTTTTCAATTTTTATTGAATACATGGGTAATATTATGTCTCAATTCATTATTAATAGTTTTTTTAATTTACTTTATTTATACAAAGATTTCTAAAAAAACGGTTGATAACTACTCTCTAAGTACTAATTCAAGTGTTGATACAATAAAGCAATCTTCACTTAAGACCCTTGGTTTTACATTTCTTAATCCTCATGTCTACTCTGATACAGTATTTTTTCTAGGAAATTTTTCAAAAACTATGTCTTTGGAAAGTAAAGTTTTTTTTGGATTAGGAGCTGGCATTGCATCATTTTTAGCTTTTTTCTTTCTTGGTTATGGAGCACAGTTATTGAGGCCGTATATCAATAATAAATTAGGATGGAAAATCATTAATTCCCTGGTTGTTTTAGTTATGTCTTACCTTATATTTTATATTATTTATAAAGAAATTTATTTAAAAATTTAAAAATTTTATGCGCTCTAATCTTTGGAATAAGTATGAGAGATTATATTTAGAGAATAAAGCGCAAATCATTTATATATTTATTCTTTAATATATTGATATGCTAAATTTTCATATTAATTATGCCTTAAAGATAATTTTATTAGAAATCAAAGCACCACGCATCTGCATAATTTTTAGTCCAATTTGATGATAGTTTTCTTGGTCGTGAAGCATACTTTGATCAAGATTTAATCTATCTAAATCTTTTTGTTCCATATGGTAAGTTGCACAAGCTTCGCTAAACACAACTATTTCACTAAGAGGTTTAATAATTTGATGATTTATTGCTGACATACATGTAAGAACAAAGTCCAAAACACAAATATCAGTACAAATACCTGTTACTATTAAAGTTTCAATTTGATTCTTTTTTATCCATTCAATAAATAAGTTTTTATTGGTGTTTTTTTCAATTGATCCAATAAATCCATTTATACAATCTTTTGATATCATTAAAGAATCAGTTTGCTTTAACCACTCTAATTCAGTTACCAAAAGCTCCTCTCCAGTTCCTTTTATACAATGAGGCGGAAAGGGATATTCAGGTCTATCCTCCTCATGATTATCAAGAAAAAGACAAATTGGCATTGAGTTAGAAGTAAAAATTTTTGCTAATTTAGAAGTTTCTTTGATCATGTTATTGATTTGTTGATTATACTTTAAAGGAGCTAAATTTCCTGCACCTACAGTACAAAAACCATTTACTTGATCTATTATAAGCATTCCAGTTTTTTTTAAAATTTTAAAAGCTTTTTGTTCAACTTGAAATTTTGTTTTATTAATCACTTTTACCAGTTAAGCATAAAATTCAAAACTACCCAATAGTAAAATTTATAAATAACTTCTTAGGTAATTATCCAAGAATGTGATAATTCTTGCCAAACTAAGTTAGCAAGAATCCTTAACTGGATTCATATTTCTTTGGAAGAAAAAAATAGTATGGAAAAATTTTCAACATTAAAACTACATCAGTCAATAACTAAAGCTCTTCAGAGAATGAAATTTAAAACACCAACGCCAATACAGTCACAGACTATCCCTTTAGCATTAATGGGAAAAGATATTTTAGGAAGAGCTCAAACCGGAACAGGAAAAACAATTGCATTTGCAATACCTTTAATTTCTCATCTCATTAAAAATCGAAAAGATAGTGCCTTGATTCTCACACCAACTAGAGAGTTGGCAGCTCAAGTCTTACAATCAATAAGAGAATTATTAGACACGAAAAACCCTATTACAACAGCTTTATTGATTGGTGGAGATTCAATGTCAAAGCAATTACACCAATTAAAAAGAAAAGCAAGAATTGTAGTAGGAACCCCAGGTAGAACTAAAGATCATCTTCAGCGTAAAACATTGATCTTAGCTTCTACTACTTTCTTAGTTTTAGATGAAACTGATAGAATGTTAGATATGGGTTTTAGTAAAGATATTAATAATATTTTATCAAAAATACCGAAGCATCAGACTTTATTATTTTCAGCTACAATTCCAAAAAACATTATGTCTCTTGCTGAAAAATTTTTATTTGATCCAGTAAAAATTAGTATTGGAGGAGAAAACAAGCCTATCAAAAATGTTAAGCAAGAGACCTTAAAGGTTAATCAAGGAGGTAAATACGATCAACTAGTTTTGCAGTTAGATAAAAGAAAAGGTTCTATAATTATATTTGTTAAAACAAAAAGAGGAGCTGAAAAACTTGCCAAAAAATTGAGATCAGAAAACTATAGTGCTGATGCAATTCATGGAGATTTAAGACAAAGCAGAAGAGATAGAGTAATACTTAATTATAGAAGGTTAAAATTTAGGATTTTGGTTGCAACTGATGTAGCTGCAAGAGGTCTAGATATACCGCATATTGAACATGTCATTAATTACGATATTACTCAAAGCCCAGAAGATTATGTTCATCGAATAGGAAGAACAGCTAGAGCAGGGGCTAAAGGGTCTGCTATAACATTTTTAACTACCGTTGATAAAGCAAAATGGGAAGCCATCCAAAAATTAATCAATCCAAATTTTAAGAGTCCTACGATTACTACTAATCTTTCTCGTTTTAAAAATTCAAAAAATAAATATAAAAAAAGCAAAAGAAATGTTAAAAAATTTAGATCCTCAAAATCTTCTAGTGGAAAGGAAAACAAACAATTTACATTTAAAAGTAAAAAGAAAAAATATTCAAAAAAGAAAAAACATTTATAAAAAGACCTTTTTAATTTAATGATTTTTCAATATTTAATAATATTTTTTTTAAATGTGAGAAGATAGCTATAGCTATAAATATATTTATTCCAAGAAATCCTAACCAAATACCTGTGATTCCTATGTCAAGGTATCTTTCAATTAAGTATAAAACTACAATTGGTAAAATCCCTAGTCTAACTAGCGCATAAAGAGTTGTGTAAATAGGTTTCTTAATTCCTTGAAAAATAGACCCGCTCATATGAATAATAACAAAAAAAAAGGTCGAAAATGCAAAAATAAATAAATACTCTTTTGATATAGCTATAACTTCTAAATCTTTTGTAAATAATGAAGAGAGAAATTCTCCCAAAAATACTAAAACTAAAAACCCTACAGACATCATAATCAAGCCAATTCCAATGGCTTTCATATAAGCTCTTCTTACTCTAAAGAATTGCTTAGCTCCATAGCTTTGTCCAACTATTGATAAAAGGGCTGTATTTAATCCAATTGTTGGTAATAAAATTAGCTCTTCAATTCTACAAGCTATTCCAAAAGCAGCAGCAGCAGAAGAACCATAGGAAGTTACAAATTTAGTTATTACAAAAAAACCAAAAGCAATCATAAGATAACTAACACAAGTTGGTAATGACTGAGCTATAAAGTTTTTAAAATGCTTAATATTAAACCTTATCATTGAAATTGAAAAATTTTTTAAAATATCTGTTTTAATAGCATGAAAAAATAAATATGAAGTTGCAATAATTTGAACTATCACAGTTGATAAAGCTATGCCAGCAATTCCTAATCCAGGAATAAATAAAAAACCAAAACATAACAAAGGGTTGAGCCCAATATTAAGAAAAAATCCTAATACCATAACATTTCTATTTTTTTTTGTATCACCAATCGCATTAAGCATTGAATTCACAACCAAACTTAAAAGCATAAAAGGTGAGCCAATTGCAATTACATCAATATACTCCATTGCTTTTTTTAGAAAAGTTCCTTCAGCACCAAAAAATTGGAATATACTTTCAGATATATTTAAAATTAATAATCCTGTAACTATAGAAAAGAATAGTGAGTAAATTAAAGCTTGAATATATATTTCGCATGCATTTTTTTTATCTTTAGCTCCTATATAATTAGACACCAAAGCAGTCGTTCCTTGGGAAAAACCTATAGCTAAAGCCAGAAGAATAAAAAAAACAGGAAAAGTTATAGCCATTGCAGCTATAGCTTCAGATCCAATTAAACCTGCATAAAAAGTATCTGTAATATTATAAAATGTATGAAACAACATACCGACACCTGCAGGCACTGCTATTTTTATAAGTTGAGATTTAATATCACCTTGAGTTAAATTCATTTGCTCAATGTTAGTACAGTTAGAATTGTTCTAATTCAATAAAAAAGGATTATTTTTTATTTTTTCTGACAAATATAAATGATTGAATACACAAGTAAGTAAAAAAAGAGCCGCTGATTAACATCATGAGTTTAGAAGTATCTGCCCATAAATTTTCGAATGGATTTGTTATATTTTTAAAGAAATCAAGACCTCCTAGAAAAACAATAAGACCAATAGTTACAACAATATGCATTAACAATCTTTTTCTTTTAGGCATTAAAATAGCCATAATAGATAGAATTAATATTGGTAATCCTAAGAAAGAAGGAATTAACGAAGTAATAGAATTACTATCAGTTATAACCGTTATCCATAATCCCCAAGTTATAAGGAAAGCGCCATACACAATAGAAATTTTCTCCATATTCAGCCGTAAAAAAGTATATTCTTTATTCATTAATAATGTTTATACATTAGAGCTAATAAAAACTGAAGAAAGAAAAATTTTTCAAATATGAAAAAAACACTTATTTTATTTTCCACTACAGATGGTCACACAAAAACCATATGTGAAAAAATATATAGCTTATTAAGAAATAAATACTCAGTAGAATTAATATCTATAAATCATTCCGAAAGTATAAATGTTAATGAATATGGGAATATAATTATAGGAGCTAGTATACGTTATGGAAAGCATAGTCATTTAATTCATAATTTCATAAAGTCCAATAAAACTAAACTTGAAAATATAAAAACAGCTTTTTTTAGTGTGAATGTTGTTGCTAGAAAACTAGAAAAAAATTCATCAGTAACTAATCCTTACTTAAAAAAATTTTTGAGTGCTTTAGATTGGAAACCAAATAAATCAGCTGTTTTTGCAGGCAAAATAGATTATCCAAGTTATAATTTTATTGATAAGCAAATGATCAGGATGATAATGTATTTAACTAAGGGTCCAACAGATACTTCTAAAAGCTATGAATTTACTGATTGGAAAAAGGTCATAGAGTTTACTAATGATTTAGAAAATCTTATCAGTTCAAATTAAATAAATATTTAAAAAATAATTATTCCCATTTTGCTTCTGGGGGCATCGACATAAGTATTGCTTCAATATTGCCTCCAGTTTTAAGGCCAAATAAAGTACCTCTATCATGCAATAAGTTAAATTCAACGTATCTAGACCTTTTATGAGAAAGTTTTTTAAGGTCATTTATATCATAGTCCAAATCTTTTTTTCTATTAGTATTAGAACTTATAAAATTGGAAAAATACTGACCTACATCTTTTATAAAATTTAAATCCTTTTCAAAATTATTACTATTTAAATAGTCAAAAAATATGCCACCAATACCTCTAGGCTCTTCCCGATGTTTTAAATAAAAATACTCATCGCATTCTTTTTTAAATTGAGAATAATATTCTTGATCATGTTGGTCTAAAGTTCTTTTTAGACCTGAATGAAAATTTTCTGTTTCTTCTTTTTCTGGTATTGCGGGAGTTAAGTCACAGCCACCACCGAACCAGCTTTTAGATGAGGTTACAATATAACGAGTATTAAAATGGGCAGCGGCAATTTTTGGATTTTTCATGTGAGCAACAACTGAAATTCCACTCGCCCAAAAAGAAGGATCTTTTTCAGTACCTGGTATATTTTTTCTAAATTCATTAGAGAATTTACCATGGACTGTGGAGATATTAACACCAACCTTCTCAAATATATTCCCCTTTAAAATAGACATTAGGCCGCCTCCACCTCCATCTCGATCCCACTGTTTTTCTTTAAAAACAGAATTATCTATTTTTTCAATCGAACCCACTATTTGGTTTCTCAATTCTCTAAACCATTTAGAGCTAGATATCTTTTGATCCTCTAAAATTATTTCCAAATTACCAGCCATATATTTCAGATTTAATTAAACTTTCAATCATGTCAATGTGATCTTTACGATCATTTAAACAAGGAATATAGCCAAATTTCTTACCCCCATTTTTCATAAATATTTCTCTATTTTCACCATTAAGTTCTTCAATGGTTTCCAAACAATCAGAGGAAAAAGCAGGGCTAATTATCTGAATGTCGTCTACCCCATCTTTAGCAAATTTTTCAATTGTCTTATCGGTATATGGTTGAAGCCATTCTGCAGGACCAAAACGAGATTGAAATGTAGTTAAACAAAAATCTTCTTCTAAACCCATCTTTTCTCTAACCAATCTTGTTGTTTTGTGACAGAAGCAGTGATAAGGGTCACCTTTATCTAAATATTTTTTAGGAACCCCATGATAACTAAAAATTAATTTTTTTGGATTTGAATTGTTTTTCCAATATTCTTCTATGCTATTACATAGAGCAGCTATATATAGATTGTGTGTGTGATAATTAGAAATAAATCTCAGTGAAGGAACCCACCTCCAATTATTAATCACTTTTGCTGCGGCATCAAAAGTTGAGCCAGTAGTTGCAGCACAATATTGAGGATACAAAGGAAAGATAACTATTTTATCGCAATTTTTTTTTCTTAAATTATTAAGGGCATTTTTAATGCTAGGATTCCCATAACGCATACCAAGATCAAAGATTAAATGAGGATGACTGTCTTTAAATCTTTCTTTAGCAAGATTTAATTGTTTTTTTGCATTAATCATAAGAGGGGACCCTCCTTCTTCCCAAATTGATTTATAGAGTTTTGCCGATTTTGCTGGCCTTATATTTAATATAATGCCATTTAAAATAAACCACCATATCCATTTTGGTGTTTCTATAACTCTTGTGTCTGATAGAAATTCTTTTAAATAAATCCTTAGTGATTTTGCAGTTGGCTCATCAGGAGTTCCTAGATTTGTTAAGAGTACTCCTATCTTAGGTTTTGTTCCGTGAACATAATCTTTATTTCCTAAAAATGAAGCCATATTGAATTTACGTATCTTATACTAGTTTAGTTCTTATTTGTTCAATGAACATATGTACATTACCTTCTGGTGTTGTTTTTTGTACTCCATGATCAAGACTGGATATCCATCCAATTCTATTAGAACTGTCAGAATTATTGATATAATTGATATACTCACCTAAAAAACTCTTAAATTTATTTTTATCTTCTAAAGTTAATAACTCATTTGAAAAATTACCCTGAAGTGAAAGGTGGGTTTTATTTAACTCATTTAAAATATCCATATTAGATCCTAAGACCGTTAATTTTAAATGAATGATCTCCTTTAGCATTTCATATTTACTTGAGGTAATATTTTTTGTGAAGTAGCCAATCTTGTGAGGGTGTCTTTCAGATTGTTTTTTTACAAATGGAATAACCTTAGATTTAAAATCCTCATCACTTAATTTATTAGCCTCTGTATCAAATATCATAACTAAATCTAAATCAGTTTGAAGTTGGATATTTATATTTGAAGTCAAAATATTATCCATTGTTTCAAGAAAAGGATTTATTAAAGAAGGATCATTTCCATTATGCCTTGTAGCAAAATGATAAAGAGTAATAGGACCTCCTACAAAGCCAATTAGAGACTTATTTTTTGGAAGATTTGACCTTATTAAATTTAGTGAGTCTGATTGAAATTTAATATAATTATCAAAACTACCTTCTTCAATATTTTGTAAATGGGTAATTTCTAAATGGTTTTTAAATTGTGGACCTGGATTAAAAGTTAGACCCATTCCTAAAAAATCTAATGGGAATAAAATATCGCTAAATAGAATTGCAGCATCAAAATCAAAATCTTTAATAGGTCCGAGAGTAACTTCACAGGATAGCTCCGGTTGCCTACATAATTGCTCAAAAGAATATTTTTCTTTTAGTTTCTTATAATGACTATGATATCTACCTGCTTGTCTCATAAGCCAAATAGGAGGAATAGTTTGTTCTATTTTATTTAGAGCTTTATGAAAAGATTGATTATAAATAACTGACAATATCTCTAGCTCCATAAGTAATAATAAAATCAGCTTTAACTCTTTTGAAAACCAATAAGCTTTCATGAAGAAGATTAATATAATCTCCTAATTTTTCTTTATTTAATAAATTTAGACCCGCATATTCTCCGCTGACTTGATAAACACCAGTTGGCAATAGAGTATTATCTTTAATCTCTTTAATCAGGTCAATAGAAGTCATTCCAGGCTTTACCATAAGATAATCAGCTCCTTGGGCTGCATTATTAATAGAGCTTTTTATAGCTCTCTCTCGGTCTTTTACTGGAAGTTGGTAAGAAGATCGATCAAATTTTTTAGGTGAAGAATTTGCAGCTTCACGAAATGGACCATATAGACTGCTATTAAATTTTGTAGAGTAGCTCATAATTGGAGCATTAAGGAAACCATTTATCCCAAAAGTTTTTTTTAGATATTTGGTAGTATTTTTCATCATATCACTTGGAGCAATTATATCTGCACCAGCTTCTAGATATGTATTTGCGGCAACACCTAAAGAATAATGGGTTTGCTGAAGATCAATTGCTTTATGATTTGTCACACCGCAATGCCCATCAGGTGTAATAGAACACAAACAAGTATCAATTAGTAAAACAATATCTTTTCCAAATTGATTTTTAATATTTTTTATAACATCATAGTGAAAACTAAAATCTTCTGGAAGTTTTTGTTTGGAAAACGGCACTATAAAAAGAAGAAAGTTTTTAATACCTTTTTTTAAATCTTTTTCTATTTCTTTATTTATTTTTTTTGAAGACCAACTATAGTTATTTCCCAGTCCTTTGATATGCTTCTTATCTAAAATTTTTTGATCAATAAAATATGGCTGTATAAGCATATTTCTTGTTAAGGTACTTGTTTTAATAATTGGAAAAAATGTTTTCATATTTTCAATTCATTTTCTTTAAAATCTTGATAGCTAAGATACACATTTAATTGTTTCTTAGGAATAATTTTTGAAATTTGGTTAAAAGTATTGCCTGGACCACAAGCATTTCTCTTATTTAATATATCCGGCCTGAGTTTGATTGCTAATTGAAAAGCTGAAAAACTCATCCAATAAAAACTATCAGCTACGAATAATGCATCAATAGTATTCCTACTAACCGATGGAGATAGAGAGTAATGGTGAATTTTTATGAATTTGGATTCAAATTTATTTTCTTTGTAGGTTAATTTACATGGTTTCTGTAGTGAACGACTGTAGGTGTAATTAGGTAACCGGTATTCTTCTCCAAAGTTATCTAAGCTCGAATTAACTAAAATACCTAATTTATTAAGTTTCTTCCAGGTTCCATCTCCAGAAGCAATAATGTAAGAGGTTTTTTTAAACATATTTTTACTAATAAAATTTGCTCTGGAAATAATTATTATATCTTTGTTTAATGGATTTTTTAATGACAAGGGTTGTCTATGAAACATTTGATAGTTTTTGAGATTTGTAGGAAAAATGTTTTTTACTTTTCTAACTTTAATTTTATTTAAGTATTTTTTATTATGAAAATATAAATTTGTTTTATTGTCTTTTCCTCTAGAAAATAAAATTTTTTGTTTTACGGTCTGATCTATTGTAGTTCCTATATCCAATGAACAGCCACCACCCCAATAACCTAAAAATTTTCTTTCTTGAATACAGTTTTTATAACTTTCAATATGATTTACTTTTTCTAAAATATTTTTTATGCTTTTATCATTATTTCTATACTCCAAAGCAATACAACCTTGAGCAGCAGCAGCTGGAAACTGAGATAGTGGCAATATTATTGAAGTGAACTTCGCAAAATCTTTTTTAAATTGATTAAATATCTTTTTATCTATTTTAGAACCTAATAAGAAAGCTCTATCAATTGCAGCTTTAGACATAAAGACCCCATCTTCAGAGGCATTATTAATAATTTTGGATAATCTTGTTTGTATATTACCTCTTATTTTTTTTGATTTGAGAGAGTTATATGGAATATATTTTTTTAAAAGTTTTAAATAATAAGATCTTCTAGGGGAGGAAGTTCCAAAAACAAGAGATTTTTTACTTAAAGAAGTTTTTTTAATTAACAAAACATCCCTAGGGTCATCCCTCTCTAATGCTACAAATGATGTTTTAAGTTTATTTTTAACTGGAAGATCTTTAAATGAATGAACGATTAGATCAGCATTTTTTTTTATTAATTGCAGAGATAGTGAATTAGTAAATATTCCAAAACCATGCTTTTTCCACGCATGAGGAGATTTATCTTTATCTCCTATAGAGTCTAAATAGATAACTTCTATTTTAATGCCTTTATTTTTTTGAATAATAGCATCAATAGCCATTTGTGTTTGAATTTTAGCTAAAAAACTAGAGCGAGATAAAACTTTAATTTTGCGCATCAAGAATCATTATTGCAAAAATTTAAAAAAATTCTTTATTTAAATTGTTATGTGACCATCTATCTTTTTTATATTTTTCTTATAAAAAAAGGCCTATTGCGACAACCCACATATAAATTTATAATTTTAGAAACAAAGAACGAATGGATTTAAATATTTATAAAGGAACTGACAGCTCTTGGGGGGTAGTAGCCAAACTTTTTCACTGGATAATTGCAATATTAATTTTTTTTCAAGTAGCTGCGGGAATCAACTTACATTTTATGGAATTTTCTATGCAAAAACCATTATTTATAGATATTCATAAAATATCTGGATCCTTCTTACTAATTTTAGTTTTTTTAAGGATTATTTGGAGGTTTTACAATTCTAAACCATCTAATAAAGAAGTTCCTCTTATACATATTGTTGTTTCAAAAATCGTACATGTAATTTTATATGCATTGATGATTTTTATACCAATCCAGGGAATGGTATTGACTTGGACGGGAGGATACGATGTTTCTCTGCTAGGATTATATAACTTACCTAGATTAGTAGAAGAAAACTTAATAAAATATGAGCAATTTAAGAGCCTCCATTATTATTTCGCTTTATTGCTAACTTTTATTTTTACAATCCATTTATCAGCAGGGCTTTATCACCGATTTATAACTAAAGATAAATATGGTATTTGGAAAAGAATGAGCTTTAAAAAATAATAAATCTTAAAATTGATTAAACACGTATAAAAGAAATGAATATTAATAATAAAAATATTGTACTTATATCAGGTAGTTTAAGAAAAGATTCCTACAATACAAAGGTTTTGAAAAGTATTGAGAAAGAAATCATTAGACAAGGATATACTACAACTTTCGTTAATTTAAATGATTTTCCAATTCCTTTTTATAATGAAGATATTGAATTACTAGGTATTCCATCAAAAGTATTTGTTCTAAAAAATATTCTTATTAACACTTCTGGTTTAATAGTGTCCAGCCCTGAATATAATGGTGAAATCTCTGCGGTTTTAAAAAATATATTTGATTGGTTGTCTAGAAAAAGTGTAAATAAAACACCTAAACAAAATTTTTCAGGTTTGAAGACTATTGCAATAGGTGCTTCTCCTGGAAAAAATGGAGCTAGAAGATCCATTGAAAGGCTTCAGGTTCTTCTTAAAACCCTTGGTGTTGATCAAAACATTCTAAGCTATAGTCTAGCAAAAGCATCAAACGATATGTTTGATAATAAAGATGAATTTTTAATTGAAGAGCAAAAAGAAATTATAAAAGAGTTAATATCAAATTACCTAACTTCAATAAATTCTTTAAGAGTTGATTTAGAAAAATCTATTGGATAGGTTGGAAAAAATTAATGGAAATTGGAATTGATAGCTTTGCAGATAAAAAAGAGGGCGATGACAATGTAAGAGCAATCAATAATGTTATTGATAGAATAGTTCATGCTGATAAAGCAGGACTTCATGTTTTTGGAATTGGTGAACATCACAGAAAAGAATTTTTAGATTCAGCTCCCTTTATGATTTTATCTGCAGCTGCGGCAAGAACAAAAAATATTAGACTTACTAGTGCGGTTACTGTTTTAAGTGCAGCAGATCCTGTCAGGGTCTTTCAAAACTTATCGACTCTTGACCTTGTATCTGGTGGTAGAGCCGAAATGGTTGCGGGTCGAGGATCATTTTCAGAAGCTTTTCCTTTATTTGGTTTTGATTTTCAAGATTATGATGCTCTTTTTAAAGAAAAATTAAATTTAATCCTTCAAATTAGAGATAATGAAATTGTAAATTGGAAAGGTCAGTTTAGAGCGGCTTTAGAAAATCAAACTATTTATCCCAGACCGGTTCAAAAACCCTTACCAATTTGGCTTGGAGTAGGAGGTACACCAGAATCTTTTGTAAGAGCTGGAACTCTAGGTCTTCCACTCATGCTTGCAATCATTGGGGGGCAGACAAATCGTTTTCGTTCATTAGTTAATTTATATAGAGAAGCTTGGGAGCATGCCGGCCATCCAAAAGATAAATGTAAAGTTGGTATTCATTCTCTAGGGTATGTCGCAAATACTAAAGAAGAGGCAATAGAAATCTACTATGAAGGTTATTCAAAAATGTTTACTAAAATTGGTAAAGAAAGAGGATGGCCGCCAGTTACTAGAGAGCATTTTGATTCTCAAATTGGCCCTAAGGGAGCAATTGTTTTAGGAGGCCCAGAAGAAGTAGCTGAAAAAATTCTTAGACATAGTGAAGCGCTTGGAGGTATTACGAGGTTTCAATTTCAAATGGATACCACTGATATAACTCATGAAAATTTAATTAAATCTATTGATTTAATTGGAAAGGAAGTAATTCCTAGAGTGAACAAATAAAATGAATTTAATTTCAAGAAACTCTAAAATGCGTCGAATTTGTTGTTTAAATTTTTTTAATGTGAGAATAAATTAAAGATGTGAAAAATCATAATTGGAAATTTAATTATTTAAGTAAATTTCAAAATGAAATTGATAAAATAAAAGAAGAAGGTCATTACAGAACATTTAATAGTATAGAGCGTAAAGTAGGAAATTTTCCAAAAGCAACAAGACACCATAATGGTGAAATGCATGATATTGATGTTTGGTGTTCAAACGATTATTTAGGTATGAGTCAAAATAAAGAAGTTATTCAATCAATGATTATGGCAGCAGAAAAATTAGGAGCCGGAAGTGGTGGAACAAGAAATATTTCAGGAACAACTCAAAATCATATTTTACTTGAAGAAGAAATAGCTAAGCTTCATAAAAAAGAAAGAGCTTTGGCATTTAACTCTGGATACAGCGCTAATGAATCGGCATTAAAATCTATTATTTCAGCATTTGATAATTGTTTAGTTTTAAGTGATGAGCTTAATCATGCTTCTTTAATTGAAGGAATTAGAGGAAGTAAAAAAGAAAAGGCAATATTTAAACATAATGACGTAGCGCATTTAAAAAAAGTTTTAAAAGGTGTTTCTTTTGAAAGGCCAAAAATTATTGTTGTAGAGTCTGTTTATTCAATGGAAGCGGATTTTTCTCCCTTAGAAGATATAGTAGAAGTAGCTCAAGAAAATGGAGCTTTAATATATTTAGATGAAGTACATGCTGTTGGACTTTATGGGTCTAGTGGCGGTGGTATAGCTGAAGAAAAAGGTATAGTTGAGCATATTGATATTATAAATGGAACTCTCGCAAAGGCTTTTGGCCTTGCTGGGGGCTATATAGCTTCAACAGAAACAATCGTTGATTATGTTAGGAGTTTTTCAAAAGGATTTATTTTTACAACATCAATGTGTCCTGCAGTTGCAGCAGGTAGTTTAGAAAGCATAAAACAAGTTCAAAAAAAACATGAATTAAGATCAGAATTTTTTAAGAATGTTAATTTTGTAAAAGAAGAATTAAGAAAAACAGGTATACCGTTTTTAGACTCTGGATCTCACATAGTTCCAGTAATTATAGGTGACAGTAAACTTTGTAAGGAAATTAGTGATTATCTGTTAAATCAACATAAAGTTTATGTTCAGCCAATTAATTTTCCAACAGTACCAAAGGGAACTGAAAGAATAAGAATTACCCCAACCCCTTGTCACTCAAGAGAAGTAACTAAGAATTTTATTGAATCTTTAAAAGATGCTTGGTTTAAATTTATGCCAAGGATTTCATCAATAGCTGTAAAGCAATCAATTCAAAAAACAACCATTTAAGACCCACTATATTTTTTTATAAATATGTTCTAATATAGTTTTATTATGAAGGTAATAGCTTTTTATAGTTTTTTTAAAATTAATGATCTAAATTTTTCAGAAAAAAAAATTAAAGATTTTTTCAAAAATATAGAAATTAAAGGCACAATCCTATTAGGACCAGAGGGTTTAAATGGAACAATTGCTGTTCCTACGGGTTTAGAAAAAACAACAACGAATTTTTTATTAAAACTTGGTGTAGACGAAAGCAATATGAAGATTTCTCAATTTGATGGAAAAAGAATTTTTAATAGGTTTAAAATTAAAAAAAAGAAAGAAATTGTTACTTCAGATTTTGGTTTAACTATTGATGAAATTAAACAAAGTCAATTTATTGAACCTAAAGAATGGGATAGCTTCATACAACAGGAAGATGTTTTAATAGTTGACGCTAGAAACGATTATGAGCACAGGGTGGGCCACTTTGAAAACGCAATAGATCCAAGCATAAAGACATTTAGAGAACTCAAAGAATATGTAAAAGATAATGAGGAAAAACTTAAGGAAAAAAAAGTTGCTATTTATTGTACGGGGGGCATTAGATGCGAAAAAGCAGGTCCTTTAATGCAAAAACATGGAATTGATACTTATCAGCTTAAAGGAGGCATACTTAAATATCTTGAAGTTTCAGAAGCAAAAAAATGGAACGGAGAGTGCTTTGTATTTGATTATAGGGTTGCCTTAGATAAAAAGCTTAATCCTGGAAAAACAATACTTTGTCATGGTTGCAATATGCCTTTAAGTCAAGAGGAGACTGAATCTCAATTTTATAAAGAGGGCTATAGTTGTGAGAGATGTTATGAGACTTTAAGCCCAAAGAAAATAAGATCGCTTATGGATAAAAGGAAACATTGGAAAAGAGTTCTTGAGGCATAATTATCTCAAAACAATCTTGACCTCATAATAAATTAGTTTATTTTACGCGCATGGCAAAAAAGTCTACATATCAACTAAAACAACTTCTACCTGAAGAAAAGCCCGAAACAGGTACTAAGTATATCGTTCGCAAGCCCACTAAAGGCCTAAAAGTTTCTGATAAGTTAAGACAAAAAAAATATGATCCTGTTTTAAAGAAGCATGTTTGGTTTGTCGAAAAGAAAATGCCTCCACATAGCAAGTAAAATAGTTAAAATACTCCCATCGAAAATAAAACTTTATATTGGCTAAGAAGAGACCTTAGGATTAAAGATAATCCATGTCTATCCTTTGCTCAACAAAATAAAAAACCTTTAATTTTAGTTTATATTCTTGATTCAATTGAAAGAGAAGCTATTGGTAGGGCATCATTTTGGTGGTTACAAAAGTCACTTGAAGAACTTAAACAGCAATATAAGAAAAAATTTAATTTAGATCTAATAATCTATGAAGGCAAAGCAGATCAAATTATAAATAACCTTATTAATAAATATAAAATAAAAGAGGTTATCTGGAACAGATTATATTCTAAAAAAACTATTCAAAGAGATAGTTTGTTAAAAAAAACATTAGAGAATAAAAATATTCATGTCTCAACTTTTAATAGTCATCTTTTGACAGAGCCTTGGGAAATAAAAAATAATTCTGGTGATTTCTTCAAAGTATTTACCCCTTATTGGAAAAAAGCATACCCATATTTTATAGAAAAAAATTATCAATTTGATGAGATTAAAAATTTATACGCTTTAGATCATTCAGAAGTAATAAGTGATTTTAATTTTTTACCTCCAAAAAAATGGTATCAAAAATTTGAGAAATACTGGAAGCCAGGAGAGTTAGGTGCTTTAAAAAAAATTGATAAGTATATTGTCTCAAGAATAGACAATTATAGAGTTAATAGAGACAGACCAGATATTGATGAAACATCAAGAATTTCTCCTCATTTAAAGTTTGGAGAAATCTCTCCAAGGATAATAGTTGGTAAAATTAATAAGATAAAAAAACATAACCCCTCTATACTTCATTATTTATCTGAAATTGGATGGAGAGAGTTTGCTTATACCCTTCTTTATTTCACTGAAGACTTAAAAAGCATTCCTATTAATAAAAAATTTGAAAATTTTCAATGGAAAAAAAATAGAAATCATTTTAATAATTGGAAAAAAGGCAAGACAGGACTTCCAATTATTGATGCTGCGATGCTTCAACTTTATGAGCAGGGCTGGATGCATAATAGATTGAGAATGATTGTTGGAAGCTTTTTAGTTAAAAACTTAAGGATTCATTGGAATGAAGGTGAAAAATATTTTCAAAATTGCCTATTAGACTATGATGAGGCTAGTAATCCAGCAGGATGGCAATGGGTTGCTGGTTGTGGGGCGGATGCTTCTCCTTATTTCAGAATATTTAATCCAATACTTCAAAGTGAAAAATTTGACCCCGAAGCAAAGTTTATTTTAACTTTTTTACCTCAATTAAAAATTTTAGAAAAACCAAAGTTTATTTTCCAGCCTTGGTTAAAAGAAAAGATTCTAAAAAATTTAGAAAGAAAGAATGAATATCAATCACCAATAGTTAGACTTGAAGTTTCACGAAATGAAGCACTTGAAGCTTTTCAAGCTATGAATCAAAAGAAGACATAAATATGAAAGAAAAAATAGCTATAATTGGTTCAGGTATAGCTGGTTTAAGTACAGCTTATTTTTCACAAGATAAATATGATGTTACGCTTTTTGAAAAAAATAATTATTTGGGAGGTCATGCAAATACAAGATCAGTTGATACTATTGAGAAGGTAATTCCTGTTGATACAGGTTTTATTGTATATAATGAGTTAACATATCCTAATTTGACCAAATTATTTAAAGAAATTGAAGTTAATACAGATGACAGTGATATGTCTTTTAGTTTCTATAATCCAAGTAAGTCTTTTGAGTATGGTGGTGGAAGTCTTTCATCTCTAATTAGTGATAAGAGAAATTTATTTAGACCATATTTCTACATAATGATTAAGGACATAATAAGATTTTATAAAAAATTTCAAACCAATGTTCCTAATAGCACCATCACAGTTGAGGATTACTGTATTAATAATAATTACTCAAAATCTTTTATAGAGTTTCATTTATTGCCTTTAATTTCTAGCATTTGGTCAACTCCAAATAATCTTTCTATAAAGCAGCCACTAAAAAATATCGTATCCTTTTTTCAAAATCATAAACTATTTAATTTTTTAGATCGTCCCAAATGGAAAACTGTACGAGGGGGTTCCAAGCAATATATAAAAAAAATTGTCTCAAAGACAAAAATGAAAATTAATATGGAGGTAAATATAAATAAAATTAATTTTAATAATAATAAAATTGAAATTTCTTATGATGGAACACAGAATATTTTTGATAAAGTTGTATATGCGGCGCCCCCAAATAGGTTTTTGAAGGTAAATAATTATTGGTCTGAAAAAGAAAAAAAAATATTTAATAAATTTAAATTTCAAACAAATATTGCTCAATTGCATGAAAATATAACTACAATGCCCAAGTTAAAAAAAACTTGGTCTAGTTGGAATTTTTTTAATGATCAAGGTGATTGTTCATTAACCTATTGGATGAATTTATTACAAACACTTGAAACAAAAAAAAATATTTTTGTATCCTTAAATCAAAATTTTCAAAATAATATTTTTTATGAAACAGAATATGATCATCCTATATTTAATAATGAAAGCGTATTATCTCAGAAAAGTATAGGAGAAATCCAAGGTCATAAAAACTCTTATTATACAGGAAGTTACTTGGGATATGGCTTTCATGAAGATGGAATTCAATCAGCATTAAAAGTATGCAAAAAACTAAATATTAAATTTAATCATAATTTTGTGAATCCAATTACATCAAGAATATTATGGAATTAATCTCTGAAAATAGTTCAGGTGTTGCGAAAATCATTCATTCTAGAAATAAGGATACGAAAAATTATTTTTCATACAAAGCTCCATATTTGTTCTTAAATTTAAAAAACAAATCTCAATTAAGTAAAATTTTTTCCTATAATAAATTTAATATTTTTTCTATTTCTAATTTAGACCATGGCTACAGAGATAAAAATAAGTCTTTACTGTGTTTTGTAGAAGATATGGCTAATAAATTTTCAATTAAGTATAGTGATATTGTATTTATGAGTATCCCTAGAATTTTGGGCTATGCTTTTAATCCGATTAGTTTTTATATCTATCTTGATAAGGAAGGAAGTTTGGTTGCTATTATTTACGAAGTAAAAAATACATTTGGAGATCAGATTCATTATCTTGATATGGGAAATTTTAGTAATAAATCATTTAAAAAAAATATGTACGTTTCCCCTTTTATAGAAATGGATTGTCGTTATGAAATTTCATTTGAAGCCAAATTAAAAAATCACTTATTATGCAAAATTCAGCAATATGATAATTCTGAAAAAAGTATTTTTTTTGCATCTTTGGAAATAGGTTTAAAGCCCCTAACAAAAGAGGGTTTAATTAGGTTTTTTCTTAATAATTTTTATGGATCATTTAAGGTTATTTTACTGATACACTATCAAGCTGTTAAACTTTTTTTTAAAAAATCTAAGTTTTACCAACATATGAAAAATCCAAAGAATGAAGTTAACGTAGAATAATAATCATGCTTAAAACATTAATGAACAAAAGAATTTACGATCTATGTTCGAAGATTGAGTATGGTTCTTTTAAATTAAAATTCATTAATAAAGATTATTTTTTTCAAGGAAACAAACCTGGTCCTAATATCTCAATGATAGTTTATAAATCTTCAATGTTATGGGATTTATATTTAAAAGGATCAGTTGGACTTGGTGACTCTTATATAAAAAAAAAATTTGATGTTAATAATTTAGGCGATTTTTTAGAGTTTGGTGCTTTAAATGGATCTGCATTTGATAATGAAATGAAAGGATCTCCATTATTTTCCTTGATATCAAAAATCTATTTAACTAAAACAAAAAATTCAATTAATCAAAGTAAAAAAAATATTCACTCTCACTATGACCTTGGTAATCAATTTTACACAAATTGGCTAGATGATACACTTACTTATTCCTCTGGTTTTTTTCAGAATGGTAATGAAAGTCTTACGGAAGCACAAATTAAAAAGTTTGAGAGCCTAATAAGTAATAATGTCCCTTTGCCAGGAGATAAAATTTTAGAAATTGGCTCAGGGTGGGGTAGTTTTGCTTTTTATCTTTTGGGTAAGTTTTCAGATATTAAAGTTGACACCCTGACTATATCTAAAAAGCAATTTGAGTATGTTAAGGAAAAATCTAAATTACTCGGATATAGCAATAGATTAAATATAATTTATAAGGACTATCGAGAGCATCGTGGCAAGTATAATAGAGTTTATTCGATTGAAATGTTTGAAGCCGTTGGAAGAGAATTTTGGCATGATTATTTTTTTAAAATACGAGACTTACTTTTACCAAAAGGTATTTTTTCAATGCAAACAATTGTAATTGATAATATGTATTTTAAATCTTATGTAAAAAAAATTGATTTTATTCAGAAATATATTTTTCCTGGAGGAATGTTACCTTCTGTTGAAGAATTGAGTAAAATTGCAAAGAAATCTGATTTTGAATTTAATATAAAAAGAAAAATGGCTGATAGTTATTCCAAGACTCTAAAAATTTGGAGTGATAATTTCAATAATAAATGGCAGATTTTAAAAAATCTTGGATTTAATGAGGAATTTAACAGAATGTGGAATTTTTATTTATCATATTGTTATGGTGGTTTTAAGGCAAAAACAATTGATGTATGCCAAATTGATTTTAAAAAAAATGAAATCTAATGTTTAAAAAAATCGTAGAAAATATATATATAAAGAATACAGCTATACTTTCATTTTTTTTTATATTAATTGGGTGCGGTCAAATGAATTTAAAAAATTTTTCAAACAATAAACCTGAACTTAAAATTGAAGAATACTTTTTAGGCAAAACATCTGCTGTAGGTCTATTTATAGATAGATTTGGTAAAGTTCGCAGACAATTTACTGTTGATATGGAAGGCATTCAAGATGGAGAAAATTTTATATTGAATGAAACTTTTTTATATGATGATGGTGAAGAGGAGTTTAGAAAATGGATTATAACTAAAACATCTAATAATACTTATCAAGGTACTTCGGAAGATATTAAGGGAATAGCAAAAGGAGAAAGATCAGGAAACGCTATTAATTGGCATTATACTCTAAAACTTAAATACAAAGATGGTATTTTGAACGTAAAATTTGATGATTGGTTAATTATGCAAGATGAAAAGAATGTTTTCAATAAAGCAATTATGAAGAAGTTTGGTATAAGGCTCGGAGAAGTTTATTTATTTTTTACAAAGAAGGAATTTTAGCCATTTCTTTTGCTTTAGCTTTTTGCTCTCGCTCAGCTTTTCTTTGACCTTTATTGACTATTTTTTCTAACTCCTCATAAGAACAGAGTCCTAAATCAGTCGGATTTTTAAATTCTGTTATTTGTTGAGCTTGATTTCCTGCTCGAATATTTGCTACAGTTGGTTTTGTTGAGCTTGTAAGTTTTGCTATTTGAATATCAGTTAAAATCTTTCCATATTCTCTTATAAGCCAAGCAATTGCTTTAGGTCTCTCTGATCTTACAGATAGAGGTAAATATTTTTTAGTTTTTGATCTTATGTGTACATTCTGACTTTTGTTATTTTGAAGATTTAAATCTGTACTATGATCTTCCTCACATCTTTTAATTTCATCCTTAGTTAACTGACCACTGGCAATAGGGTTTAACCCTTTCATATTGTAAGCTTCTTCTCCATCGGCAATACTTTGTACTTCTAGTTCATGAAGCTGGCAAAATTTTGAAATTTGAGAAAAGCTTAGTGATGTATTATCTACAAGCCATACAGCTGTAGCAAGAGGCATGAGAGGTTTATTTTCCATATTAAAAATTTAGATCTTAAAAGATTTATATTTTTTTTCAAAACGAGCTACACGTCCACCAGAGTCTAACAACTTACCACTACCTTTATTCCAAGCAGGGTGAGAAAGCGGATCTATTTCAAGTTTCATTTTGTCTCCAGATTTTCCCCAAGTTGATTTTGTTTTATAAGTAGAACCATCTGTTCTTTCAACTGTAATTTCGTGATAATCAGGATGTATTTTTTCTTTCATAGTGTTAAGGAAAATAGATATCTACGAAGAAAAAATCAAGTAAATAGTTACAAATTTTTGATAAATTCATCATAAATAGCGTGATTGCTAGCTATCAAGGACAAATCACTTAATAAGTCAAAACTATTTCCTTTTTCATTGGTGACAATTCCCCCAGCTTCTTTGACTAATATTATACCTGCAGCGATATCCCACATATTTAAGTTATGTTCCCAAAAACCATCTATTTTGCCATCTGCTACATAAGATAATTCCAAAGCAGCAGACCCTAATCTTCTAATTCCAGTTTTAGAGCCAATTGAAATAAATTCTTTAAAATAAGAAGGTAGAGTACTTTGATGTTTGATTTGAAAGCCAGTTGAAATGATACAATCTTCAAGCTTTCTTCTCTTTGAAACCCTAATTCTTTTATTATTTAACCAAGATCCAGAACCTTTATGAGCCCAAAAAAATTCATTTAAAATTGGATTATAAATTGTTCCGGCAATAATTTCTTTTTTGATAGCGAGTCCAATTGAAATTGCAAAGAAAGGGATACCATGCATGAAATTCAAAGTACCATCTAATGGATCTATAATAAATATTGGCTTGTCTTGATTTAATTTTTCTTTATCTGAAGATTTAAAATTTTCTTCATCAATTTGTAAATAATCCGGTTTATCATTCTCAAGACTATAAGCAATAGACTTTGAAGCTTTTATGTCTGCAGAGGAAACAAAATCATTAATATCTTTTTTAGATATTTGTAAGTTTTCTAATTCACCAAAATCTCTAACTAATGATTTTGCTGCATTTTTACATGCTTTTTCCATAACATTTATGATTGGAGGTATAAGTGCCATATAAGAGTTATTTAGATTTTTCTATATAAGTAAAATCTTTGGAATTTAATTTAATCTTATCTCCCACCTCTATATGAGGAGGAACAGTTGTTTTAATATTTTTTTCAAGCAAAGCTGGTTTATAAGAAGAAGAAGCAGTTTGACCTTTAACTACGGCTTCAGTTTCAATAATTTTTAATATAATTTGTTCAGGAAGATTTACATTCATAGGTTTTTCATCAAAAAACTCTATAATAACATTCATTCCGTCTTCTAAAATATTTGCAGTATCGTCTTCTATTATGGATTTATTTAAAATCGTTTGTTCATAATTTACACTATTCATAAAAGTAAAGTCATCACCACTTCTAAATAAAAATTGATGCTCTATTTGTTCAGACCTTACTCTCTCAATAGATTCAGAACTTCTAAACCTTTCATTTAATTTAGATTGATTAGAGATATTTTTTAATTCAGCTTGAATATAAGCCCCACCTTTTCCAGGTTGAGTATGAGCGAGCTTAGCAACTTTCCATAAAGCATTATTATGTTGAATAATATTCCCAACTTTTAATTCGTTAGCACCAATCTTCATTTAGATTTATATATTTCTAAAATTTGGCTCAATAGTTTGATTGAATCCTCCTTCTTTCTTTGAAAACAATTTCGTCCGATAATTGATCCATTCCCACCACCGTGATGGATGGCTCGAATTTCATTCATTAATGATGCATCATCCTTAGTATCTCCCCCAGAAAACACAACAATCCTTTTACCTTCAAAGGCAACTTTTTTAATATGAGCTACACGATCTTTTAAACTTGAAATTTTAATTAAGTTTTTTTCATAAGCGGCTTTTGTTGGATCTTCCTCAATGAAATCTGAAGGAAGCTTAACTTTTATTATATTAGCTCCTAAAAGTGCAGACATATGTGCGGAGTATGAGATAATATTTATAGCTGTTTCACCTTGTTTTGAAATTTTTGGACCTCTTGCATAAGCCCAAAGAACAACAGCTAGACCTTTATCTTTAGCTTCCTTGGATAATTCTTTATACTCCTCTATAAGTTCAAAGTTTTGTTCAGAGCCAGGATAAATTGTAAAACCAATGGCACTACAACCCATTTTAACTGCATCATCTACACTACCTGTAACTGCTTGATCAATTGATTGAGCAAGTGTATTAGAACTATTAATTTTTAAAATTGTTGGAATTTGCCCAAAAAAACTTCCAACTCCTGCTTGAAGCATTCCAAGTGGTGCTGCATAAGCACTCAAACCAGCATCAATAGCTAGTTGATAATGATAATTTGGATCATATGCTTCATGATTAACTGCAAAACTTCTATCAGGACCATGTTCGAATCCTTGATCTACAGGAAGGATAACAAGTCTTCCTGTTCCTGCTAATTTACCATGCATTAATATTCTAGATAAATTTGTTTTAACTCCGAAGTTTTCACTATCATAAGCTGCTAATATTTTTTTTACTGTAGTTGTAGTTTTCATAATTACAATTTACACACTTGATTTGTAGTCTCAAGCATTCTATTTGAAAAACCCCACTCATTATCATACCAACTCATAACTCTTCCAAATTTTGATGAAATTACAGTTGTTTGTGTAAGATCTAATATAGAACTTCTTGAATCATGATTATAATCTGAAGAAACCTTCGGCTCTAAATCCAAACCTAGTATATTTTTTAAATCTGAAGATTCATATTTCTTAAAACTAGCATTTAAAGTCTCAACAGTTATTTCTTTTGAAGTATTAAATTTAAAATCTACTAAGGAGACATTTGCTGTCGGTACTCTGATAGCAGTACCATCTAGTTTTCCTAAAAGATTTGGTAACACTAGGCCAACAGCTTTTGCTGCTCCCGTGGAAGTTGGAATAATATTTTGAGCTGCAGTTCTAGCTCTTCTTAGATCTTTATGAAAAGTATCAACAGTGCTTTGATCTCCTGTATAAGAGTGAATAGTAGTCATATATCCAGATTCAATTCCAAATTCCTTGTCTATAACGTATGCCAAAGGCGCTAAACAGTTTGTAGTACAAGAAGCATTAGAGATGACTATATGGTCTGGATTTAAAAGATTACTATTTACACCTTGAACTAAGGTGATATCTGCATTTGTACATGGCGCAGAAACAATAACTTTTGAAGCTCCACAATTAATATGTGACATAGATTTTTCTTTAGTAGCAAAAATGCCAGTACACTCTAAAACTACGTCAATTTTTTTTTCTGACCATTTTAAATTTTCCGGATTTCTTTCTGCAGATACAGTTATGTGATGACCATCTACACTAAACTCATTATCATTAATTTTTTTAATTTCAAAAGGAAGAGCTCCATGGACACTATCATATTTTAATAAGTGAATATTTGAGTCAATGTCAGCAAGATCGTTTATGTGAGTAATATTATACTCATCACTAAATTCTGAGCGTCTTTCTATAAAAGCTCTAAATACAAGTCTTCCTATTCTTCCGAATCCGTTTATGGCTACATTTTTTTTTGTCATTTGTTTATTCTACCTTTTTTAAAATTTTAGTTGATATTTTTTTTGCATTAAGCCCGAAATAATTATAGACCTGTGAAGCTGGAGCACTTAATCCAAACTCATCAATACCAAATATATTTTCTGGGTTTGTAAGTTTATTCCAATACATTGTTGAACCAGCTTCAATAACAAAAATTTCTTTATTAGAGGATTTAAGTAAATTATTCTTAAAGGCATTACTTTGTTTTTCAAAAATTGAAGTTGAAGGCATTGAAACAACTTTTGAAGATATTCCTTTTTCTTTAAGTTTTTGTGAAACTTCTATGGCCAATGACACTTCAGATCCTGTAGCCACTATAGTGATATTGTTTTTAATAGCATTTTGTTCAATTATATAAGCCCCTTTAAAGTTATTGATTGGGATTTTTTTGTTAGAAATTTGTGGTAGATTTTGCCTTGAAAGGCATAGGAATGAAGGTCCATCATTAATGCTAATTGCTGCCTCCCAACATAATGCTGTTTCTAAAAGATCTGCAGGTCTGAATACATTGCTATTAGGAATTGACCTTAGCATATTAATTTGTTCTATAGGCTGATGTGTTGGTCCATCTTCTCCAAGACCAATTGAGTCATGAGTAAAGACCATAATCGGGTTTAATTTCATAAGGGCAGCTAATCTAATACTCGGTTTCATGTAGTCTGCAAAACTTAAAAATGTTCCTGAGAAAACTCTACTAAAATTTATAGCTGAGATGCCATTCATGATTCCAGCCATTCCATGTTCTCTCACACCAAAATGAATATACTGACCTTCCATGTTATTTTTGTCTAATATTTTCATAGAATTTCCTTTAGTTAAATTAGAGCCGGTTAAATCCGCTGACCCACCAATTACTAATTCAGATTCACTTAAATAATTAATAATCATTTGTGAAGATTTCCTTGTCGCTTGATCAGAGGTAAAATTTTTAGCTTCTTGTTTAATTTTTGGAAAAAGTTTTTTAATATTATTTTTCGATTTAAATACTTTTATTTTTAATTCTTGTTTTTTTGAAGATTTATAAAAGGAAATATTTTTGTTGTGACTAGACCTCCAAATTTTTAATAATTTTGGTGGAATTTCAAAGTTGCTATGGTTCCAATTAAGTTTTTTTCTAGTTTTAACTATCTCCTCTGTTCCTAAAGGCGAACCATGTGATGAAGCTGAAGCTGCTTTACTAGGAGATCCATAGCCAATAATTGTTTTAAAATTAATTAAGCAAGGTTTCTTAGATTTAATAGCTTTATTAAAAGAACTTTTTATACTTGTGTAATTATGACCTTGCCCACTAATCACTTCCCAATTAACGGATTCAAATCTTTTATTGGTATTATCTGAAAAAGATAAATCAGTAGAACCATCAATACTTATTTGATTATTATCATAAATGAGTATCAGATTGTTTAAATTTAGATGACCAGCAAAACTTATAGCTTCTTGACTAATTCCTTCTTGAAGACAGCCGTCCCCACAAAATACATAAACTTTTGGACAAAATTTTAATTTAAGTTTTGAAGACATGTTCTTTAGAGAAATCGCCATACCAACTGCATTTGCAATTCCTTGCCCAAGAGGTCCGGTTGTAATTTCTATTCCTGCTTCAGGCTCAAATTCAGGATGACCAGCTGTTTTAAATCCAAATTGTCGAAAGTTTTTAATCTGGTTTAAATTAATTTTTTTATATCCAGTTAGATATAAAATTGAGTAAAGAAGCATAGACCCGTGGCCATTAGATAAAACGAATCTATCTCTAAATTGCCATTCTGGGTCTTTAGGATTAAATTTAATAAAATCCCTAAATAGAACTGTAGCTATATCTGCCATACCCATAGGCATACCTGGATGGCCTGATTTTGCTTTTTCAACTGCGTCTATAGATAGAAATCTAATGCAATTTGCTAATTCACGATAATTTTTCAATGGAATAACTTCACTTTATATTTATAAATTAGCTTATGGAAGATATTCAACAACAAATCACAAACAAAATAGACCAATTAGTCGATAAACTCAAACATTATAAAGAATTATCAAAAGAATTAGAAAATAAGCTATCTAACACTAATTTAAAAATAGAATATCTTGAAAAAAAAGAAACCGAGCTTAATGAAGAGATTTTAATTAATCAAAAACAAATAAAGGAAAAAAATCAATTAATTGATCAAGCTACAGATAAAATAGAAGAAGTGCTTGTTAATATAGAGAATGATGCCTAGTCTTGAATTAAATATTGCAGGAAGACCTTTAAAAATTCAATGCTCAGAAGATAATCAAGAAGTTGTTAAGCAAATTGCTACCGAGATTAGCTCTCTTATTGATTTAGAAAAAAGAGAAAGTGTGCCTTTTTTGACATCAACGTTTATAGCTTTTCTAAAATCAATGGAAAATAAATTTAATGAAGAAAAAATTTTGAAAGAAACACTCAACACAAAATTATTTTATGAAAATCAAATTCAAAAACTAGAGGAAGAAAAAAGGGATTTAAAACAAATAGTTGATTCAATTCTTTTAAAATTAAATTCTGAATTATCAAGTGAATAAAAAACAAATTCGTAAAAATTTTCTTAGTAAGAGACAAAATTTATCAAAAAATGAAATCTTAATTAAATCAAAAATAATTAATGAAAAAATTTTTGGATTAATTAATAATTTATCTGGCATTCAATGTGTGGGTTTATTCTATCCATTCAAAAAAGAAGTAGAAGTTTTGGGGTTATGTCCGCTTTTAGAAGAAAAAAAAATTAAAGTTGGTCTTCCTGTAGTTGAAAATAAAATATCACCATTAGATTTTAGAATATTTTCTTATCAAGATAATAATGTTGTCAAAGGTTATAAAGATATTCCTGAGCCCATTCATTCTCCTAGTGTGAAACCAGATTTAATTGTTGCTTCATGTACGGCATTTAGTGAAGATGGTTATAGAGTTGGCTATGGAGGGGGGTTCTATGATAGAACTATAAAAAAGCTAAGAGAAAAAAATAAAAATTTTTTCACTATTCTAGCAGCTTTTGATATGCAAATATGTGATATAAATTTTAAAGAAGAGTTTGATCAAAAAGTAGATTATATCTGTACGGAAAATAAAAAAATTATAACATGAATTTCTTATTTATAGGTGACTTAGTTGGTAGAGCTGGAAGAAATGCATTACATAAACATTTGCCTAAAATAAAAGAAAAATACAAAATAGATTTTACTGTTGTGAATGCAGAAAATTCTGCTGCTGGATTTGGTATTACACCAAAAATCTATGAGGAACTTACTAGTTTAGGAGTGGACGCAGTGACGCTCGGAAATCACTCATGGGACAAACCCGAGATCATTGATTATATTAATACAAACCCTAATAACAATATTATAAGACCAATTAATTTTTTAAAAAATTCTCCAGGAAATGGTTTTAAAATTTTTCAACATAAAAATGGATTTAATATTTTAATTTGCCAAGTTCATACAAAACTATTTATAGATATTCCTCTAAATGACCCTTTTTATACTTTAGATAATGAAATTTTATCTCTTTTAGACGCTAATAAAGCAAATTATTCATTTTTAGAGGTTCATGGAGAAGCGACTTCTGAAAAAAATGGAATTGGACAACATTATGACGGAAAATTTACAGGAATTTATGGAACACATACTCATATACCAACATCAGATTCTAGGATACTTCCAAAGGGAACTGCTTTCCAAACAGATATCGGAATGACAGGAGATTATGATTCAATTATTGGAATGAAAAAAGATAATGCTATAAGAAGAATGAGAACGGGAATTAAGTCAAATAGATTAGAGCCAGCAGATGGAGAAGCTACTATTTCGGGAATAGTAATAACAAAAAATTTTGATGAAAAAGTTTCTATAAAGTCTTTTCAAATTGGAGGAATTATAAATAATTAATTTAAATGGCAGGTCATTCAAAATTTAAAAATATTCAATTTAGAAAAGGAGCTCAGGATAAAAAAAGAGCTAAGCAATTTGCTAAAATTGGAAGAGAAATTCAAATTGCAGCAAAAATTGGAGGGCCTGATACAGAGTCAAATCCAAGACTTAGACTTGCAATTAATAATGCAAGAAGTGTCAATATGCCTAAAGAAAATGTTGAGAGAGCCATTAATAGAAATAGCTCAGAAGCTACAGATTATATTGAAGTAAGATATGAAGGTTATGGACCTAATGGAACGGCATTTATTGTAGAAGCTCTAACAGACAATAAAAACAGGACAGCTTCTGAAATAAGATCTATTTTTTCAAAAAATGGAGGTAATTTAGGTGAAACTGGAAGTGTCAGCTATAATTTTGATAAAGTTGGTGAAATTATTATTAAATCAACTATTCCAGACAATATTTTAGAGGAATTTATTGAAAGGGGCGTTGAGGATTATACTAATGAAACTAGTGAAACTTATATTTATTGTAAATATGAAGATTTAGCTAATTTTGAAAAACTCTCACAAGACGCTGGTCTTGATGTAGAATCCGCTAAATTTATATGGAAGTCTAATCTTAGTGTAGAAATCACTTCAAAAGAAGATCTTGAAAAACTTCTTAGATTAAATGAAGAGCTTGAGGATAATGATGATGTCCAAAATTGTTTCTCTAATCTAGAGTTTGATAGTACATTGATAGAAGAATCAGATGCCTGATAAAGCATGGAAAAATAGAGAAAGGTTAGTGGCCAAATTTTTTGGTGGAATTAGAAATGCTTTGAGCGGCATAAATTCAAAAGTTACACATGCAGATGTGATTCATGACAGTTTATTTGTTGAATGTAAACTAAGAGCTAAACATTCTGCTGTAAAACTTTGGGATGAAACTAAATTATATGCAGATAAAGAAAATAAAATTCCTGTAATTGCTTTATGTGAAAAAAATAGACCAGGTTTTTGGGTGATGGTTCATTCTGAAGATTTAGAAACTGTTGCAAAAAAAATATCTTATAAAAAGGAGACTAGTTAAAATGGAGAATGAGATTACTAATTTAGCTTCAATGGAGGGGTCTGTAGATTTTTCTATGTTCTCAATGTTTTTTAAATCTGATTGGATTGTTAAATTTGTAATTATTTTACTAGTAATATTTTCTATTCAATCATGGAAAGTGATTGTTCAAAAAATCTTTACTCTTAGTAAGATGAGGCGTATTTCAAAAAAATTTGAAAATCATTTTTGGTCGGGAGTGACTTTAGACGAACTACATCAACAAATTGATGATTTTGAAGAAGAAAGTTTTTCTACTACTTTTAAAAATATTATGGATGAATATGAAAAATCATTAAATTCAAAAACTAAAACTGATAGCTCCTTTATTCAAAGACTTGAAACTGTATTAGAATTGAGTGTTAGCAATGAAGATTCAAAACTAAACAAAGGACTATCCTTCTTAGCTTCATCAGGTTCAGTTGCACCATTTATTGGATTATTTGGAACCGTTTGGGGGATCATGCACAGCTTTCAGGCAATTGCTATTGCGCAAAATACGAACCTTGCTGTAGTCGCTCCAGGAATCGCAGAAGCATTATTTGTAACTGCCCTTGGTTTATTCGTGGCAATACCATCTACAGCTTTTTATAACTTAATTACAGCTAGAATTGATAATTATCTATCCGAAGTAGAAAACTTTGGTAAAGATCTGGTTAATATAATTTCAAGACAGATAAATTAATGAGAAAAAAGCATCGTCCAGTATCGGCAATCAATGTCACGCCAATGGTAGATGTTATGCTCGTGCTCTTAATTGTATTCATGGTTACAGCTCCTCTTTTAACAGTGGGTGTTCCGATTAACTTACCAAAAGTTGAATCTCAAGCTTTAGATGCCCAAAGAGAACCTTTAGAAATAAGCTTAAATCAAGATAATGAGCTTTTCATAGCTGATCAAATTATTGTATTTGATGAATTAATTCCAAAAGTTAGAGCACTCGCTGGCAACAATAATGATATAAGAATTTTTTTGAGAGCTGATAATGATATAAATTATGGCGAGGTTATGAAAGTGCTTGGTGCTTTAAACACTTCTGGTTTTTTAAAAATAGCTCTAGTAACAAAAAAACCTATAAAATAATTTTGTTCACTCAATATATAGCTAATCCGATTACAAACATAAGAATTCATATAGAAGATTTTTTATATTACAAAAAAGACAATGCTTTTACTTTTCTTTCTATTGTGGTTCATATTCTTTTTTTATTGCCAATGATTAGCTTAACTTTTAATAAAGATAAAATAACTGATATTCCGTTAATACTTCCAGTTGAAATGTTTATAGTAGAAGAAACAACTGTTGCTCCAGAGTTTGATCAAGAGATTAATGAAATAGTTCCTGATAGGGTTCAAGAAGAAGAGATAAATGAGGCACTTGAAGAAACTGTTGAAGAAGTACCTATAATTGATGAAGTTATTGAAGAAATCGAGGAAATTATTGAAGACCCCCCTTTAATAGAACCTCCTGAGGAAATAATTATAGCAAATGATTCTATGGAAGTTGAAACTGATTTTGTTATTGATCAAAAAATCATACCAGAAGAAGTAGTAGAAGAAAAACCTACTAAACCTATAAACGATTTTGAAATAAAATTAAAAGAAAAGCCAGAGCCAAGAGAAATTATAGAAGAACCTGAAGTAGAAATAGTTGTAAAAAAGAAACCTAAAAAAAAATCATTTAATATTAGTAAAGTCCTTAAAGATATAGAAAATGAGAGTAAAGATTTTAAAGAAATCCAAGAAGAGACAAAAGAAAAACAAGAGGATGTATTCACTGAACAAGTTGGTAAAAAAATGACAATTTCTGAATTAGAGTTGTTAAAACAGCAGCTTTATTCATGTTATACAGTACCTGCTGGAGCCAAAGAATTAGAAGATATTAAAGTTCAAGTTCAAATTATTGTTAATGAAGATAGAACTGTTAAAGAAGCAAAAATTAAGAATACCTCAAAAATGAATACAGATCCTTATTTTAGAACAGCTGGAGAGGCCGCTTTAAGAGCTTTTAATCATCCGGATTGCAGCACTTTAATGCTTCCAGAAGACAAATATAAGGAATGGAAAGAAATTAATTTTACGTTTGATTTTAGTTGGATGTTTGATAATTCATAAAGAATTTTTACAAAAAAAATCAAAAATATATGCTATAAGAAAATATGAAAAAAATTCAATTTATATTCCTAATTATATTTTTCATAGTTCCTAGAGCTTATTCTGCTTTAGATGTAACTATTTCTCAAGGTAAAGTAGAACCAACCCCAATTGCTATAACGAATTTTTTTGGAAATAATAACAATGCCAATGAAGCAGGAAATGTTTTAAGAAAAATAATATCTAATAACTTAACCAATTCTGGACTTTTTTATACTGTTGATGAAGAGCTATATATACAGTCTGATAACTTAGTTAATAAAGTTCCTAGATTTGAAGATTGGAAGATTATCAAAGCACAATTTCTTTTAAGTGGAGATGTTAGTGAAACTGAACAAGGTTTTTCTGTTCGCATAAGATTATATGACGTTTTTGCTGCTCAAGAAATTAAAGCAGTAAAAATGTCTATACCAAACAAAGATCTTTTAAGGAGATTAGGCCATAAAATAAGTGACTTAGTCTATGAACGCATTACTGGAGAAGGGGGATACTTTGATACTAGAATTGTTTACATCTCTGAAGTAGGACCTTTAGATCAAAGAGTTAAAAGATTAGCTATAATGGATCAAGATGGGCACTCCGAAAGTCATAAATTTTTAACTAATGGAAAAAATTTAGTTTTAACTCCAAGATTTGCTCCAAATAATCAAACAATAACCTACATGGAGTATGAAAATAATTTACCCAGAGTGTACATTTACAATTTAAAAACAGGAGTAAGAGAGATTGTTGGCGATTTTCCTGGTATGACATTTGCTCCAAGATTTTCACCTGACAGTAAAAAAATTGTTATGTCATTTACTGATCCAAAAACCGCAAATACTGAAATTTATATAATGGATTTGAATACAAGGGTTATCAATAGGTTAACTAATGATCCAGGAATAGATACTTCTCCATCTTTCTCTCCAGATGGAAATAAAATTGTTTTTAATTCTGATAGGGGAGGATACCCTCAACTTTATACAATGAATTTAGATGGTAAAAATATTAAAAGAATTAGCAGAGGAAAAGGCGTTTATGGAAATCCAGTATGGTCACCAAGAGGCGATCAAATTGCATTCGCAAAATTAACTCAGGGTTCATTTCATATAGGTATTATGGATACTAACGGCATGAATGAAAGAGTCGTTGTTAAAGATTTTTCACTTGAATCCCCAGCTTGGTCGCCTAATGGGAGATATCTAATATTCCATAGACAAAAGAGATCCAAGGAGGATGGTACAGGAGGCCAAACATCTATTCATTTTATTGATATTACTGGCTATAATGAAAGAATTATTCCCACACCAAGAGATGGCTCAGATCCAGCATGGTCACCTCTTCTATGATACTTTGTTTAAATTTAGAAAAATTAATAAGATAAAAAAACAATAAAAGTCTTGATTTAAAGTTCAATTGATGGTTAATCTTAACAAACTATAGTTTTAATACGCGGAGAATAACATGTTAAAAAAACTTTTTATTATAATGGTTTCTGGCTTGATTTTAACTTCTTGTGCAGGCACTACTAAACAGAATGCTGGAGGCAGTATAGAAGCTGGTTCCCAAGAAGATTTGATAGTTAATGTTGGAGATAGAGTTTTCTTCGAATTTGATAGCTTTGAACTTACAGTTGATGCTCAATCAACTCTAGATGCTCAAGCTGCTTGGCTTAAGCAATACTCAGATGTAGCTATTACAATTGAAGGCCACGCTGATGAAAGAGGAACTAGAGAGTATAACATTGCACTTGGTGCTAAGAGAGCAAATATAGTCTCTAATTACCTAATGGATGCTGGAATTGATGCTGGTAGAATGAACACTTTAAGTTATGGCAAAGAAAGACCTGATGTTGTTGGATCAACTGAATCAGCTTGGAGTCAAAACAGAAGAGCTGTTACTACAGTTAATTAATTAATATAATTTTAAAATTAAAGTCTCGCTTATACCTTTTTTATTTATATAAAATATAAGCGGGACTTCTAAGAGTTATGAGTATTTTATTATCTATAATTTTTTTAATTATCCCTTCTTTTTCTTACAGTGAAGACTTAGATTCTAGATTAAATAATGATATTCAAAGACTCAGCAATGACTTAAGTGACTTGCAACAGTTTGTTTATAAGAATTTAGATCCGTCTTCAACTAGTCAAACCACAAATAAAACTCAAGTGACTTCTTCGGATAAGGTCTCAGATATAGAAAGTTCTCTGAAAATAATTAATTCAAGATTAGAGGAATTAGAAATTAAAATGTCAGATATATACTCTTTGTTTATTAATCAAAATAAAGTTACACTCTCCAATGTACAAAGTAGTGATATAGTTTTAGAGGAAAATAAATCAACAATCGTTTCTGAAAATACTCAAGAAAAACAATTAGGTAAAATTAGTTTAAACGAAATTGATTCTAATAAAATACAAGAACCAGAAGAAAAGCAAATTTTAAAAACTGAAGATTCAGAAGAAATTATTACTTCCAATAAAGAACTTACTCAACAAGAAGAAGAAATAGATATAAAAACTGAACTAATAAAAGCAAAAAATTTCATGGCTACTCTTGATAATGACCAAGCTATTAATAGTTTAACTAAAATTATTTCAGAGATCTCAGAAGATGAAGATACAATAGCTGAAGCTTATTATTGGCTGGGAAGAACAAACTTTATTAACAGTGATTATGTTGAATCAATAAAATACTTTGGTATTAGGCATAGAGATTATCCAAATATACCTAAGTTTAAAGCTGAAAATTATTTTTGGTTAGCTAAATCTTTGATTCAAATAGGTGATAATGAGAATGCCTGCTTAGTTATGGAAGATATAATTTTTTCTAATGATTATTCCGAAGAAGTAGGAATTATAGAAGACTCAAAATTTCTGCAAAAAGATCAAAATTGCGGATTAATTATTGATTAAAAAAAATAAAATTTACAAATCAATAATAAAAGATTATTGCAAAAAAAATCAAATAAAAAAAACTGACAATATTATTATTTCATTATCTGGAGGTCTTGATAGTACAGCATTATTTTTTTTAATTAACTTCTTTTTTCCCAAAAATAAAATTCATGTATTAATATTCGATCATGGCGTCAGAAAAGAAAGTAAAATAGAAATTTTAAATATTGTTAGATTGTATAATTTAAACAAGCATTATCCTTATAAGGTTTTTAAAATTAAAAATAAAATTCAAAAAAATAATTTTCAAAATAAATCTCGCGAAATAAGATTAAATTCTATCTACGCATATGCAAAAAAAAATAATATTAGTAATATTTTTTTTGGCCATCATTATAATGATTTTTTAGAAACATTTTTATTAAGAAAAATCCAATCTTCTGGCATTAGTGGGTTAACCAATGTATTTTCGCTTAGATTTAAAAATTTTTTTTTACATAGACCGCTTCTGAATATACCTAAGTTAGAAATACTAGAATTTGCAAAAAAAAATCGATTAATTTGGTATGAAGATCAAACAAATAATATGAACATATATACTAGAAATAAAATTAGAAATTATTTAAAAAAAAATATTAACAAAAAAGTTTTACTGAATTATCAAAAAAACATTACTAAAGTTCAAACTTTAGATGAGTATTTGATGAATTTAATATCATACAATAAAAAATCCTTAATAATTGATAAGAAAATCTTTACTTCACTCCCTCTAGTTCTTAAAAATTATCTAATATTGAAAATATTATCTAAAATCAACGTTTCTCATAAAATAAGACCAGAAAATATTAAAAATATTGTGGCATATTCGGTTAAAAAAAATAATTTTAATAGAAAAATATCAATAAAAGGAGGGTTTATAAGAATTTCGGATTTTTATATGAAATTTATTCCTTATAATCTACTTTAAAGAAATAAAACTATAACTATATTAAAAGGTATGAAAAATTTTTCAAAGAATATATTTGTTTGGGTTATTATTAGTTTAATTTTACTTGGATTATTTAATGTTTTTAAAAACAACCAACTTGAAAACAAAGCAATAGATTATTCGTACTCAACTTTTTTAGAAAAAACTAATAGAGGGCAAATTAAGTCTGTTGAAATTAAAGGTAATAATATTTATGGAGAGACAATTGATGGTATTAACTTTACTAGTTATGCCCCAAGAGATCCTAATTTAATTGAAAAATTATCTAATTCCAATGTAGCTATTGAGGCAAGTGCTGAAGATAGTGGTATGCATCCTTTATTAAGTATATTTATATCTTGGTTTCCTATGTTGCTTTTAATTGGAGTATGGGTGTTTTTTATGAAACAAATGCAATCTGGTAAAGGTGGAGGTGCTTTAGGTTTTGGTAGATCAAAAGCTAAACTTTTAAATGAAAATAAACAAAAAGTTACTTTTAGTGATGTTGCCGGAATAGATGAAGCTAAACAAGAATTAGAAGAAATTGTTGAATTTCTTAAAGATCCTCATAAATTTCAAAGACTTGGAGGTAAAATTCCTAAAGGCGCCTTACTAGTAGGACCTCCAGGAACAGGTAAGACTCTTTTGGCCAGAGCGATAGCAGGTGAAGCAGGTGTGCCTTTTTTCTCAATCTCAGGGTCTGACTTTGTTGAAATGTTTGTTGGCGTAGGAGCTAGTAGAGTCAGAGATATGTTTGAGCAAGGTAAAAAGAGTGCTCCTTGCATAATTTTTATTGATGAGATTGATGCTGTGGGAAGACACAGAGGAGCTGGTTTGGGTGGAGGTAATGATGAAAGAGAACAAACACTCAATCAGTTGTTAGTTGAAATGGACGGATTTGAAACTAATGAGGGTGTAATAATTATTGCAGCTACAAATAGACCGGATGTTTTAGACCCAGCATTACTTAGACCCGGAAGATTTGACAGGCAAGTAACTGTTCCTACACCTGATATAATTGGAAGAGACAAAATTTTAAGAGTTCATATGAAAAAACTAAAAATGGATAAATCAATAAAATCTATAGTTATTGCAAGAGGAACCCCTGGTTTCTCAGGAGCAGATTTAGCAAATTTAGTTAATGAATCAGCTCTAATAGCAGCAAGGAAAAATAAAAAACTTGTTACAATGAGTGATTTAGAGGAAGCTAAAGAAAAAATAATGATGGGTTCAGAAAGACGTTCACTAATTATGACTGAAGATGAAAAAAAACTCACTGCATATCATGAGGGCGGGCATGCTTTAGCAACTCTTCATTGTTCTGCTTCAGATCCAATCCATAAAGCAACAATAATACCGCGTGGAAGGGCACTAGGGATGGTTGTTCGCTTACCAGAAAGAGATCAACTGAGTATGAGAAAAGATCAAATAGAAGCACACTTGGTTATAGGTCTTGCTGGTAGAATGGCCGAAGAGCTAATATTTGGATCAGAAAAAATTACAACTGGAGCATCAAGCGATATTCAGATGATAACTGACCTTTCAAGGAAAATGGTAACTGAATGGGGTTATAGTGAAAAGCTTGGAAGAATTAGATATTCTAGTAACCAAGAAGAAGTATTTTTAGGTCATTCTGTAGCTCAATCTAAAAATGTTTCTGACGAAACTGCAAAGATAATAGATGAAGAAACTAAACTAATTATTAAAACTTCTGAAGAAAAATGTAGAAAGATATTAAATGACAATATTAAAGATCTTCATACTATTGCAAATGGATTATTAGAGTATGAAACTTTATCAGGAGAAGAAATTAAAAATCTCTTAAAAGGAATAAAACCAAATAGAGATGACGACATTTCTGGTAGCACAAATAGTAATTCTAACAAGGAAGACGAGATTAAAAAGAAGAAAAGTCCTTTACCTTCATTTACAAAAGATCAAGACTTTCCTCTTCCAAATTAATTTTAGTTTTCTATATTAATATTCTATATGAGATTGTTTGGTACTGATGGAATTCGAGGTAAAGTTAATAAACACCCATTAACAGCAGAAAGTGTTTTAAAATTATCAAAAGCTGCTGCAATTGTTTTAGGTAAAAAAAGCAACATCAAAAGAGTAGTTGTAAACAAAGATACAAGACTCTCAGGATATATTTTTGAACCAGCTATTACTTCGGGCCTTATATCAGTTGGTATGGATGTAGTTCTTGTAGGACCACTTCCTACGCCTGCACTGAGTCTTTTAAGTAAATCTTTAAGAGCTGATTTTTCTATAATGATAACAGCTTCTCATAATCCATATCAAGATAATGGATTAAAATTTTTTAACTCTAATGGACTTAAAATTTCTATAGATGAAGAAAAAAAAATTGAGGATTTGTTTTTTAATTATGATTTTGAAAATCATAAAATAAAACCGAACCAACTTGGTAAAGCTATTAGATTAAAAGATGCTATAGGAAGATATTCAGAAGCTTTAAAACAAGATATAGAAAAAAATATTAATTTTAATTATCTAAAAGTAGTGTTAGATACAGCTAATGGTGCCGCTTATAAGGTTGCGCCACAAATTTTATATGAACTCGGTGTTGATTTAAAAACAATTAACTCGAGTCCCAATGGCATTAACATAAATGCGGAATGTGGTTCTTTATTTCCAAAAAAAGCTATCAAAGAATTACTCAAAAGAAATAGTGATATAGCGATATGCTTAGATGGAGATGCTGATAGAGTAGTGTTGATTGATGAAAATGGAAAACCTTTAAGCGGAGAAGAAATTTTATTTATATTGAGTAAATATTATCTTGAAAAGAAAATATTATTAAAAGGATCAACTATAGTTACTAATGAAATTGCTAATTACGGTTTTGAAGAATCATTAAAAAAAATTGGTATAAAACTATTAAGAGTAAAGGTTGGGGATAAAAATATTTTAGAAGCAATTATTAAAAAAGGATATCTTTTTGGCGGTGAACCTTCAGGGCATTTTATATTTAAAAATAGTAATCTTATAGGTGATGGATTAACAACAGCTATTAAGATTATGTCTATTATGTCTTTAAAAAAAAAGAAACTTTCTGATTTGAGAAAAGAAATAATTTTATACGAAGTTTTGGAGATTAATCAAAAAATTGATAAAGAAAAATTTTTACAAAACCAAGAAAAATTGTATTTAAATTTAAAAAAAATCATTAATAATAAAAAAATATTTTATAATATTAGACCTTCTGGTACAGAGTCACTATTAAGAGTTAACTTGCAATACGATAAAAGAAGTATAAAAACATCAAATATACAAAATATTAAAGTTAAGATAATTAAAACAATTTCAAATGCTTGTTAATTCATTCGATACAAAGTTTGGTAATACTGCAAAGAAATATGAACTATTAGATAATACTTTCATTAAATTAATAAAAAAAAATAAATCTTTTGAAAGAATTTTTACTTCAGTATCAACAAATAAAAATTTAGAACATAAAATCAACCTTAGAAGTGATATTACGGGCCAGGTATTAAACTCAATTATTAATCAAAATTTACATAAAAATAAAAATTTTTATTATATGGGAGATGTATTTAAAACTGATATTTTCAGCTCTCAAGTTAAGCAATTTAGAGAGCATGGAATTGAAATTATTAATGAAAATAATATGAATTCATTTCTATCATCAATGAAAATATTGATTCAATATTTAAATCTTATTGTGAAGAAAGAATTCATATTTGTTTTTACCGACCCTAGTATAAAAAAAACAAATGAGTTTATCTTAACTGAAAAAAAAACTAATTCTAAAATTACCAATTACGTAAAAAATTTTAAAAAATTAAGTAAATCAATATTGTATGAGGTTAATTTAGAGAAAAATTTTTTCTCAAAAAACTATCATAAAGATATATTTTTTTATGTTTATTCAAGTAAATCTAAAAAAATACTGGTTCAAGGTGGTGCTTATTCTTATAAAAAAAATAACCTATCCATAAATGGTTTTGGCTTTTCTTGTAATATAGATTATTGGGTAGAGCTTATTTAATGAATAAGTCAATTATTGGGCTCCAATGGGGAGATGAAGGAAAAGGCAAAATTGTTGATTTCTTATCTAAACAATTTGATCTTGTAGTTAGATATCAAGGAGGCAACAACGCAGGCCATACGGTAATTGTTGATGATGTTACTTATAAACTTAACCTTATTCCATCTGGTGCAATTAGAGGCAAGTCTTGTTTTTTAGGACAAGGTGTAATCCTTGATCCTGAACATTTTATTAATGAGCTAAACTCATTCAAAAGAAAAATACCTAATCCAGTAATTTATTTATCTTCGAATATCTCTTTAATATTAGATTATCATAAAAAATTAGATAAAATTAATGAATCAATATTAATTGGTGAATCAAAAATAGGTACTACTGCTAAGGGCATAGGACCTGCTTATCAAGATAAAATAGGAAGAAAAAGTATTAAACTTCACGATTTAGGTAATGAAAAAAATATTGAAGATAAACTGCATAATATTAAAGAATTTTATGATCCAATCTTATTAAAGTTTGGAGAAGAGCCAGTAAATATTCAAGCCAATAAATCTTTTTTATCTAAAATATATGAAGATATCAGTGGTTTAATAGTTGATAATAATTTTATAAATGAAAACTTTAATAATAAAAATATCTTATTTGAAGGAGCTCAGGGTGCGCTTCTTGATCTAGATCATGGATCTTATCCTTTTGTAACTTCTTCAAATACCATATCCACATACATCCCTATTGGTTCTTCAATTAATAGTTCATTTGAAACACTTGGAATTTTTAAAGCATATGCAACTAGAGTTGGTAATGGCCCATTTCCAACAGAATTAAATAACTCTATAGGTAATTATATGGCTGAGAAAGGATTTGAGTATGGAACTGTTACAAAAAGAAAAAGAAGATGTGGTTGGTTAGATTTAGTTTCTTTAAAATATAGTTGTAAAATTAATAATGTTAAAGAACTTTGTATAACAAAAGTTGATGTACTTAATGAGCTAGATCAAATAAAAATATGTAAAAGTTACGAAGGCAAATTATTTAATGAAATCAATTTTAGTGATAGTTCAATTTTAGATAAACTTAAACTTAATGAGGAAGATTTTGTAATATTTGAAAAATGGGGTGATTTAAGTTTTTTAAAATCTATGGAAGATATGCCTTTACAATTAAAGAAATTTATTAATTTTATTGAAGATTATCTTGAAATACCTATTAACTTAATTTCATTTGGCCCAGATAGAAAAGAAACAATTGTAAAATAACATTTTAATTTCCTTCAATTAATTTACTATCTGATATTAGTTTTATTTCCTCTTGAAGTTTTTTAATCGCTTTATTTTCAATTTGCCTTACTCTTTCTCTGCTTATTGAAAATTTTTGACTTAAAACTTCTAGAGTTTCAGGTTTTTCTTTTAATCTTCTAGCTTCTAAAATCTCTAACTCTCTAGGACCTAGATTTTTAACGGCAATGTCAAAAAGTTTTTTTTGTTTTTTTAACTCATCTCTTTTTTCTGTTTTTTGTTCAATATTAATGTTTTTATCTTCGATTTGATCAATCCATTCACTTTGATTTTCATCATTTAGGGGAGTATTTAGAGAAAAATCTTGGGTAAACACTCTTCCTTCCATTTGTTTAACTTCTTCTTCGCTTACCCCTAGGTCTTGAGAAATTGATTTAATTTGCTCGTTATTTAAATAACCTTCTTCATATTTTTTTAATTGATTTCTTAGTCTTCTAAGATTGAAAAACAGTTTCTTTTGAGCAGCAGTAGTTCCAATTTTGACTAGTGACCATGAATGTAAAACATATTCTTGTATAGAGGCCCTTATCCACCAAATAGCATAAGTTGCTAATCTAAAACCCTTGTCAGGGTCATATTTTTTTACAGCTTGCATTAAACCTAAATTTCCTTCAGAAATTAAATCAAAGAGAGGTAATCCATATCCCTTATATCCCATAGCAATTTTTGCAACTAATCTTAAGTGACTTGTGACTAATTTTTGAGCAGCTTCAACATCTCCATCCTTTACCCACTTGTAAGCTAGATCTTTTTCTTCTTGACCACTAAGTAAAGGAAATTGACTTATTTTTTTTAAATAGGGATAAACATCATTTTCAGAGGTAATGACTGGTAGTAGACTATTATTTTTATTCTTCATTTCTAAGTTTCTTTTCTAATAATAT
>PAHR01000041.1 GCA_002705265.1 Pelagibacteraceae bacterium | reverse complement strand
TTTATTGATCTGTATCTTATTTTCTATTTTATAATATTTCAATATTTCCCTTGTTACTTCTACTCTACTGGTTAAACCTTCACAAACAAGATTAAATTTTCCCTTTATGTTTTTATTAACTAAATTTAATGTCTGATTTGCAAAATCAAATGTATATGTAGGAGTTCCATCTTTATCATTTACAATATTTAAAATTTTTTCTCCATTTTTAATTTGATTTAATATTTTTAGAACAAATTTTTTATCTTTTTTGTACCCTCCTCCCATCATCCAACCAGCTCTAAAAATAAAATAATCATTAGAGTTTTTTTCAATGAATTTTTCTGCCTCATGTTTACTCTTACCATAGTGACTTAAAGGGTTAGGTAAATCATCATCGTCATACACATTTTTTTGACCATCAAAAATACCTGCAGTACTAATAAACATAAGTGGAATTTGCATTTCATTTGATATTTGAACAGCATATTCAACAGATTTAGTATTATTTAAATAAGTCTTTTGTGGATTTTCTTCACACTCTTCTAAATCAGTCATAGCTCCAAGATGTATTAATAAATCAGCATTATTTTTTTTTACTTCATAATCATACTTTTCATAGTCTGTGAAATCTAATTTATTTAACCAATTTTCATTAACAACTTTATCAGAGCACGTTAAATTAAAGTCTTTTGAATAAACATTATAGAATGCATCACCCAACATTCCACCACAGCCAGCAATATATATATTAGTTATTTTATTTTCCATCAATTAAAACTATATATATGTCATTTCAATTCTTCAATTAAATTGAAAAATTGTTGTTGATATTTTTCTAAATTAAAATCATTCATTACTGTATTGAAACCATTTGTTGATATTGCCTCTCTTATATCCTTGTCATTAATTAAAAGTTGTATTTTTCGATTCCACTCATTTAAATCAGACGCTAAAAATCCATTTTTTGCATCTTTTATAATTTCTTTATTAGTGCCAATTGGTGATGCTACAACTGGTAATTTTAGTGCCATATACTGTAAAATTTTATATGCGCACTTACCCAATTCCCAAGATGTATCATGAAGAGGCATTATGCCTAAATGACATTTAGACAAAATATCTAGTTCTGTTTCTTCTTTCCATTCTAAAAATTCACAATTTAAATTTTTGACTTGTTTTAAATCAGCACCAATTAATAAAACTTTTATTTTATTATTATTAACAAGATCATTCAAAAGTGGAATTAATTCTAATAAGTATTTTGTTGTAGAGGGGGTTCCTATCCAAACTAATGTAAATTTTTTAAATTTATTTTTATTAAGATATTTATTGTATTTCTTAAAATCAATAACTGTTGGTATATAATTTATATTTCTATTATATTTATTTAATTTATTTAAATGAAATTTATTACCAACAAATATATTAGATGCTTTTTTAAATGTATAATTAAATTTAAAGATATCATAAGAATATAAAAATTTATTTTTTTTATAATATCTTAAATAAACTGCATCATCTATATCTATCATATAAGGAATTTTTCTAAGTCTTAATATTAACTCAGCAATAATTGGTACAAAAGGAAGAAACTCAATATGAGAAATTGCAATAAAAGGTTTTTTTCTAGTTAAAATATCTTTTAATCTAATATAATAGAATAGAGTAACTTTAAATAAATTTAGCTTATTTTTGAATATTCTATTTTTATAAAAATTTTCATCAAATAAAATTTGTGTCTCTACATTATACCCTTTATTTTCTAAAAATTTTTTATAAGATAAAAAACGAACTCTATAACTTGGTGATTGAGATCCATATTTAGGATAAAAAACAATTTTTTTAGTATAGTCAGTAGAAAATTTTTTAAAATATTTAGGTAAGATTGCTCCAAAAAGATATCCTGGTGTTTTAATTAAATCTATAGCAAAACCATATAAACCAATTGATAACCAATTAAATGGAAACAGATATTTTTTTGAAATATTACGTTTGAGAGGGTATACTATACCTCTTATAAAAAAAGATGTAACTAATAGTGATGAAATATATATTTTTGTTATATGTGGTAAATAAAATATAGAACGTTCTAACCAACCAGCAATTAAGAAATTCCAATTATATATAAATAGAATAGAAATAATAATAAGAGAAAATTTTAAAAAATTATTAAAATATTTTAATTTGAAATTAAAATTATTAATTACAAAAATAACAATAAAACTAGTTATAAATAATAACAACAGAATTTTAATTTGATTTTCAATATAAAGAGGGTGGGAAGAATTCCAACCAGGTATATATTGATTCCATTTAGGTATTATTAATAAAACCAGTAAACTAAAAAATAAGAAATATAAAAATTTAATTTTATTATCTACGTTTACTTGAGCAGTGTGAAAAGAATAGATAAAATATCTTTTTAAAAGTCCAAATAAGTTATTTGGAAGTGACTCATATTTTAAAAAATAATTTTTTGGATTATATATTTTATATTTTTTTCTATTTAATCGAATTCTCCATTCTAAATCATCAGCAGTTCTAACTTTTTCTATAAAATAATTATCTTTCAATACAATTGATTTTTTAATAAAAGTACCAGGTGTTGTGACATGAAAATTATTACCAAATGTTGCAGCTCTAATCTTTTTTTGAGTATTTGTATTGTAAAAATACTTAGTAGTGCCATAGACTATATCATAATTTTCATTAATTATTAAATTTTTATATTTTTCTATCCAAAATTCATTAGGGATTGTTTTTGAATCAAGAAAAGCGATTATATCATATTTTGTTTTTTTTATTCCAATATTTCTGGCTTCTCCAGGATATTTGTTAGTAAAATGAAAGTATTTAGTATCAATATTTGTTTTAATATTGTTGATATATTTTTTTATATTATCATTTTTGCTTGAGTCTATTATAATTATTTCTTCAGGCAAAACATTTTGAGTCATTACGGCGTTATAAGTTTTACAAAACATTTCAAAATCGTCTTTAACTGGAATGATGAGTGAAACTTTCATAAAAAATTAAAAGGATTTATAGATTGAATTATATTTATATATTGCTTTATTAACATCAAAATATTTTTCAGCTACCTGCGTGCATTTTTTTGATGTTTGTTTAGATAATAAATTTATAAATATTTCATAATTAGTTTGATCAAAAAGAAAATTCTCTAAATCCTCAATTATAATTCCTATTTTATTTTTTAAAATTATTGAATCTACATCTTCATTTATTTTAGATGTAATAATTGGTATTCCATTTGTAAGAAATTCACCTAATTTTGTTGGAAAGTAACCATTCAAATAAAAACCTTTAACTGGGAAAAAAACTCCTATATCAACTTTTTCAAGACATTTATTTATATCATAAGGTAATGAATATTTTATTTCATAATCTAAAAGTTCAGTATTATTTTTAGTAAATTTATCAATAATATAATCATGTTCACCTTTGTTAATTATAGAATGAAAAATATTTAGCCTTTTATTTAATAAATTTCCTAACCTTAAATATTTATCAAAATCATATCTAGTACCAATTGCACCTAAGTGCGAAATTATTATATTATCTTTGTTTGTATTAAATTTAATTGGATTTGCATTTAATTTAACACATGTGGGAATACTTTCAAATTTAATCTTAGAATTTGATATGCTGTATTTATTCTTAATTATTTTAGAAGCAATTTGAGTAAGTGTTATAATTGCATCACTATTATAGATTATTTTTTTTTCATAATATTTAAAAAAAATATAAATTAAAGATTTTTTAGACCAAATATTCCATTCAACTCTCTCATTAATCCAAAAACCTCTCATATCAAAGATTAACTTTATATTTATAAATTTTTTAATAAAATAAGAAATTAAAGCTGGGATATAACTTCTTGCATGTATAATATTAATTTTATTTGTATATGCATAATATAATGAATAAAAAAAAACTTTTAAAATATTAATGTATTTAAAATAATTTTTTTTATAAATAAAATATTTCCAAGTGATATTATGTTTATCCATTAAATTTTTAATTTTTACATAATGATCATTATTTTCTAGATCAATTTTTTTTTCAAATGAAAATACTGTCAATTTATTTGATTTTGATAAAGGTAATAAATACGATAGGATTTGAGAAAACCCTAAAGGCTCTAAAATACCATCATAAGATATAAACAAAACTTTTTTCATTTTTGCATATGCACATTATGAAACCATTCATTAAACTGTATTAATGACCAAAGTTTATATTGATTGTTAGTAATATTATTAAAATGATTATTTTTTTCATTTTCAACAATATTAAAATCAAAAAAACCATGTTTTGAACAGCGATTTTTTGACAAAATATCATTTGTCCATGATTTTAAACTACCTCTCATCATTTTACCAATAGGGACACCAAAACCTTTTTTTGGCTTATCTATTAATTTTTCAGGAATGTATTTTTTTAATAAATTTCTTAAAATTATTTTTGAATTTCCTTTATTAATTTTATATTTAAGTGGAATGTCAAAAGAATTTTCTATTAAACTTTTATTCAAAAATGGAGCTCTTGACTCCAAACTATAATGCATAGTTGCTCTATCAACCTTACACAAAATATCATCAGGTAAATATGTAAAAAAATCTGCAATCATCATTTTTTCTTCAAATAAATAATTATTTAATTTAAAAATTTTTTCGATTTCAAAAGAGTTTTTATTATCATGATTATTAATCAATATATTTGTATCAGAAGTCCATTCTTGTGTTAGGGCATGATAATAAGTTAACTCACTATTTATTGATTTTAATTTTAATATAATTTTACGTATTGATGAGGGATTAAGATTTAAATTAAATCTCTTGCCTAAAAAAGTTAAGAGTCTCATTGGACTTAAACTAAGTAAATTAATTACAATAAAATTTCTAATTTTTGGATTTAAAATATTCAATTTTTTCCAAAATCTATTTGCATAAATATATCTATTATAGCCTCCAAATAATTCATCTCCACCATCACCAGTAAGTACTACTTTAACTTTTTCTTTTGCTAATTTAGAAACAATTAAGGTTGGTAGTTGTGAAGAGTCAGCAAAAGGTTCACTATAGGCATATGAGGTAGTTTGTATTGTATTAAGTATATCATTTTCAGTAAAAATATATGATGTATGATCTGTCGATAAAATTTTTGCAATTTCCTTAGAGTAATAAGATTCATCATAATCATTTTCCTCAAAACCAATATTAAAAGTTTTTGTTTTATTATTAAATTCTTGCATCAAGCTTACAATTAACGAAGAGTCAATACCAGCAGACAAAAAAGCACCTAAAGGAACATCAGAAATTAATTGCTGCTTTACAGATTTTTTTAATTCGTATGAAATCTTTTCTTCATAATAATTAATATTATTGTTTTGTGAATTCTTTCTTTTAAAGTCTAAATTCCACCATTTTTTATTTTCAATTCCTTTTATAGTATTTAATTGATTATAGTTATTTACATTTTCAAAAGTAAATTTATTTAAATCTAATAAAATATAAGATGCTGAATGTAATTTAAATATATTTTTATAAATAGTATTTGGAGATGGAATGTAATTATATTCAAGATATTTTTGAACAGAATTACCATCTATATCTTTTTTTATTTGAGGTATTTTTGTTAATGTTTTTAAATCTGAAGCAAAAGCAGTAAATAAGTTATTAAAACAAAAATAAAGAGGTTTCTCCCCAGCTATATCTCTTGCAACTAAAATTTTATTTTCTTTTTTATCTAACAATATAAATGCAAACATACCTTCTATTTTTTTTAAAACATCCTGATTAGAATAATTTTCAAATAAATTTAGTAAAGTTTCTGTATCAGATGTTGTTTTCCATTTAATATTTTTTTTTTGATTTAATATTTTTCTGAGATCTAAATGATTATATATTTCTCCATTAAATGAGATTATAAATCTTTCTGAAGATGAATACATAGGCTGATTTGCTTTTTTTGAAAGATCTAGAATAGATAATCTAGAGTGCCCTAATTTTACAAATTTATTAGAAATTAATATATTTTCTATGCCTTGATTATCAGGTCCTCTATTAAAGTTTTGTTGGTTAATTTTTTTAAATTCATTATTTGAAAGATTATATTTTCTATTGTGAATTATTCCTAGTATTCCGCACATAATGATTTAAAGATAAAACTCTTATAGTTATACTATTACTATGTCAAAATTAGAATACTTCAAAAATGATTTACATAAAAATGAAGATAATATTTATATATTAGATAAAAATGATGAATATGTTGACAATTTTGGAAAGCAATGGCGAGATTATAGAGATGTACAATTAGATAGTAAAAATAATTTTAAGATCTCTAGGGATTATTTAAATGAAATGCTCTTTTATAATGATGGAATTTTGAATGATAAAACTATCCTAGAAATTGGTAGTGGTGCTGGAAGATTTACAGAATATTTATCAAAATATGCAAAAGAATGTATTTCAATAGATTTATCTTCAGCTATTTATCATAATGTCTCTAAAAATAAAAAAAATCTCAAATTAATAAAAGCTGATTTTAATAAATTAATACCTAACAAAAAATTTGATATTATATTTTGCAGAGGTGTACTTCAGCATACACCCAATCCATTGAACTCACTTTTAAAAATTCACAGTTTTGTAAAACAAAATGGATATGTTTTTTTTGATATATATAAAATGCCAAAGATTGGATATTTTCACCCAAAATATATTATTTGGAGACCATTAATTAAAACATTTATTAAATATGAAACTTTTGAAAGTTTTTTGAAAAAAAGAATCAAAATTCTACTTAAAATAAAAAGATTTATTAAAATTTTACTATTTAATTCTAATTTTTTATCTGATTGTATAATGCCTATTTGGGATTATAAAGGTAAACTGGATATCTCAAAATCAAAGTTAGAAATGTGGTCTATAATGGATACACTAGATGGTTTATATGCTAAGTATGATTACCCTCAAAGTAATAATAAAATTAAGAAATTTTTATTAGCAAATAATATAATAATTTTAAAAAATAATAAATACATTAATATTTTTCAAACAAAAATAAAATGATTTTAAAAATAATAAAAAATTTTCTTATAAGAATTTTTTATGTCTTTAATATAAAAATTACAATTAATAAAATTAATAATAATTTAGACTGGGTTATGTTTGATAAAAATTCATGGATGCCGTATTTAAATAAAAATAATAATTTTTTATTTAACAGTTATAATGAAGGACTTATTAAAAGTGGTAGTCAGAAAAGTAACAGTTTTTTTAAAGAAATCAGGCATTATTCTTTACTGAATATTGCAATGAATATTCTTGAAAAAAATAATTATGAAAATTTTGCCGAATGTGGCTGTTGGAAAGGACATTCATCTTATAGTATTTCATTAATTTTAAATAAATATAATTTTAATAAAAAATTCTATATATTCGATTCATTTGAAGGAGGTCTTCCAGTAAAAAAAAGTGCTGATTATTCTCCAAAAAGATATAAACAATCAAAAAATGATGCTTTAAAACAACAAAAACATTTTGCATCTGATTTCAAAGAGGTAAGTAATTTATTTAAAAATTTTGAATTTATTAAAATATATGAAGGGTGGATACCAGCAGTTTTTAATAAAATAAATGATGTAAAATTTAGTTTTGTACATATAGATGTTGATTTATATCAACCAACTTTAGATTCACTTAAATATTTCTTTCCAAAGCTAATAAAAGGAGGAATTATAGTTTGTGATGATTATAATTATTCAGATTTTCCGGGTGCAAAAAAAGCTGTAGATGAGTTTTTAAAAAGTAATGAATATGAACTTTTTTATGAAGTACCACTTGGAGGTTGTATAATTATTAGATAATTGATAGCAATATATTTTTACATATAACAATATTTCTTTTATCAAAAATCCTCGTTGGTCTATATAATAGTGAAGATAAAAAATAAAAAAAAGTTGTACTTTTTTTATTTTTGTAAAATGAAAAAGTTAGTGATTTGAAAGAAAAAATTTCAGATTTAATATGTCTGTATTTTGTAAAGTTTAATGTTAAAGACTTCTTATTAAAAATACTTTCATTAAGAACATTAATTCTTTTTAAAATTTTATCTAAATCTTGTTTAATTGTACTTCTATTCAAATGATTATTAATAACTGTAGATATAATTTTATTTCCATAAAAAATTTCATTATTTGCTATTCTTAACCACAAGTCCCAATCCTCACTACCTGATAGGTCAATATTTTCTGAAAATTTATATTTATCAAAACATTTCTTTTTAATGAAAACAGAATTACAAGAAAGTATATTTTTTTTAAAAATTTTATTATTTAAAATACCTTCTAGAATTATATTTTTTTTTATCTTTTTTTTATAATCAACGACACTGTATGAATTTGTAAAAATATTTGGAGAATTATTTTTTTTAATAAAATTAATAAATGAATAAATATGATTTTCTAAAACTAGATCATCACTATCAAAAAAGTTTAGATATTCTCCATTTGATTTATTTGCCCCAAAATTTCTTGCATAACCTCTTTCAGAATTTTCTATCCTGTAATATTTCACATTATTATTAATATATTTATTTAAAATACTTAAAGGATTAGAGATACTTCCATCATCTACTAAAATAATTTCAAAGTTTTTTTCTTTAATCTTATTAAAAGATTGCAATGTTTTTTCTAATAATTCAAACCTATTATAAAATGGAATAATTACAGATAAATATATTTTTTGACTCATAATTAATAATTGTTAAAATTCTCATTGAAAATATTTGAATAATCAAAGATAATAACTTCCTTATCTTTTAATACTATATTTTCAATTTTGAATTCATCATTATCATCATAATAGATTTTAGAAAGTTTAATTGTATTCTTTTCAAATTCAGGATTCTTATTGACTATAATTAATTCTGATTTTAAATCAAAATCGTTTAAAAAAAGGTATCCACGTAAACCCCATATTTCCCATACTTGAGCACCAAAATAAGTGTTTAATAAATTATTCTTATTTTTAACAAATGTATAATGAATGTTATCAGTCAAACTTTTTGGATTAAATATAACATAATCAACAGATTTTATTAAATCTCTGTTATTATCAAATGCTATAAATATATTTTTTTGAATTTTTGATGCATTAATTTGAGATAAATTATTACCCTGAGAGATAATTAAACTTATGAGAACAAAGAAAATATAAGCAAATTTAAAATATGTTTTAAAAAAAGAAAAAAATATGAATATAAAAATACTAAAAGATATGGAGGAAATAATTAAATTTCTACCTCCACTTTGACCATTTATAATTAATGGTAATATTGCAAGAATGAAAAGAGATACAAAAAATGTTAAGTTATATTTTTCTATTTTTTTATAATAAATCTTCTTATAAAAAATAAAAATTAGTAAAAAATTAATTATAAAAAATAAAATAATGTATGTGTAACTATAATTAAAAAATTGATAAAAACCATATATTATATTTTTAAATAAATATCGTCCTAAATGATGTTTAAAAATTTCTAAAATTCCATTGAGAAAGTCATAGTTTATACTATGAGTTTGTTCAAGAACTGCATAACCAAATAAATTTGTTATCCTTAATAATGAATATATTAGAATTATTGAAATATAGGGTATTAAAATTTTTATTTTTTTAATATGACTAAATGAATTTTTATTATAAAAAATAATTGAAAATGAAATAAAAAATCCTATTTCATACCAAAAAATAGATATAGTAAATAATATTAAAGAAGATATCAAAAAAATTATTTTTTGAAAATTTATATATTTTATTAAAAAATATAAACTCAAAATATATAGTGTTGATACTGCGCATATATGAATCATTATTGGATTATGATATAATTCCAACTTATTAATTAAAAGTACATAAATTATTGTAATGAGAAAAGTATCTTTTTGATTAAAAAATAATTTTATGAAAAAATAAACAGCTACTATATTAATTAAATTAAAAATAATTAAGATTATATTATAAGTTAATATATTTTGCTTAAGTAAAAAATATTTTAAATCTAAAAAAAAATACTGAATTGGTCTATCTGGATATAAAAAAAAATTTTTAAAAAAATTATTACTATTATTTATTAAACCATAATCATCAGGAGCTAATGATTCTCTTGAAAAAGGAAAAAAGTGTGAAAAAAATAATATAAAAGCTAAAAAAATTAAGTTATTTTTATCTTTAACTAAATTCATAATTGATAATTTAATTTAATATAATTATTATTAACTATACAATATTATTAATCAAAATTTTTTTCACTAATTATGTAAAGAGGTCTGTCTCTTACCTGATCAAAAATTTTACTAATATAAAGGCCAATTAATCCTAAAAATATCAACTGTATACCACCTAGAAAGGTTATGAAAACTATTAAGTCAGTATAACCAATTGGTATATTTACTGGGTTAGTTAATTTTTTAAATATTGAAATAAACCCATAAACAAATGATAAAATAGATAAACATACTCCAACAAATAGTGATAGTTTTAATGGAATTGTACTAAATGAAAAAATACCAAAAGATGCTAATTTAATTAATTTTAAAAAATTATATTTAGATTTTCCAAATTTACGTTCGTTTGGTTGATATTCTAATTCTGTATATTTAAAACCAACCCACTGAACCAATCCTCTGATAAATCTTTCTTTATCTTTTATTTTTTTTAACTCTATATTCACTTTATTTGTTATCAATCTAAAATCAGAAACATTATTTGATAGATTGATTTCTGAAAACTTTCTAAATAAACTATAAAAAATATATGAAAATAATTTAATAAGATAGTTTCTCTTACCTTGATTAGATTTAACCATCTGAACTATATCATATTGCATCTCAAACTTCTGAATCATTTTAGGAATTTCTTGAACTGGATGTTGCATATCTGCATCCATCATAATAATAGCATCTCCAGTTGCATTTTCTAAGCCAGAAGTTAAAGCAATTTGATGTCCAAAATTTCTGCTAAAAGAAATATATTTTATACTTTTAAATTTATTTGCCAATTCTTTAATTATTACCAATGAATTGTCGTTACTGCCATCATCCACAAATATGAATTCTAAATTATAATTTTTAATGTTTAAATCGTTTATTTTTTCAAAAATTATTTTAATATTTTCTTGCTCATTATGAACGGGGATAACTATATTAATTTTTTTCACTTAGAATTTTTTATAAAATCGTATGTTAATTTTAATCCCTCATCTAAAGAGGTTTCAGGTTTTTTACCAATTAACGAAAGTAACTTTTCACTACTACCAAATCTTTTTTGTACCTCATAATCTTTTCTAAAAGAGGGATTGTCTACTAACTTAATTTTACTTTTTGATTTAGTTAATTTAACAATTTTATTAGCAAGTTCTAATATTGTAATATCTTCACCCTTAGTAATATTAATTATTTCTGACCCTGTACATTTTTCAGCAATTTCTATAGTTGCATTAATAGTATCATCAATGAATGTAAAATCTCTTGTCTGCATTCCATTACCATAAACAACTATATCCTCATTATTTAAAGCTTGATTAAAAAATCTGGGGATTACCATTCTTGTATCTTGTCTTGGTCCATATATATTAAAATATCTTAATGAAAAATTATCAATTTTATGTTCTAAAAAAATAGATTTTAAATATATTTCGTTGTACCTTTTAGCAATTGCATAGCTAGAGCTTGGGGAAACTTGGAAATTTTCTTCTACAGCTTTTTCAATATCAACCTTACCATAAATTCCACTAGTAGAAGCATATACAATTTTATTAATATTGTTTTCAATACATGCATTTATAACATTAAAAGTTCCAATTGATTCAGTTTCCATTGTTTCAATAGGATTTTTAGCAACTTCATCAACTCCTAAAAAAGCTGCTAAATGAAATACAATACTACAATTTTTGGTTGCATTTAAAACATCTTTGTAATTTTTAATATTTTTTTCAATTAAAGTAATATTTTTATTTGTGACCAACTTAGATCCTCTAAGCAAGTTATCAAAAACTATTACATGGTATTTTTTGGACAGTTTATCAACTAAATGACTTCCAATAAATCCTGCTCCACCACTTACAAAAATAGACATAATGAGATGATACTTATAGAATTATTAATATATTTATCAAGAATTTTTAGATAATTTAAAAACATAATAGTTATTGAAATCTGTTTTTATATAATCATTTTGTAAAAGATATTCATATTGCTCTTGTTTAAATTGCCTTGATTTATTGATAATAAAATACCTCACTAATTTTTGGTGTATTACATTTTTTAAGTCATAATTTTCATCATTATATTCAATATAAAATTTTGGGTTATATTTATTATATAAATTTAACGTAATCATATCTTGTATATCTAAATAATAATTAAAAATATGTGCATCATCTGAAATTATTATATCATTAACTTTTAAATCACTAATTAAATAATCTTCTATTAAAAAAATATCATTCCTCTTATTAATTTTATTAATATTATTATCAAAATTATAATTAAAATTTATAAAACAAATTAGTAAAATAATAAATACATTCAAAATATTATTTATATTTGATAATTTGTTTTTAAACAGAACAAGAGTTAAGAAAAAAAACATCATAGTAAAAGATGGAAGAAGATAATTAGAATGATGACTAAAATTAATTATTAATAAAAAATACATTACTGGATTAAATAAAAAAAGGCCGTAAAGAGATTTATTTTTAAAATTCATAAATAGAAAAATAATTATAGAAAATAAAAATAATATAATCAGACCATAATTATTAAAAAAAATATTTATTAAAAAATTTAATAAATTTAAATCAGAATATTCTGCACCTGAGACAACAAATAACCTATAAAAATACATTAAATAAGTTTTAACTAAAGATAGATTATAAATATTTGAAGGCCATATAACTATGAATATTATTAAAGCAATAATTATAGTATAAATTAAATTTTTATTGATAAATTTATTATTATAAAAAAATAAATAAATTAAAGAAGTGAATAAAACAAATATTGCAGTTTCTAAAGAAATTAAAATTAAACTAATTGAAATTGCCAACCTTGTAATATTTTTAATATTTGTTTTTAATATATATTTATAGAGTGAATATGAAAAATAAATAATAGATAAGCTAAAAATTGTATGGTAATTTAAATTTTCAAGATTTCTCTGAAAAATCTCAGAATAAAAAAATGAAAACAACAACAAGTAAAATAATAAACTTTTATAAAAATTTTTTTTACTATTTTTTGTAACTAAGTAAAAAATTATAAAGAGTGTTAATATAATTGAGTAACCAATAATTTTATGAGCATTTCTTAGTTCTATATCTAAATTTTTTTTAGGATATATCGAATAAATAAAGCTAAGGTAAAAAGAATATAATGGTGGATGGTAATGTCTAAGTTTAAAAATATCTTCATCTTCTATGATATTTTTTAAAGTTTCTATATCTGCATTTTTTAGTAATATATTTTTATTTGAAATATTTATTAGACCTTTTTTAATAAATTCAATAAAATTTTGACTTTTAAATTCAAATGCATTTTCAATAAATCCAGCACGACCAGATTTAGAATAATTTATCTCATCCCATGAAAGTATAGTGTGATTATCACTTGAATCAAAGTAATCAAAATATATAAAAAAAAATATGAAAGTAAAAAAAATTAATAAATATTTATGTTGAATTAAATTATTTATCATTAAAGATTCTAAATCTTAAAATGGTATATATAGCTATTAATCCATCAATCCATTTAATTTTTTTACCATCCTTATTAGTTCTTGGATTGTAAGATATAGGAACTTCGTAAATTGAATAACCTAATTTTAAAAACTTAACTGTAAGCTCAGGACATAGTTCAAAACCATTAGATTTTATATTTAAATCTTTTAAAATATTAGCTCTAAACATCTTATAACATGTGTGGCCATCAGTAATATTTTTTGAAAAAGGAAATAATATATTAACTAAGTATGTAAGAAAGATTCCACCTAGATAAAAACTTAAATGTGAAAATTTATTCTTTTTTAATCTTCTACTTCCGTAAACTATATGGATATTTTGGTTTTGAAATAAGTCTAATAATTTTTTATAGTCACTAGGATCATATTCAAGGTCACCATCTTGTATAATAATATAATCACCAGTGCTCTCTTTTATGCCTCTTTTAACTGAGTAACCTTTTCCTATATTAGAACTATTATTTAATAATTTAATCTTTTTAATATTTGAGAGTATATTCCTAGTCTTATCAGAAGATCCATCATTTATTACAATTATTTCTTTAAGTATATTTCCAATATCTGAAAGTATAACTTTATCTATTAATTGTTTGATGGTATTTTGTTCATTATAACAAGGAATTATAATACTTAATTTTAACATTTCTATTTAATAAATAATTTTTTATAGAATAAATAATTAATTGTTTTAAAAAAAGGTAAATAATTAATAATTAAATAATTACTTCTTAATAATAAATACAATTTATGTACATTGCTTTTGGCACTATATAATTTTGGATAAGAAATCAAATGATTATTGTATAATATTTTAAATTTATTTACTTCATTTTTATATAATAGAAAATTTAAAAAATCTTGATAATTATTAAAAAATATATTTGATAAATATTTTGGATCATTTTCATAAAAATGATTTAATTTATAGATATTAATGGATATATTTTTATAAAATTTAGAAATTAATATATATTTAAAAACAAAATATGAGTTTTTATTTTTTAAAAAAGAAAAAATGCACTCGATATCAACTAATGAATAATTATTACAATAAACATTATTTATAGATTCTAAAATTTCTATATATTTCTTTTTTTCAAATTTAAATAATAAATTTATTATATACTTTGATTTTTTTTTATAGCCTATATAAAAGAACCAAAATGATAGCTCTATTAAATTAATAACTTTAGACTCATTATGATTGATAAATTCAAAATCCGATATTGATTTATTTAAATAGCTAAGATAATTATCTTTAGTTTTTTCTAATTCATTTTTTTTATATATACTTTTTAATTCATTAAAATCATATTTATTTATTATATTGCTTAAATTATCAAACGAGTGAATAATATTTTTTGTATCTGAAATAAGATTCATATTTTTTTCAATTGGGTAAATAATTATTTTTTTATTAAGATAAATTGACTCTAAAATTGATTGAGTGTACCCAGTAGAAAAAATTACTGAAGCATTTTTTATAAGAGACAAAGTATCACATTCATCAAAAACAATAGATATATTTTTATCAGAATTTTTTTTTATTATTTTATTATTTTTATCAATTTCTGCAGGGTGAAGTTTTACAATAATTTTGAATTTATTACCAATTTCTTGATAAAGTTTTTTAATTAAATCTAATTGTATCTTTGTAGTTTCAGGGCTAATTGGATTAATGTCTTTAGAGGCATTTAAAATAAATAAAGCATATTTTTTAAATGTTTTAGTAATATTGCTATTAGTCCCATAAGAATAATTCCAACCAATTACTTCAATTTTTTTTTCATCATAACCATAATTAATAAATTTATTTTTTTCAAAATTTGAACTAACCAAATATTTATCTGAAGGAAGAATATAATTATTCATTTCATCGTTATGAAGATAAAATTGATGTGTTTCCTGCAATGCTATTAGGGGGATATTATATTTAATAAAGAAATAAGAGAGATACATAGGATCAAATCTTGCTTGATTAGTACTTAAAAATAAAAAGGAAATATATTTAAGTTTTTTTTTAATTATTTTATAAAAATTAGAGTTAAGTATATAAAAATTATCATTATATTTATTTATTACTTTATAATTTATATTTTTATCATAAACTAAAATAAAATCATAATTATTCAAATTATTTTTTAAATTATAATAATTTTTAATATGTTTTTCACTTACGGCATAAAAAACTATAATTTTTTTCATTTGAGATACAAATTATACATAAATGATAACAATAATCTAATAAATTTTTTTAAAATAGTTATCTTAATAAATATTTTTAAATTCTCTTTTAAGATTATATTTTTATAAAGAGCAAACATTTCTAAATAATATAATTTAGACATTTTGTTTGTTGCTTGATCATTATGATTACGCCAAATACTTAATATTTTATCAGAACAATGTATTTCATAATCTTTAGATAAGTTTATAAAAAAAATATAATCAGTTAAAAATTTATAATTTTGATCAAAAAAATTATATTTATTAATTATATTTTTATTAAATATTACAGTAGAAGATCCAATAAAACATCCATGAATTATTAGATTTAAATAACCTTTAAATGGTGTTAAATCTAGTTCAACAGTATTAAAATTATCTTTTTCTTTAAAAATTTCAAATCTAGATTTTTTAATATTATTTTTAAATATATAAAAGTCTGAAAAAAATAATTTTTTATTTTTATTTTTTAATATCTCATTATTTTGAAATTCAAGTTTATCTTTTAACCAAATATCATCATGGTCTATTATAGCTATCCACTCATTACTTGCTTTATCAATTGCATAATTTCTTGAACTAGCTAATCCTGTATTTTTTTTATAAAAATATTTTAAATCAATATAAGAATTTTGTTCTTTAAAATTTTTAATAATATTTGATGTATTATCTGTTGATCCATCATCTACAATAATTAGTTCATAATTAGTATGGGTTTGACTTAATATACTTTGTAAAGTTTCATTTAAATATTTTTCTGAATTATAGCAGCACATTATTATAGAGAAATAAATTCTTTTCATATTTTAATAATTCATTATTATTTAATAATCTTTAATATATATATAAATATTAGCAATCTATGGATTTAACAATTATAATACCAACTAAAAATAGATTGTTTTTTTTAGAACGTCTTTTGAATTACTATAAAAATTTAAAATATAAAGGTCATCTAATCATTATAGATAGCTCTGAAACTAATATTTTTACAGAACAAAAAGAATTAATCAATTCATATACTAATTTATCTGCTAAACATGTTTATTCAAAATATACACCACTACATGCTATTAAAGAACATGTAGATCTTATAAAAACTAATTATGTAACTTTTTCAGGAGATGATGATTATCATCATATAAGTGGATTGAACTCTTGTATAAATTTTTTAGATGAAAATAAAAAGATATCTTCTGCAAGAGGAAAGGCATATTTATTTGAACTTAATAAATTAGATAATGAAATACAAACAATCTATGACTATGATAGTTATAATTTTTTAGACTCAAATGCTGTCAAAAGATTTAAGAAATTTATGCAACACCCAAGATCTATTACACAAAATGTTTGGAAAACTTCTATATTTAAAAAATCATTTAATCAGCTTCTTGAATATGAAAAGATTTATTTATGTCCTGATAGATACTTTTATGATGAAATATTATTAACTTCATTATTATTGGTTAATGGAAAAATAAAAATTATTGATGAAACTCAATTCATAATGACTTTAAATTCTAGAAGGTTAAAAGATAGAAATAAGTGGCAAAAGCTTGATATGAATATGATTGACAAGTCTATTGATTATACAGCCATTAAAATTTCTGAAGTTATTAAAATTAATGATAAATCTAATGCCACTATATCTTTGAAAGATGAAATTAAAAGTAATCTTAAAAACTTTATTTATAAT
>PAHR01000040.1 GCA_002705265.1 Pelagibacteraceae bacterium | reverse complement strand
GGTGGTCAAATAGGAGATATAGGTCAAATTAATACGGACACAGGTCAGTTTAATGTAACTGACACTCAAAAGACTCCTTTAGGAATATATTTGCATATAGGCAATATTTTAGATGGTAAAATTATACTTGGAGAACAAACAAAAATGTTAGTGGATGATAGTAAAAGAGAGTTAATTAAAAAAAATCACTCTGCTACTCACCTATTGCATGCTGCTTTAAGAGATAATCTTGGTAAACATGTAACCCAAAAGGGATCCCTGGTCAATGATGACAAACTAAGGTTTGATTTCAGTCATAATAAGTCAATTGAAAAAGAAGCAATTTTGAAAATTGAAGAAGATATTAATAACATTATTAAACAAGCACATGAGGTAAAAACTGAAATTAAGAGCCAAGAAGAAGCAGTTAAAGAAGGAGCCATGGCTCTTTTTGGAGAAAAGTATGGAGATAAGGTGAGAGTTGTATCAATGGGGCAGATAAATAATTCAATATATTCCAAGGAACTTTGTGGAGGTACTCACGTTAATAAAACAAGCGATATTAAAGAATTTAAAATTATTAAAGAGGAATCGGTCGCTTCAGGAGTGAGGAGAATAGAGGCAATTACTTTTGAAAAAGTTGATGAATTTTTAAAAACAAACCTAGAAGCAAGCAAGCAAATTGAATTTAAGCTCAATTCTAGAATTGATTTATTAGTTTCTGAAATTAAGAAGTTAGGCGGAACTACCTCTTTAGATAATAAAATTGATAAAAATATTCAAATTAAAAATTTAGAAAATAAACTCAAACAACTACAGAAAGAGTCAATAATTTTAAATGCAGATAAAAACATAATTAAAGTTATTGAAAAAAATAATATAAAAATTAAAAAACAAATTGTGTATGGACTTGAATCAAAAGATCTAAGGTCTTTTTTTGATGATTTTAAAAAAGAGTACCAGACAGGAGTTTTTATATGCGCAAGTATTAATCATGGTAAAGTAAGCTTAGTTTTAGGTATTACTCAATCACTTTTAAAAACACATGATTGTAGAGACTTAATTAAAAATGCCTTCATTTCCTTAGATAGTAAGGGCGGAGGTGGTAGGCAAGATTTCTCTCAAGCAGGAGGTACAAATACAAAAGGTGTTGACGAGGCATTCAATAAAATTATAGAAAAAATTTAATTAAGTTTTTTTTGTAAATTTTGATCTAAACAACTTAAAAAATCTTCAGTATTTAAATACTTAGAGTCCTTACTGACTAAAATAGCAAGATCTTTTGTCATTTGACCAGACTCAACAGTTTCTGTGCAAGTTAGTTCTAATTTATTAGCAAATTTCGTTAAATCTTCATTAGAGTCTTTTTCGGCTCTAAAAGATAAACCTCTAGTCCAAGCATAGATTGAAGCTATTGGGTTTGTTGAAGTTTTTTCACCTCTTTGGTGTTGTCTATAATGTCTAGTTACGGTTCCATGTGCAGCTTCTGATTCAACTGTATTTCCATCAGGTGTCATTAATACACTAGACATCATACCTAGAGAACCGAAACCTTGAGCCACTGAGTCAGACTGGACATCACCATCATAATTTTTACAAGCCCAAACAAATTTACCTGACCATTTAAGCGCTGAAGCAACTAAATCATCTATAAGTCTATGTTCATAAATAATATTTTTATTATCAAAATCTTTTTTAAATTCTTTATCAAAAATTTCTTGAAATATATCTTTAAAATTACCGTCATATTTTTTTAGTATGGTATCTTTAGTAGATAGATAAACGGGCCAGCCAAGTTTTAAACCATAATTAAAGCAAGCTCTTGCAAAACCGGCAATAGATTCATTTAAATTGTACATTGAAAGGGCAACTCCTGGTGAAGGAAAATCAAAAACTAATTCTTGCTTTTGTTCACCATCATTAGATTGAAAATTAAGTTTAAGTTTTCCAGGTTTATCTATGATCATTTCAGTTGCTTTATATTGATCACCAAAAGCATGACGCCCTACAACAATTGGGTGGTTCCAAGTTTTTACAATTCTTGGAATATTTTTACAAATAATAGGTTGTCTAAAAACTGTTCCATCAAGAATGTTTCTTATTGTACCGTTTGGAGATCTCCACATTTGTTTTAAATTAAATTCTTCCATTCTGTTATTATCAGGAGTTATCGTTGCGCATTTTACCCCCACACCATGTTTTTTAATGGCTTTGGCTGAATCAATGGTAATTTGATCATTTGTTTCATCTCTTTTTTGAATCGAAAGGTCATAATATTTAAGGTCAATATCTAAATAAGGCAGAATTAGTTTATTTTTGATAAAGCTCCACATTATTCTTGTCATTTCATCTCCATCAATCTCTACGATAGGGTTTTTTACTTGAATTTTAGCCATTTTTTATACTTATAAGATTTTAGTTTTCAATAAAAGATTACTTAATTAATCTTATCTATTGAATAGAATATATATATCAGTTATTAATCTTCCACAAGTGATCATAGAGAAAAATGTATTTTAGATTTCATAAGGAAATATCTACTTCAGCAATAATTGTTTTTTTACTAATTATATTTTTTTATTTTATTTATATTCCATTTTTTGTATTTTTTTTAATAATTCTAACTTTTATATTATATTTTTTTAGAGACCCAGAGAGAACTATACCTTTAGGAGAAGATATTTTAGTTGCCCCAGCTGATGGACTTATAACAAATATTACTAAATTAAAAATTGGAAAAAAAAATTATACAAAAATATCAATTTTTTTAAGTGTTTTTGATGTTCATATACAAAGATTGCCCACAAGTGGTAAATTAGAAAAAATAGATTATTTTGAAGGCAAGTTTTTGAGCGCTACGTTAGATAAGTCAAGCGATGAAAATGAGAGGCTAACAATATCTATTAAAAATTCAAAAGGAATAATACAAGTTACTCAAATAGCCGGGCTGATCGCAAGACGTATAATGTGTTATATTAAAGAGAATGATGATTTAGCTCAGGGTGAGCAATATGGAATTATAAAATTTGGAAGTAGAGTAGATTTGTCATTTCCCGAAGTTTACTCAATTAATGTTGCAGAAGGTCAGAGGTCAATTGGTGGTGAGACTATTATTGCATATGATAAAAAAACACTTAAGCAAGATAGAAAATTTAAAACAATTTAAACTTATATATTATGAAAGATGTACCTTTTATTAGATTTGCTCCTAATTTTATCACATTACTATCACTTTGTTCTGGAATAAGTTCTTTAAAATTTGCTTATCAAGGAAATTGGAAGATCGCAGTTTTGATGATTCTATTAGCTGGATTTTTTGATTTTTTTGATGGATGGCTTGCTAGAAAATTAAAAAAGTCTTCGCAATTTGGCGCTGAGCTAGACTCACTATCAGATTTTATAAGTTTTGGAGTGTCCCCGGCTGTGTTGGTTTATCTTTGGTCTATTAAAGAATTCGATAGAGTAGGATGGGTTTTTTGTCTCTTTTACATAATTTGCGCTGCTTTAAGACTTGCTAGATTTAATATTGAAAACTTAACTTCTCCTTCTAACACTTTTTTTGGCATTCCTTCTCCAGCAGCTGCAGGAATAGTGTTAATTCCATTATTTTTTAATTTTATTTTTCCAGAATTATACAATAAAAATTTCATATTTATTTCAATATTACTTCTATCATATAGTGGGTTAATGATGATTAGTAGGGTTCCTACTATGTCATTAAAATCTTTAAAGTTATCTAAATCTAATAGTAGTTACTTTATAATTTTAATTGCTATTTTTATAATTTTTTTAATAAGTTTTTTTTGGCAAACCATATTTTTTGTTTCTTTGGCTTATCTTGTATTTAGCTTAATTAGTTTATTTAGATTTTTTATTTTTATTGGAAGAAAAAATACCAAATAATCTAGATCCAGCTATTAAAGCACATGGTGTTACCAGAAGTGTTAAAAAAGTAGAAAATAGTAATCCAAAAACTATAGCACTTGATAAATCAACCCACCATTGAGTACTAGGAGAGTCATATGAGTAATCCATTTCAATAAAATCAATATTAAATTTTAAAACCATTGGCAATAAACCAAGTACCGTAGTTGCAGTTGTAAGTAATACAGGCCTAAGTCTTTGTGCTCCAGTCATTAAAACAGCTTCTTTTACTGTTGAAGTTTTATTTTTAAGTCTGTCAAAAGTGTCTATAAGAACTATATTGTTATTTACTACAATTCCAGCCAAAGATATTACTCCTATACCACTCATAACAATTCCAAATGGTCTTCCTGTTATCATCAAACCTAAAACAACACCAACAGTAGACATTATTACAGCAAACAAAATTAAAAGAACGCTATAGAAGCTATTAAACTGGGTAAGTAATATAATTGCCATCATGAAGATTGCTACTGCAAAAGCTTTTTGAAGAAAAGCTTGAGATTCCTTTTGACTTTCATCTTCACCTTTAAACTCAACATTTACCGCTGGGCTAATATTTGCTGAGCCAAATTCCGGAATTTCTAAATTAAATTTGTTAGGTATGTTAAATTTTTCAAGACCAAGCCAATGTTTTACTAATCTAACGTAAGCATCTGTCATATAAAATCTTGAGACATCGGCCTTAACAGTTTCGGTTCTTTTTGAATTAATCCTAACAATGTTGCTTGTTTTTTGAGATGTTTTTATTGAAGTAAAATTTGAAATAGGAACATATCCGGAAGAAGTTGGTATTTTAATACCATCTAATTGATCAATTGTTCTCTGACCTTCAGGTAATCTCAAATAGATTGGAATAGACTCATTACTGTCATTTGGTCTAAATTCGCTTAACTTTAAACCACTAGTTAATAGTTTTATTGTGTTTCCAATTATAGAAATGTTTGCCCCATATTTAGCAGCTTCTTCTCGATCAACATACAATTGATACTCAATGCTTGGAGAAGGACTGGAATCTTCTAAATCTTTGATATTTTGTAATTTTGATAAGTAAGTTTTAATTTTTGTCATTTCTTTAGGTAAAAGCTCTAAATTGTCTGATGACAAATTAATTTCGATTGGCTTGCCACCAGGAGGGCCTGCTCTTAAAGTTCTAGTTTCAACTTTTATTCCTGGCATGTCTTTTGTAGCTTCTCTGATCTCATCAATAATTAAATTTGCTTTTCTTCTTTTATCCCAGTCTTTAAACTCTATATCTATAAAACCAATTACATCCTCAGAAGTTTCTTGCCTATTAGAAACATTACCAGAAGTAGTGTAAATAGATTTAAACTCATTATTAGTTTTTTGTATTTTTAAAATTTTATCTTCAACATCTCTTACTAAAATATCTTTTTCATCAATAGATAAGTTACCTCTAGCATAAATTACAATTTTGCTATTATCTGCATCAACTCGAGGGAAAAAATTAACCCCATTACCAAATTTAGAATAAACTAAATAGATGGATATTAAGATTGAAACCGAAAGGATTATTATTTTTAAAGGGTGGTTGGTTAAAAAAGAGAGTAGTTTTATATAAATATTTGTAAAACCTTTAAGTTTAGAAAGATCGACAAAATCATCTTCTTCTAGATTTTCTTTTATTGTTATTTTTTTTTGTTTAATTAATCCAAAAAAATTTGATCTAAATATTTTATATATGAAAAATGAAATAATTAGAAAAATTGCAATTTTACCAATTAAGCTATAGATAAAATTCACAAGAAATATATCGATAAAGCTAAAAGAAAATAAACATAAACTAACTATAAGTATTAGAGGGATAATAGCATAAAAAAATAAATTTTTAATTTTTAGAGATTGTGAGCCAACTGTTGGAATAACAACCAAAGCCATTAAAAGAGAAGATGATAAAACCGCAACTAAGGTTATAGGAATATATTTCATAAAACCACCTGTTGTCCCAGGCCAAAATAAAAGTGGTATGAAAACTGCTATAGTAGTAAGCGTCGAAGCTATAATTGGCATAGACATTCGAGAAGATGCTCTTAAATAAGCTTTAGATATAGAATATCCTTCTTGAATTTTTCTTTGAGCATATTCAACAACAACTACTGCTCCATCAACCAATAATCCAACCGAAAGGATTAAGCCAAATAATACAACCATATTTACTGTGTAATTCAGTGAATTAAGTACTAAGACTGCTAACAAAAAAGATCCAGGTACAGCTAGTCCTACTAAAAGACTAGATCTAACTCCTAAAAATAAAATAACCACACTCATAACTAAAAGAATTGAAAAAATTACATTATTTTGAAGATCATTGAGCATACCTTTTATATTTACTGAGTCATCTCCTGAATAAGTTATATTTATATTAGAAGGTAGTTTAAGTTTTTCTTCTTCAACAATATCCTTTACCTGATTAACTGTATCTACGATATTTGCACCAATTCTTTTTGATATTTCTAATGTAAAAGAAGCCTGACCATTAACTCTAGCGAAACTTTCAGGATCTTTAAATTTTCTTTTTAGTTTTGCTATATCTTTAAATTTTATTGTTTTTTTATCACTAATCTTTATAGGTGTTTCAAAAACATCATTCAAATTTTCATAAAGTCCAGGAATTTTAATTACAAATCTTCCATCACCGGTATCTATACTTCCCGCAGATACAATTTGGTTATTTCCTTTAACAAAATTTAAAATTTCATTTAAATTTAGTCCATAACTTTCAATTTTATTTTGGTCTATTAAAATTTCTAATTGTTCTTCACGTTCACCGCCAATATTCACCTCAAGTACATTAGGTAATGAATTAATTTTATCTTTTATGTCATTAGATATTTTTTTTAAAAGAAAATCTGAGACATCTCCACCTATTGAAACTACCAGTATAGGGAAGAGACTTATATTCACTTCAGTAACTGTTGGTTCATCAGCATCATCAGGTAAATCAGATTTTACTCGATCTACCTTATCTCTTGTGTCTAATAAGGCCTGATCAGCATTAAAACCTGATTCAAACTCAAGGAGAACATTACCTCCATTTTGATATGAGGTGCTTTTTAACTCTTTTTTTCCTTCAATGTTTTTAATTTCTTCTTCAATTGGTTTCACTAATAGTTTTTCTGAATCTTCAGGAGAAATACCGGTTAAATTCAAAGAAACGTATATATATGGCAAATTAACATCAGGAGATGACTCTTTAGGTATATTATTAAAAACAATAGCACCTGATATAATTATAAATCCTAATATAGATAGCGTAGTTCTATAATAATTATTAGCTATTTCTACTAAGTTCATCTAATTATTGAGTTGAAACTTTATCTCCAGTAGAAACATATTGATGACCAACTGTAATTATTGTTTCTTTATCACTAAGACCACTTACTAACATGTAATCAGAGGTATCTTCGATTATAATAATTTTTTTAAAAAGAACCTTACTCTCTTCATCTAATACTTTTATACCAATGTCACCATAATCATTTAAAGATAGAACAGAAGGAGAAATTTTATGAGCTTTAACCTTATCTTTAAAAATAGTAATTTCAGAAGACATACCGTCTTTATAAATAAGATTTGGATTTTTTATAACTACTACAATTTCAAAAGTCTTAGTATTTTTATCTGCCATTGGAGAAATATAGTCAATTTGTGCATTAATGGTATTATCTAATATTTTAATTTGGACTTTATTATTTTTTGAAATTCCAATTATTTGGTTCTCATTTATATAGCTTTTAGCTTTAATTTTAGATAGATCAATCAATTCATAGGCCGTATCTCCCGGAGTTAAAAGTTCACCTTCAATTTTGTGTCCATCTAAAATAATTCCTGCGAAGGGTGCCAAAAGTGCGATTTTATTAAATTCATTTTTTGAAATTAATTCTTTCGAATAAAGTTTTTTAAAAGAATCATAATCTTCTAATTTTAAAATAAGATCATTTTTTTTTACTATTGTTCCTTTATTTAATAAAACTTTTTCTACTTTTGAAGTTAATTCACTTTTAATAGAAATTTTTCTGAAAGCTTCAGTTGTTGAACTTAGAATTACAGTTTCATCAATTTCTTTAGCAATAGATTCCACTGAATAAACTTTAAATAAATTTTCTTCTTTTTTTTCTTCTTTCTTTTCCCAAGATTCATTAGTATTTGCATTTTTAAAAATAAATAAAATTACAAATAAACAGAAAGCCAAAAATAGATAGTTTAATTTTTTCATTATAAATAGCAGTATATGTTATTACAAATAGCAGTATATGTTATATGTTTACAGATACATATCAGATCAAAGGGTAAAATGAAAGAGTGGTATAAAAAAAGGCAAAAAGATCATTTTTATAGGGAAGCAAAGAAAAATAACCTTATATCAAGAGCATATTACAAAATTAAAGAAATTAACGAAAAACATAAATTAATTAAGAATAATCAAATTATTTTAGATATCGGTTGTTCTCCTGGTGGTTGGCTACAATACATTTCACAAAAATACACAAATTCAAAATTAATAGGTATAGATATTTTGGATTTAAAAATACCAAAAAGTAAAAATATTGATTTCTTAAAAATAGATTTAAATAATTTTAATGAAATATCAAAATATTTCAAAGAAAAAAAATTAATATTCGATAATATAATTTCAGATATAGCTCCTAATACATCTGGTATTCAGTTGGTTGATCAAGCAAACAGTTTTCAATTATGTGAAGCATGTACATTATTCATAGATAAATTTTTGAAACAAAAAGGAAATTTTTTAATTAAAAACTTTCAAGGTGAGGACACTAATATTTTATTTGAAAATATCAAAAAAAAATTTGAAAAAGTTATATATATTAAACCAAAAGCTTCTGAAAAAACATCTAAGGAAATTTATATTTTAGCTTTTTTCAAAAAATAATTTTGAAACCAAGAATTGATTTGACTAATATTATTTAATTTAGTTTTTTTATCATTATTTTCGATTTGAAAATTATCTTGGTTGTCAAAATAAAAGTATTTAATTGAAACAATAGGATAATAAAAATTACTTTTATAGAAAATTATAGTAGTATATTTTTTTTTATTGTCATTTCCTATTTTAATTGAGTAGTTTTTCCATAAATTTTTTGATATCCCTATGGAATAAAAGCTTAAAACTCTTTGAAAAAAAATCTTAGGTACTATTTCATTTCTTATAGAATTACTATTTAAATTTAATATTTTCAATGTTATACATGATAGAAAATGCCTATAAGTTCTGCAAGTTGTAATTTTAATTGGAAGCCAACCAATTTTTCATTATCTGATTTAGAAGATAATGAGGTCAATTTTTATGACAGTTTTGGTCAAAATGGTTTATTAGTAATGTTTATTTGTAACCATTGTCCTTATGTAAATTCTATTGAAAAAAAAATCAAATATGAAACAGATATGCTTTTTGATTTAGGTATAAATTCTCTAGCTATTATGTCTAATGATCAAAATGAATACCTTGAAGATTCTTTAGAAAATTTAAGAATTCAATCAAATAAAAATAATTTTAAATTCCCTTATTTAATTGATAAGGAACAGCTTATAGCTAAAAATTTTAAAGCTTTATGTACTCCAGATTTTTTTGGATTTAACTCTGACAAAACCTTGCAATATAGAGGCAGACTAGACTCTTTAGGCAGAGATCCTGAGATAGGAGAGAGAGAGCTTTATCTTGCTATGTCAGAAATAGGTGAAAAAAAGTATACAAGTAATCCACAGTTTCCTAGTATGGGGTGTTCAATTAAATGGAAAATTTAACAAATACAATTCAAGTTTTAAAAAAGATAAACATTAAAATTATTATATTTTTTTTATTATCTATTAGTTTGATTTCATTCTTAATTATTTATAATCATTTTGCAAAAATTAAGGAAACCAAATCATATTTTGATTTATATTTAGCAAATAATTATAATAATTTAACAGAAGATGCCATTGATAAAAATTATATTATTTTATCTAATAGTAAAAATTCCAATATAAGTTTTTTTGCAGACTTAAAGATGTCAAATTTATCAAATATTGATAAATACAATGAATTTGAAAAAAATTTAATAGTTTTAAAACATTCAATTTTAAATAGTAATTTAGATCAACTTAAGAATCTTCAAACAAATAAATTTTTCAATAAAACTTCTGAAATATATTATTTAAATAAAAGTTTAGACAATCTTAATATTGATTTACTAGTAAAAGAAGACCCTAGTTTTTTTAACAGAGCAGTCAATTTTTATTTAAATGATAATTAGATTAATTTTTATATTAATATTTTTATCAAGCTGTGATAAATATCTGGGGACAATAGATAAAGACTATACTCCAACAAAAAAGCTTATAACTATTGAAAATAATAATTTATTTAATTCTAATAAAGAAATAATTTTTCCTAATATTGCTAAACCTACTAACTTTAATTTATTCAATTTACCAGTTGGCAATCTTAGTAGTAATAATTTGAATAAAATTCAAAAAATATCTAAGTATGACAATAAATCTAATATTGTCTTCTTTAATAATGATATTATTTTTATTTCTAATAAT
>PAHR01000039.1 GCA_002705265.1 Pelagibacteraceae bacterium | reverse complement strand
GTATTGCCTCTAGCCATATTAGAGTTGGAACTTTTCAGTATGCATTGATTTCCAAAAATAAAAATGACTTAAAAAATTTATTTGATTATACTCTTAGTCGTCACTACCCTGATTTAAAAAAATCAAAATTTCCTGTTATAGATCTTCTAAAAGCTGTTATAGAAAAACAAATTAATTTAATTTGTAATTGGATGAGAGTTGGGTTTATTCATGGAGTAATGAATACAGATAATATGACAATTTCAGGAGAGACTATTGACTACGGCCCTTGCGCATTCATTGACAAATATGATCCTGACACTGTGTTTAGTTCAATAGATCATCAAAGAAGATATTCTTATTTAAACCAGCCTGGGATAGCTAAGTGGAACTTAGAAAGATTTGCAGAATCTTTGCTCCCTTTAATTAATGATGATAGCAAAGTAGCAATAGAAATTGCTACTGAAGTATTAAAAGAATTTCCAGAAAAATATAAAAAAAAATGGCTAGAAATGATGAAAAAGAAATTAGGTCTAGTTGGTGATGATCCTAAAGATGAACAATTAATTATTGAACTGTTGTCGTGGATGCATCAAAACAAAGTTGATTATACAAATACTTTTTGTTATTTGATGAAGGAATATAAGCAAAAACATGAAATTTATCATGAAAAACAATTTATATTGTGGAAAAAAAAATGGGAGGGTCGCATCAAGTTAAATAATAATTTTCATGAAAATTCATTAAAAATTATGCGTAAAGTAAACCCTCTAGTTATTCCAAGAAATCATTTAGTAGAAGAGGCATTAAATTATGCAACTGAAATGAATGATTTAAATAAAGTTCACGAGTTACTAAAAGTTTTGCAAAATCCATATAATAATATTTCGGAAACTTCTGTTTACCAATTAACTCCATCCAAGGAAGAAAATTATGTGACATATTGTGGTACTTGAGCAAATGCTACTTCAAATTCAAATTATTATTGAAAAAGCAAATCAATTCTAGTTTTTTTATTAGGATGTAAATCAATATAAGATTCATAGAAACTAGAGTGATAATCGTGAGATAACTTTGGTAAATATTGATAGAATATACTATTGGAGTTAAAATGACCTGGTTCATCTTCAGTGCTAAGTATTTCAAGATTATATAAGTCCCAAATATCCATTGCATAATCAAATCGTGCAGCCGCAATATCTATATATTCCAATTCGCCCTGTTCGTCAGAGTAGGTGTCTGTGACTCCAGATAATCCATTTATTCCTAATAGCTTTCCATCTTCATCAACAAGTGGGCCGCCACTCATGCCATTTGCCAAATTGCAACTATGGGCAATAGAGTAATTACTTAATTGATCCAACGCATGTTCATCCGTAAACAATGTATTAACAACGCCCGAACAAAAAACCATTGAAGCATAATTTTTTTCGTAATTTCCTAAAATAGATGGAAATCCAGAACCAAAAACTTTCAGCAAGGGATACCAATTACCACCAATTATAATTGGACTAAAATCATGAAATTGATCTTCTATAACATAGTTGTTCATGTTAAGTCTAATCACCGCAAAATCGTAATTAGCCCAGTACATAATATCATCGTAAGAAACAAGATAATCAAATTTAGTATCAGGTGTATCAACTAAAATTGAAAATTTTTCATCCCAAAATTTATTTACACAACTTTCTTCAACAGAAGCTTCTTTAAAAAGACAAAATTTTTCTAATAAAACATGAGCATTAGTTAATATGAAATAAACACCATTCTTTTCATTAATAATAACCCCACTACCTCCTGCAACAGTATGAGCATCATTAGCTTCATAATCTTTCCATATATTAATTCTAACTGTTGATTTATTTAGCTCATTATAAATATCATAATTATCTAATGATTGTGCTGATGATGAAAAGATAAATGGCAACAGGAAAATTAAAAGTATTTTTTTCATAGTTTTTACAAAGTCTTACCTAGCAGAATAACACTAATTCTTTTTCCTTTATAAATAACTTCAGATTTTTGTATACCCTCAATTTTAAAACCGTTATTTAATAAAGTTTTTTGAGAACCAATATTTTTTTCATAAGTTCCTGCTATAAGTTTTTTAATATCTTTTTTTTTTGCTATTTTAATTATTTCTTTAATTGCTAAAGTTGCATACCCCTTGCCCCAAAGTATTTTTTCACCAATAATAAAACTTACGTGAGCACTTTTGTGTATAAAATTAACAGGTCCAAGTTTGATATTACCTATATGTATATTAAAGTTATTTTTTTTTAAAAAAATTCCATACAAAAAATCATTTTTAGATTTATTTTTTTCTCTTACAAAGTTTCTAATATCTGCTAAGGAATGTTTCTTATATTTTTGCTCTGTATATTGTTGTACTTCGGAATCATTCATCCAATTTTGATAGATCTTTGATATATCTTTTTTTAGATTTAGTTTTCTTAAGGTTATTATTTCAGATTTTTTCATTTATCTGTTATGAGATTATATATTTACTAATAATAAAGCAAACCGTCTTATAAACAAAGAGATTTAGAGATCCTAAATATTTTTTATAAATAATTGCTATAGCAAAAAACCGCATTCCAAAGAAGATTATTTTCTAAGAACACCTCTTTCAAATATAATTAAATAAGTTAAAATTAAAAAATAAAATGAATAAAAAGAATTTACCTTTAAATAAAATTATATGTTCAGATTCCATTAAAGGTCTTCAAAAACTACCTGATAAATCTATAGATTTAGTAGTTACCTCGCCACCCTATGATCAACTTAGAGATTATAAAAAAAAATCATTTGATTTGAATGGTACTGGAGAGGAAATTTACAGAGTTTTAAAAGATGGCTCTATATGTGCTATGGTCATTCAAGATCAGACAAAAAATTTTGGTAAATCTTTAACATCGTTTAAAACAGCTGTTCATTGGTGTGAAAATTTTAATTTTAAGTTATTTGAGACTGTAATTTATAGAAAACATGGCATTGAGGGAGCTTGGTGGAAAAAAAGATTCAGAGTTGATCATGAATACATTCATCTTTTTTTAAAAGGAGAAAGACCAAATTATTTTAATAAAGATCCTTTAAAAATTCCTTCAAAACATGGAGGTAAAACAATGCGCGGAAGTGGAAATAGAAAAACTGATGGAACTACAACAAAAACTACTACCATACATGTTAATAAAATGAAATGTAGAGGAACTGTTTGGGATTACTTAATGGCTGGGGATAAGAATAAATTAAAACAACAACATCCTGCTGTTTTTCCAGATAAAATTCCATATGATTTAATTAATTGTTTTTGTAAACCAAAAGGGGTTGTTTTAGACCCTTTTATGGGATCTGGATCTACTGCTGTAACTGCTATTCAATTAAAAAGAAATTTTATTGGCTATGATATTAGTAAGGAATATTGTGATATTGCAAAAAAAAGAATTAAAAACATCCAGCTAAAGCTAATCGAATAAGCCAACATTTTCTCCTAAGTATGTAAATTCCAAAGTAGATCCTGCTGTTTGAGCTGACGATAGAATTTTTTTCATATATATATGTTTTACATTTTCTTTCGTAAGGTTTTTTTTGTTATTATCTGTTGAATTTAAGCTATCTTTGTTAAATTTATAAAGATTTAAATTATCGAATACCCAATTATCTTCTTGAAAATCCCATTCAAATTCATTGCAAATAATTTTTATAAATTTTTTAATGTTATTTACATTATCTTTATCAATATTATAAAAGTCATTTTCTTTATGAATATTTGCTGGGCCATTTTTATTTGAAATTAACAATTTATCACCTCTTCCAATTTTTATGGAGCCACCGCATTCATCTCTTTTATCAAAAAAATCCTGCATTCCTTTCATTATGTAAGTAAAAGTATTTTTATCTTTATAAAAAAATTTGTTTAAAGGATTATCTTCGGAATTAATGTTTAAACAATTAAACCAGTCTGTAACATTCTCAGGGTAAGAAAAAAGTACATTGAACAAACCATCAGTAAATAATAATGGATAAATGGATCTTTCTGATAGTCGAATATTAAAATGATGATAAAGAATAGATATTAAAAAATGAACAGTTGCTAAAGGAAATTTTAATCTAAAAAATTTTTTATCATATCCTCGAATTTGATTTGGAGATAAACAACTATCAAATATATCATCTCCAAAATCATCATACACATCTTGATAAGGAATAATTAAGTGCTGTCCAATACTTTTTATTGATTTTATTGCAATTTCCATATCCAGAAATACACATTCTTTAATACTAATATCTTTTTGACTGAGCAGAACCTTACCATCATAAAAACCCTTTACTTTCCAATTTAAATATTTGGACATTAGTAATGCGCTCATTATGCCGTCACTATCTGGACTAATAATACAATTTTGGTTTTTTTCAAAAACCCAACTAAATTTTTCATTAATAATACTAATGTCTATTTTTTGTGGTTTTTCTTTATGACTTTTATTTATTAGTTCTGTTATTTTACTCATACTAAATAAATATGATTAAAAAAAACAATACTTCAACAAAAGAAATAATCATTTTTTATTTTTTTAAAAATAAGTGACCAAAATAAAAGAAAGTAGAAGGTAAAAGCAATATAGATTGAGCAATAAAAAATCTTTCTTCGGGGAAATTCATAAAAGAAGTAAGTAATGATAACGTTATATAGTGAATTAAATTAAATTCAAAAAACGCCTTTGTTTTTGTATCTAATACATAAGTATTTTTATAAGTATACAAAAGAAAATATCCAAATATAAAAATGATTATCAAATATTTTATTGCTAACATGTATTTTATAAACGATTGCTTAAATAATGATTCTAGAACTATATTTAAATATTCTTTTTTATTTTTATAAATAACTTCTTTAGTTGCAGATTTAAGCTGATTATCAATTTCAACATTATCCTTAATATTAAAAAATTCGGATAGTCCTTTATATTTCCAGGCAGAATAATTTTTAGGATCATCGCTTGGAAAAGGTTCTAAATTTAAATTTAATTTAATTTTCTCTAACCAAGCTGACATTAAATGATCATTATAGCAAATGGACCTATGATCATTTATGTCAATATTATTTATTTTAGCTTCTCTATAACTAATATTACATTCTCCCTCGACGTTATTTCTCCTATTAATTAGTTGTTTAATAAAATCACGATTTTCTATTGAAATATTTTGTAATTGATCAGGTTCAGCTAAAAAAGTTAAATGATTGGAAGACAAAACACCAGAAAAAGAAACTAATCCTAAATTTCCTGCATAAAAAAGTCTAAGTAAAATATAAAATATTATTAGAATATTTGATATAAATAAATATTGAACGTATTTCATAATATTTTTTTTTTCAAATATATTTGTATTCAATCTATAAAAATAAAATAAAAAACAAGGAACTGAGAGAATATATGAAGGTCTTATAAAAATACAAAAAAATATAAGAATAGAAAATAAAAATAAATTTATTTTTTTATCTAAATGAACAAATAAAAGGAAGTTTGATATACTAAGTAAAAAAAAACTTAGTCCTGCTATATCCGTATTAATAAAATCAAAATAATAATACAAATTATAAGTTAGAAGTATCCCATAAATTGTTGATGATGCTAATATTTTATGGAATCCTGTTTTGACTAATGCAAAATAAAGCACATAAACAGAAAAAAGAAATAATATTAGATTAAAATAGCCCCAGTAATAAAATTTAGGTGAAAAAAATTCAAATAAGTTTATTAATAATGGTAATCCAAAAGTTCTGTGTTGAGTGAAAATAATTTCGATATTATCAAAAGAAAAGTCAATATAACTTAAGGCATCTCCTTCTGTTAAAGTAGAAGGTATTTTTAAATTATACTGAATACTTATTGATATTGCATAAGCAATAAGTGAAAAAACAATAAAATTTTTGCTTAATATTAAATTAATAAGTTTTGGCATTTTTTTACTTTTAATTAATTAATAAAAATATATATAATCCTAGGTTATTAAAAGAAAATAACTTTAACTTATTATGTCAAAAATTTTTATTTCAGGAATAGCGGGTTTTATTGGCTCTCACCTCTCAAGACATTATGCTAAAAGCAATCACTCTGTTGTTGGTTGCGATAACTTAATAGGTGGCTATATAGACAATGTAAATGATGATGCTGAATTTCACCAAGTAGATTGTAAGTATCTCAATGGAATGAACAATATGACAAAGGATTGTGACTATATATTTCATACTGCTTGTAATCCTCATGAGGGTTTAAGCGTATTTTCACCTCATTTAGTTTGTAATAATTTAGTAAATTCTGCGACAAGTGTTTTTTCTGCTGCTGTAAATAATAAAGTAAAAAGAATTTATAATTTTTCAAGTATGGCTAGATATGGTGATAATGAAACCCCCTTTACAGAAGATCAAAAAACAAATCCAAAGGACCCTTATGCAATAGCAAAAGTAGCTGCAGAGGAAATCCTTAAAGTTCTTTCTGATGTACATGAAATTGAATATGTGAATTTAGTACCCCATAATGTTATTGGTCCATATCAAAAATATGATGATCCATTTAGAAATGTTGTGGCAATCATGATAAATAGAATGCTTCAAGGAAAGCAACCATACATTTATGGAGATGGCAAAAGTAAAAGATGTTTTTCTGATGTTAGAGATTTATATGATGTTTTCGATAAGTTACTTATTCAAGATAACTTACATGGTGAAACTTTTAATATAGGTCCCGATGAGGAACCAATCTCTATAAATGAACTAGCTGAATTAATTGCTGAAACAATTAATTTTCCAAATTTTGATCCAATATATGCAAAAGATAGACCTAGGGAAGTACAGAATGCTTTCTGTTCTTCTGATAAAATTAGAAAATTTTTTGGTTACAAGACTAAGTATAAACTAAAAGATAGTATTGAATTTATGGCAGAATGGATTTCTAAAAGAGGTACTAAAAAATTTAAATATCATCTAAATCTAGATATTAAAAGTGAAAAAACTCCTGAGACATGGAATGAAAAACTCCTCTAACTTAGGTGGGTTTTTTATTGTTATGCCTGCATATAAAGCGTCCGGCACTATATTTGAAACAATAAATAAGATTGATAAAGAAGTTTATGAATTAATTAAAGAAATAGTGATCGTTGAAGATATAGAAAATAAAGAAGATCAATCTGCTTCGGCTGAATTATTAAATAAATTTAAAAAATGTACAGTCATTTTCCATAAAAAAAACCTAGGATATGGAGCAGCTCAAAAAACAGGTTACAAATATTGTATGAAAAAAAATTGTGAAGGTGCAATACTCTTGCATTCTGATGGACAATATCACCCCAAGTATCTGAAAAAAATTATAGATCTAATAAATATTAGCAAAAATGATGTTGTCCAAGGAAGCAGAATGATGAATAAAGGAGAAGCTCTAAAAGGCGGTATGCCATATTGGAAATATATTCTTAATAAATTAACTACATTTTTTGAAAATGTAATTTATAGAACCAGTTTCTCAGAATTTCATAGTGGTTATATGGCTTATTCAAATAAAGCATTAAAGAAAATTCCATTTGAAAAACTTAGCAACACTTTTCATTTTGATGGAGAAATGTTGATCATGACAAAACTTAAAAAATTAAAATTTGATTGTTTTCCAATTGAAACCCACTATGGAGAAGAATCTTCATCTCTAAATCCTATAAAATATGGGATTCAAATTATATTAGTTGTATTAAGATATATTTTTAATAAATACAATATTTCTGCTGATGAAAATAGATTTATTTAGTTTGATTTCAAAATCCCGATTTTAGACTCAAAATCATAAGACATAATTAAAATATTTTCTTTATCTAAAAATTCTAAATCTCTAATTCGTTCACCGATTAAAATTTTTTCATAAAAATTCATTTTTGTAAAATTTTTATCAAACTGAGATAAGTAGATACTCCTAGCGTTAAGTGAGGCAATTGCAAAGAGATTAGTTAAATTATTTTGTTCATAAAATTTATCAGAAATTTTTTCAATATCAGAAATTCCTATTGAAGGAATAAATGAGAATATAGGTTCTATAAAATTATTAGATCTATGGTCTTTTAGAAAAGGATCTTTTAGTTCTTTATTATATGGCTTGCCTAAAGAAACTATTGGCCAACCATAATTTCCATTGAATTGAATTTTATTTATTTCATCCCCTCCTTTTGGGCCATGTTCTGAACTTAAAATTGTGTTTCCTTCAATATAAATACCTTGCGCGTTTCTATGTCCTTTGGAAAAAACAACATTTTTTAAACTTGTTAAATTAACAAATATTGTCTTTCCATAAATTGAGTTTTCAAATTGTGCAACTGAATTATTTGGCTCATCTTGAATGTTGTCAACAGTTGTCATTAATATTCCATCTTCTCCGTTAAAATTTAAAATTTCCATTTTTCCACTTCTATAAATTTGATCATTAAAACACTCGTTAGAATCAAAAATATTTTTGAAGGATAATTTTTTTGAATCAATAGATGCGCTTAAAATTTTTAAATATGAGCAATCAGGTAATTTTTCTGCTAAAGACAAATAAAAAGTATTATTAAATACTAACAAATCTAATATTAAGCTTTCTTCATTTAAAATAAGATTTGATTTGTATTTATTAGGTTTTATGGTTTTTGTTTCATTTATAATAGAAGAACTGCTTACTTCATAAATCTCTCCGAGTCTATTTGCCAATATTACCTTGTCTTCAAAAGTTTCTAAAAAATAAGTTGTATTTGCATTATGTAATGAATTTCCTGTGTCTATGGAAATCTCATCTAGTTGCAATTCGCTAAAATGGCTATTTGGAATAAATTCTACATTGTAAAGATAATTTCTCTGATTTTCATACGCTAAAAAATCTCTAGGACCCATAGAGTGATCATCAAAAAATATATTTTTAATAATAATAATTTCTTCTGGAATATATTTTTTAAGTGATTTTCTTAGCTCTTCTGAATTAATAATAAAAAAAACAAAAATAATTAATAAAGACAATAATGATAGTAAAATTATATAAAATTTTTTTTTAAACACACTCATATGTATTGTTTAAATCCTATCTGATAAATATACAAAAATCCATTAACATCTATGCTTCAGTATCTTAGATAAGATATTAAATATTTTTTTTTAATTTTTTATGATAATATTTTATAAAGGAGTCAAAAATGAGTACTTACGAATGTTCAAAGTGTGGTATGGCAGTTAATGCTACGTGTGCTAAATGTAATGAACAATTAGTTGATGACCTATTAAAACTTGAAAATGGTTCTGAGGTGCAAATATCAAAATGCCCTAACGACCATGGAAAAATTAAATCACCAACTTGTTGTGGCCAAGATATGTCTTGTGAATTAAATAATTAATTATTTTTTAATTTTCTGACCTTGCTCTTAATTTTTCAAAAAACAATCTAGCCTTTACTCCAATATTTAAAAAAGGATCAGGTGGTAAGAGATTTGGTTTATTCCTCGACTCAATAATTTTTATCTCTTTTGTTTCTTCATTACTTGCTTTAAGAGCTATTTGTTCTCCAAACAATGTCCCAACCCCAATACCTGAGCCATTGTAACATCCTGCAACATAGACGTTTGATTCTATTTTCTCAAAAATCTGAGATCCATTTCTTGATCGTGAAACTATTCCAGACCAACTGGATTGGATTATGTTTTTTGGTAAGTCTGGAAATCTTTTTTGAATTCCTAGCATGTGAGTAGTTGATCTTTTATTAAGAATGGAATTTTTCATTTGCAAGGGATTATGAACTTCGGCTGTGTTTCTAATTAAAATTCTTCTGTCTTTTGTCATTCGAACTGTCGCACCTAAATGCCTTATAGGTAATACACCCCATTCTTTAGGAGATCCAATCCTGTCGAATTCTTTATCAGTTAAAGGTCTTGTTATGCTTGCTGTTAATGTAATCGGAAAATTATAATTACTCTTAATGCCTAGTGTTTTTAGAAAACCATTAGTACAGAATAATATCTTTTTTGAAATAATATTTGCTTTTTTAAATTTACATAAAATCTTATCATTTATTTTTTTCCAATTTAGTAATGAAGTATTTTCGTAAAGAGTAATATTATTAGGGAGTATATCTATCATTGCCCTTACTAATTTACCTGGATGAAGTAAAATTCCTCCAGTTGTATAAAGAGCTATATTATAAAAACTGGTTCCTAATTTTTTTTTAAGTTCTTCTTTCCCAATGATATTATAACTAAAACCTAACTTTGAGAGAGTTATGCTGAATTTTTCTAGAATTTTTCTATCTTTAACATTAGACGAGGCAAAGTATTTTCCTGTGTGATTCCAATCACATTCAACTTGATACTCTTTTATAAAATTTTTAACTGAATTAATTCCGAGTTGGTAAATATCAGATTTTTTTTTATAATTTTCTAAATCCTTATTAGAATTAAAGCCATCATTTAAAGTTGTATCAACAAGATATCCAGAATTTCTACCACTAGCACCTTCTCCAGCTAATTGAGAATCAACTAAAATTATTTTTTCATTAGGGTGTAATTCAGATAATTTTCTAGCAGCCGATAGGCCAGTGTAACCAGCTCCAATTATTAACCAATCACAATCTTCATTTTTATTTAAGGAAAGAATGTTTGTTCTTGGTTCAAGGTCGTTAATCCAAAAACATCCTTGATCATTAAATACATCCATGTTTGTATAATTTTATTAAGATTTAATAAATTTATTTAAATCTGGCTTAAAGTAATTAGGGCCTTTCATAACTTTTCCAGATTCATTATAAATTGGTTTGCCGTCATCACCTAATTTACTCATATTTGAATTTTGAACTTCTTGAAAGCAAGAATCTAAATCTATCCCAAAAGCATGACCTGCCCCATAAGTTACGTATAAAATGTCTGTTAAAGCATCAGCTACTTCTAAAAGATCTTTATTCAACATTGCTTCTTTTAATTCATCTACTTCTTCTTTTATTAAATCAAACCTTAGATTATTAATTTTATCAGTGCTAAAAGAAGGTGTGTTTTTTACTTCTTGACCGAATGTTTCCATAAATTTTTTTACTTTTTCAAAATTTGACATTAAGATTCCTTTTTTTATAGCTTATAATATAACTAATGAGGAAGTTTGAGTATAAATTTTATAATAATATTTTTGATCAAAAAAAATTGAATGAATTAGGGTCTAATGGATGGGAATTAGTCAATTTTACTAATGAAGGAAGGTTTATTTTTAAAAGAGAAATAATATCAAATAAGGATAAAAATTTAGATTTATTAAATGAACAATTTTCTGATGAAATAACATTAGAAAAGATCAAAGAAGACTGACATTTAATCCAAAACCTTTCAAAATATATGTAGAAAATTATAGATTAATATAATAGTAATAACTTCTTTTAGGGTGCCATAGCTCAGTCGGTAGAGCAAAGGACTGAAAATCCTTGTGTCGTTGGTTCGATTCCAACTGGCACCACCATAAAGATTAAATTAAGAAACTAAATTTAGTTCGTCAATAGAACGGTCGTTTCTTGATCTACTTAGCTCTAATAAACCACCTCTAGTATAGCCATAAACGTTTGTAATACTTAAATCATCTCTAAATTCATTCTTTAGCATTCCTACCAATTTTCTTAGTGTATTTTGATCACTTGCAACGGGATCGATAACAACCTTGCCAGAAATATTTTTGAGTTTAATAAGCTTTGCTATTAGTTGGATAGCTTCACGATTAGTATCAAATCTTTTTGCTGTGCCTGTGTTTACATCAATAGCAGTTAATGCGTCAGTTTTGCCAAACATAATATTACCACCAGAAGGAAGGGAATATTTTGATTCAATTAAATAATCTATCTTTTCTGACAAATTAAATTCTTTTTCAATCTGCTCAGACGTCATTTCTTCACAAAATTTGGCAAATGTTCCGTCAAGACCTTCATCCCATTTTTTGACTTTATCAAATCTTTCATTATCACTAAATATTACTTGATCAGTATTTTTATCAGAATAATCACAAACAAAATTCTGATCAAAATAGTTATTTTGGAATACTAAACCTTCATTTTCAATTTCTTTTGCATTCAATTCAATATCTTTCCAATTAGAATGAATCTGTTTTAATTCAGATTTTGCTATTTCAAGTGTTTCAGGAGTTAGATTATGTCTTGCAATTAATCCAACTTCTGAGTCACTTAATGAGTCCATTACGCTATCTTGTTCAGAAGTATCTAGATTTTTTCTTGTTCTCCTGCTTAAAATTATTTCATCTCCATAAGGTATAAGATTAATAAATTTTCCGGTTAAGATAATATTGTTTGTAAAAAGATGGACTTTATCTTTAGATCCAATGCTTCTTACTTGCAATAGAAGTGATTGTCCTTCATGAGCTTTATCTCCATTCGGAAGATTAATTCTTTTAAAAAATCCTCTTTTATCATCTTGTCCATAAGAAATAAAAGCACCGCTATCATTAGGTAGTATTTCTTTAATCTTTACTTTGTAAATATCACCTATTTGAACATCTTCATTTGTTTGAAAACGAATATTTACGAGTTCTCCTTGGTTAAGCTTAACTCCGCATTTAAAATTTTTGTAATTTGTAATAATAAGTTTTGTTGCCACTGTATTGCTCCTTTTTTAAAAAAAATTTTCATTAGTTTTTTGATCTAAAAGTAATTCTACCTTTTGTTAAATCATAAGGGGTCATTTCTACTGTTACTCTGTCTCCAGCTAAAACTCTAATTCTATTTTTTCTCATTTTACCAGATGTATGAGCTATCACTTCATGTTCATTATCTAATTTTACCTTAAACATTGCATTAGGTAATAATTCTGAAACAACTCCCTGAAATTCAATTGCATCTTCTTTAGACATATCAGTATATTAAGACTTGCTTGATCTTATTTCAATAGATAATGCATGTGCTTCAAGCCCCTCGCTTTTAGCAAGCTCAATGGTACTTTGAGCAATTTTTTTAAAAGTTCTTTTGCCCGTTTTTACAAATACTGTTTTTTTCATAAAATCTTCCACACTTAAGCCAGATGAGTACTTTGCAGATTGATCTGTAGGCAAAACATGATTAGTGCCAATTGTATAGTCACCCAAAGCTACTGAATTATGACTGCCAATAAATACTGACCCAGCATTAATGATTTTATTTTCAATAATTTTAGTGTTTTTCAATTGAATATGAAGATGCTCTGGAGCAATAAAATTAGAAATTTGAGCCATTTCACTTTGATTTTTTGCTAATATTGCAAAACTCTCATTTTTTATTGATTTATCAATATTTTTAAAATTATTTAATTTTTTTAAATTTTTAATTTCTTTTTGAACTTTATTAATCATTATTTTAGAATTTGAAACCAAATATGTTTTTGCTTTTGGATCGTGTTCAGCTTGAGCTAATATATCTGAGGCGATCCATTTAGGATTTGAAGAATTATCAGATAAAATTAGAACTTCAGATGGGCCAGCTGGTAAATCAATTCCAATAGTTCCAAAGAGTTGTCTTTTTGCTTCTACTACATATTGATTTCCAGGACCAAAAATCTTATTTACTTTTTGAATTGTTTTTGTTCCAAAAGCCAAAGCGGCAATTGCGTGTGCTCCACCCATATTAAATATTTGATTGACCTTACATAAATGAGCGGCCGCAAGAGTTAAATTTGAAATCTTCCCTTTTGAAGAAGGGACAGTTAACATAATATTTTGCACGCCTGCTATTTTTGCGGGTATGGCTGTCATCAAAACTGTAGAAGGATAAGAAGCTAAGCCGCCTGGGATATATAGGCCTACATTTTGAATAGCATTCCACTTAACCATAAAAATAGTATCTAAATCATCTTTAAATTTTTGATTTTTTTTTAATTGCTGTTTGTGATATTTGAAGATCCTAGAATAAGCTAATTTAAGGGCTTTTTTTTGATCTATAGAAATAGAATTATATGCTTGTTCAATTTTTTTTTTTGAAATAACTAAAGTTTTAGTAGTTGCTTTTGGATTTTCGAATTTTCTTACATATTTCAGTAATGCTTTATTTCCGTTCTTTCTAATATCTTGAATAATTTTTTTAACTACTTTGTTAATTTTAATTGAATTTACTGACTCAGATCTATCAATAATTTTTTTTTTTAACTGAGTAAAACTTATTTCTTTCATAAGTTAGATAATTAATTTTTTGATTAAATCTTTTTTTAAATCATAGGCATAATAACTACTGATGGATACAGTAGAAATATTATTATTTATAATGATATTTTCAAAAAGGTGATTTTGCTTTAAAGTTTGTCCCGATTCAACTAAATCTACAATCAAATCAGCAACACCGTATTTCACAGCTAATTCAATAGATCCATTTAATTTTATAATCTCTATTTGAATGTTTTTTTCTTCAAAATATTTTTCAGTAATATTTTTAAATTTTGTAGCAACCTTAAAAATTTTTTTTTCAGCGAAATCAATTTTTTTTTTATTAGAAGCTATTGATAGTCTACATTTACCTATTTTAGTTTTATTTAATAAGACTATGTTATTGTCCGAATTTTCTAATATATCGTCATATCCTACAAAACCAATATCTGCAGCTCCTAGCATTGTGTATGCTCTAATATCAGAGGGTTTTAACTTAATAATTTTGATATTTTTAAAGTTTGTATTAAAAGTTAATTTTCTTGAAGACTCATTAAAAAAATCTCTTTCAAACTCCAATCCTTTTCTTTTAAGCATGGATACAATTTTTGATTCAAGTCGCCCCTTTGGACAGGCAATTATTAGGTTTGCATTTTTCATTATTTTTTTCTCTTAATGTTTACGCCACATTTATTTAATTTTAAATCAAAATCTTCATAACCTCTGTCTAAATGATAAATTCGATTAATAATTGATTGCCCTTTTGAAAGCATTGCGGCAATAATTAATGAAAAACTGCCCCTAAGGTCAGTTGCCATAACCTCAGCCCCATTGAGTTCTTTGACCTTATTTACCTCAACGGTATTATTTTTTAAAGAAATATTTGCTCCAAACCTTCTAAGTTCAGGGATATGGATAAAACGATTTTCAAAAATATTTTCTCTAATTTTTGATTTTTTTCCATTTTTTAAAAAAATAGATATGAGCTGAGCTTGTAAGTCTGTTGGAAAACCAGGGTATTCTCTAGTATTTATAATGCTTATAGGATTTATAACTCCGCATTTAAATTCAAATTCATTGTCTGAAATTTTTTTTACCTTTAAGCCCATTTTTTTAAATAATTTAATTGGTTCTTTTAAGTGATCAATTATAAGATTTTTTAATATTAGTTTTCCTTGAGTGGCCATAGTAGCTAAAATGTATGATCCTGCCTCTATTCTATCTGGAATTACATCATAATTGGCTAAATTTAAATTATCTTGTCCAATAATTTTGAAAGTTCTCTTATTTAAAGAAATCTTTGCACCACACTTATTTAAAAAAGTAACTAAATCGATAACTTCAGGCTCAATTGCACAATTTTTTAAAATTGTAGTACCTTTAGCTAAACAAGATGCCATTATAATATGCTGAGTAGCCCCAACACTAATTTTCGAAAATCGATGATTTATCGAATTTAATTTAGAATATTTTCTTGTAGCCACAACGTATCCTTTAGAAATTTTAATCTGAACTCCCATTTTTTTTAACGCCTCTAAATGTAAGTCTATGGATCTATTCCCAATAGCACATCCTCCAGGAAGAGCTATTTTAAAAGATGAATATCTTGCGATTACGGGTCCTAAAATAATTATAGAAGCTCTCATTTGTCTTACATATTCATAATCAGCTATTTTTTTTGCAATAGAAGAATTATGAATAGCTAAAAAATTGTTTTTAAAATTTATTTTGCACCCAAGGTTATTTAGGATCGATACTAAAAATTTAGTATCTCTTAAATTTGGTACATTAGATATCACACAACTACCCTTAGAAAGAATCGTAGAAATTAAAATTGGAAGTGAGGCATTTTTAGAACCTGATATTTGTATAGTACCATTTATCTTAGCCGGACCTTGTATAATTAATTTTTGCATATTATTTTTTAATTTTTTTTCTTTTAGATATATTTTGTTTTAATTTTTTCGCCCTTTTTTCTTGTTTTTCTTTTTCTATTTGTAATTTCGTTTTTTTATTCATAATTTATTGTAAGGTAATATATTGCTAACTAATGAAAAAACTAGTTTTTATTTTGTTATTTCCTTTAATAGCTTATTCTGAAAATAATATAAAAATAATTGATGGTGATACTATTCATTTAAATGGATATAAAATTCGTTTTTCTGGAATTGATGCTCCTGAAATTAATCAAAATTGTAAAAAAAATAATAAAGTTATAGAGTGTGGATTAATAGCTAAAGATCTAATTTTAAGTAAAATAGCTGGTTTTGAACCTGTATGTATTTTAGAGGGAAAAGATCGGTATGGAAGATTTCTCGGGGAGTGTTTTATAAATGATAAGAGTCTCTCAAAATACCTTGTCAGACAAGGTTTTGCTTTTGCTTATACAAAGTATTCTAAAAAATTTGTTTTAGATGAAAATTATGCCATAAAAAATAAATTAGGTATGTGGGATATGGATTTTATATTCCCTTGGGATTACAGAAAAAATAACTATAACTTTAAGTAATACTTACTTACATGAAAAAAATACAATTAAAAAATACTCATAAAAAATATTTTCTCTTTCAACGCAATGAGTATTTATCAAGCCAACAAATTAAAATAAGAAAGTTATTAGGCAGATATCTTTTTACAAAAATTTTTATAAATTTTTTTAACTCTCTTTCAGACATTAATGATAATTTAAATAAAAATTTTAAGAAAGAATTTAATGATCTTATTGATCATCTTCCACGCACTACCTCTAATATACTAGATATAGGATCTGGATTAGGAGTGATAGATATATATCTCAATGAGCATTATAATCAAAAACCTAATTTCACATTAATTGACAAAAACTTTATTGAAAAAAAGGTTTACTACGGTTTTAACTCTAGTGGACAAGCTTACAATAACTTTAAAATTACAAAAGATTTCTTATTACATAATGGTTTAAATTCAGATCAACTCTCAATATTTGATGCCGATAGTAATTTATTATTTGATGTAAAATTTGATTTGGTAGTTTCATTACTTTCGATGGGATACCATTACCCTTTGGATCAATATTTATCTGTATTTAAAAATAATACTCATAAGAACACAGTTTTTATTATTGATATTGCTGAAGAGTATAATGATAAAAACCAGATATTTAATTTATTTGATTCTGCAAAAATTTTATACAAGAGCAGTTTGCCAAGACACAACTATATAAGAATTTGTTGCATTGGTTTTAAAAAATGAATTTAGAGACTATTATGCCAATAATTTATCTTTGTTGTTTAATGATTTTAGTTGGCCCAAGATTCCTGGCTGGTAATTCTTCTTTAAAACAAGTTCTGAGTAATTTAAGTATTTGGGCAATAATTGTTATTTGTATTGCACTAAGTTATCAAGGTTATTACTATTTTATATGAAAAAACTCTTAATCCTATTGTTGTTAGTTCCTTGGAATCTATTTTCAAATGAAGATATTGAAAAATTAAATAGCTTATTCCAAAAAGAAATAATCGAAGAGTCTTCTTATCTTAACTCTCTATCTGAAATCGGAATAGATATAAAAAATACAGATTTCAAAAAGTTATTTGAGCTTTTTAAAGATAAGATAATTAATGAAAAAAATTATTTAATAGCATTAAATAAATTTTCAAAATCAAAAGAGACATCAAAAAATGAAGAAACACAAACATCCGGAACCTATGAAAAAAAATATATTCTAGATAGTTGCTCTGGTAATAATACAGTGTGTAAGGACACCATGAAATTGCTCGGTGAATTAGCTGATAGTAATTCTAAAGATAAAGATTACCTATTTATAATCAAATATAATGAAAATGATAGCTGTAGGGAGATATTTGATCTAAAAGATTTTTTTAAGAAGGAATTGGAAGAAGACAGAGATTTTAAATATTTAAGTCAAATTTTTTTTGATAATGAAAATGAATTTTCTTATATATCAAAATTTAATCTAAATTTAACTGGTATAGGACAAATATCTATTAATTTAGTTTTAAAAGGAACTAAATCAAATAATTGTGAAAATTTTGAAATTAAAAGTTTTGACATAATCGGGCATAATAAAAATTTAGCAACTTTTAAATTAAAAGAATATGATTTATAAAGTTGAACTACCATTTCAAGATCAAACTCCAAATTATTAATGGAAAAATATTCTAAAGCTTTAAATTCTATGGGTGAATCAGGCATTGATTGGATAGATGCAATATTTAGAATTTGTGTCTACATCTTAGTAGATATTTCAGAAATCATTGGGATTTCTTATGAAGCAATAAATATTTGGATATTTGTAATTATCCAGCCAGCACTTATAATAATTTTCTTTGTACTTTGGAGGATTGAAAAGAAAAAAAAGAAATAAAAAAACTATTAGTAAATAAATTTATTTTATGCCTTCGTAGCTCAGTGGTAGAGCACTTGCTTGGTAAGTAAGGGGTCGGAAGTTCAATTCTTCTCGGAGGCACCATATTTTTTTAACATATTTTATAACTCCATAAGCATAGGAGAGTGATCACTAAATTTTCTCTCATTTTCTACATTTTGGTTGGCTAAATATTGATTATTGAAATAAACTTATATAATTATACTATTTTATAATATTGAAATTTTTATTAATATTTTTATTTTGCTTTTCTATTTTTTTGAAAGCTCAAGCAGGAAATAAAAACTTTTCAGGATTTAAACTATATAACTCAGATAATCCTCATAACTTAGAACCAATTTCTGAAAAATATAAAGGCAAAACTCCTAAAATAAATCTTGATAATGGAGATGACTTAAAAATAATTATATTTTCACATGGTACTGGTCGTCCTCAAAAAAGAGAAGATTGCACCAAAAAATATAATCAAATTCCTAAATCCCTGGCTTTTTTAGCAGAAATGGATAATACATTTTTTTACTATTTATGCTCTAAAGCTACTGATAAAGGTGTAACAGGATCATTTGTTTATAAGAGAAAAAAGGAAATCAACAATGTATTAGATCAATTAATTTCTCTAGGAGTAAAACCTAAAAATATATTTCTCACAGGATTTTCTGCAGGTGGCTGGACATCGCTTATGATGATGGATCAAGTTGATAAAAAGTTTAACTCAGCCATAGTTTTTGCACCTGCTTTTGCTGGACCTAGAAGTGAAACTAATAAATACCCGCAATGGAGAAAAGTAGAACGTCCCCGACAAATTAAAAAAATGATAGAGGTAAAAAATATAAAAGCTTTAATATTTGCCTACGAAGACGATAAATTTAATAGACCAAAAGAATTAGATTTTTTGATAAAAAAATACCCAAATTCTGTCAAATTAGTCGGCTATAATTGTGGAAAAGGTCATAATACTATGAATAACGATTGTAAAGGGTCTGAAACAAAAAAAATAATTAAAAATTTTTTTAATGAACAATTAGATAATTAAATAAAGATTAGTTCTAATTTATTCATTAATTAATAACCTTTAGATAAATTAACTTTGTTAATGAGTTGATTTTTATTGATTTTAAATTTTTTTAAATTATTTAGAAAAAAGTCTACCTTATCAAGCATTTCTCTTTCTGAACCACCACCAGTATGTTGTGTAAGTATTACATTTTTTAATGACCATAAAACTGAGTTTTTCTTTAAAGGTTCATCTTTAGTAACATCTAATGCGGCTCCCCTAATTTCATTATTCCTTAAAATTTTAATTAAAAATTTTTCATCAACAGTATTTCCTCTTCCTACATTAATAAAAATACATTTTTTATTTAAAGCACTTAATTTGGATTTATTAAAAAAATTATTTGTTTTGTTAGTTCCTGGAAGAGCAGAAATTACTAATTCAGCTTTTTTTAAATGTTTTATTAAGTCTTTGCCTTTTGAGCTTGAATTGAAAGACTCTATTTTGCAGTCAAAAGGATGAATATACTTTTTGAAAATTTTATTAATACTTCCTGTACCTATTAAAACTACATATTTTTTATCTAACGTAGATAAAGATTTTCTTATTGGGTCACCGATCCATTTTTTCTTATTCTTTAAATTTTCTGTTTCTATAATACCTCTATAACTTGCTAGAATTGAAGCTAAAGCTGTTTGTGCAACTTGTTTAGCAAAAAATCCTTTAAGATTAGTAATAATAATCTTTCGATTTAAATTTTTTAGAGACATGTACTCAGAAAATCCTGTTGACTCTAATTGAGCCCATTCTAATACAGAACTTTGCTCAATCATTGTAGGTGGAATATTTCCAAAAACAATTTTTGACTCTAAAAATTTTTTACTAATCTTATCTATTTTAGAAAAAAATAAATCATATCCCTTAGCTTTGGCTTTAAAATATTTTTTTTCTGAAACGCTTAATGAACTAGATAGCTCTTCAGCTATATAAATACGCATTTAAAATTATTTACTTTAACGTAAACCAAATAGTTTTAATTTGTAAATATTGATCTAAGGCCTCTGTTCCATTATCTCGTGATAATGAACCAGATTGTTTGTAGCCACCAAAAGGTGTTTTTATATCTCCTTCAGAAAATCCATTCACTGAAACCGTGCCACATCTTAAGTTTTTTGCCATGTTGAAAGCTTTGTCAACATCTTGAGTAAAGATAGTTGCGTGCAGGCCAAAATTTGAATTATTTGCAGTTTCAAGTGCTTTTTCCATTGATTTTACAGGAAGTATTCCTAAAACTGGTCCGAATATTTCCTCTTTTGCAATAGTCATGTCTTCTTTTAGATTGTCGAATAATGTTGGATAGACAAAAGAACCTTTAGATCCTCCTGCTGCTACTCCTCCGTGTAAAAGCGAAGCGCCCTCATCAATGCCTTTTTGAATGTATCCATTTACAGTATTAAAATGATCTTCTGAAATCATTGATCCCATTTCTGAAGTTGGATCTAATGGTTTACCAACTTTTAATGTTTTTGTTTTTTCTAAAACTTTATGAAGAAAATCATCTTTTACTTTTTCATGAATTATCTGTCTCATATTTGCAGAACAATTCTGACCTCCATTCCAATATGCTGACATGGCAGCATTTTCAATCAGATCATCATTAATATCTGCATCATCTAAGACTATAAATGGGCTTTTACCTCCCATCTCTAAACCGATTGTTTTAAGATTGCTCTCTCCTGAATATCTCATAAACAAAGCTCCTACTTCTGTAGATCCTGTAAATGAAACAGCATCAATATCAGAGTGTCTACCTATTGCCTCTCCCGTATCACCAAATCCTGTAATAACATTAAAGACTCCATCTGGGATACCTGCTTCTTTTGTTAATTCAGCTAATTTAATTGCTGTGAGAGGTGATTGCTCTGCAGGTTTTAATATAACGGAGCATCCTGCAGCAAGTGCTGGAGCAGCTTTCCATGCAGCCATAAGTAAAGGAAAATTCCAAGGAACTACTAAACCAACAACTCCTATTGGTTCTTTAACAATAAAACTTGAAACGTCCTGACCTGTTGGAACTACTTTACCAAAAGTTTTATCAATTAGCTCTCCATACCATTGAAAGAAATTAGGAACCTCGCCTCCAACTTCATTTAAACAGTCAGTAATTGTTTTACCACTATCTAAACTTTCTAAAACAGACATTTCTTCAGAGTTAGCTCTAATAAGCTCGGCAAGTTTTAAAAGCGCCTCTTTTCTATCTTCAGGTGAACATTTAGACCATACCCCAGAATTAAATGATTTTCTTGCTGCTTCAACTGCTTTTTGGACATCTTTGTCATTACATCTTGCAACATTTGCTATTACTTCACCTGTGGCGGGATTTATTTTTTCAAATGATTTTCCATCAATTGGATCAACATATTTACCATCAATAAATGGTCTTGTTTCAATATTTAAATTGCTAGCTATTTTTTCGTAGTTCTCAATTGTCGACATAATTATTCCTCCATTTCCTATTATAGTATGTCTTTTTACTCAAATCAAAGTTTCCAATAGTCATCTTTAGGCTGTCCTCTATCTACTACTACACAAGAGTAAACAGCAGACTCGTCAAACTTGTATTTATTCTCAATATCCTCATTCATAGTAATACCAATACCTGGTTTTTCAGGTCTTATAAGAAAACCATCTTTTATTTTTCTTTGATCAGTTAATAAATCAGGTTCTAAATCATATGGGATCATAGGAAGCTCAACAAGTTTACCAGCTGCTGCAAAACAAGCATGATAATTAGCCATAATTGCAACTGGACCACCCCAAGCATGAACAACTGTTTCGATATTTTTTGATTTTGCATATTTAAATATTTCTAATACTGATTGTATTCCACCAATCACTGATGCGTCAGGCTGAACAAAATCATATGTACCTAAATTTATTCTTGAGATCATCTCTTCTTGAGTTGTAATTATTTCTCCTCCACAAATCTTGATATCAAAATTTTCTTTTAATTTTTTAAAACCTTTAATGTCAGTTGGGCCTACTGCTTCTTCAAGAAATAAAATATTTTCTGAACTTAATTTTCTTATATTATCAATAAAACTTATAACCTCTTCTGCAGAGAGCGGAGGGTCTGCTAAGTTTTGACACATATCTATGCCAATTTCTATTTCATACTTTTTTGCTTCTTGAAGTATCCAGGCTGTTCTTAAAATATCTTTCTCTGTAGATCTAATTTTATATTTTTTTATACCAAGCGATTTTAAATATTCTAATTCCTCAATAAAATGTTCCTTAGTATCACATATACCTCCACTACCATATACTTCCACTTTATCATTAAAGTTATTTCCAAACATTTCGTATGCAGGGACTCCGAGACTTTTACTTTTTGCATCAATTAGTGCTATTTCAATGGCACTTGTTGTATGCCTTGCGGCACCTTGTAGAGACCAGTAATCACAGATACTACATAAATCTAAATATCTTCTTCTAGTGTCAAAAGCATCTTTGCCTAATAAGTACGGTTTGCATAAATCAACAATTGACTTAAAGACTTTTGGAGCAAAAACTCCTAAATAACCTTCACCATATCCTTTTGTTCCATCCTCTAAAGTAACTTCCACTAATCCAATTGTTCTTTTTGGTCCGTTTGGGAAACATTCTAATATCTCTGGATGGTTTTCATGTCCATATTTAGCACTAAGTAAAACTGTCCTAATTTCATCAATTTTATTACTCATTTCGTTACTTTAAATGAGGGACTCCTATTTTTTTCATGTAATCGAGAGTTTGAGATTTGTAAACACTCCTGATGTCTCTCGTAGGTGGCCTACAGCGACTAGTTGGAAGACCAATTAATTCCATACACAGTTTGTCCAAGTAACCATCGCCTGATGTATAATTTTTTTCAATTTCCACCCATAATTTATAATATGGCATGGCTTCCTCTATCATCATTCTACCAATTTCTTCATAGTTTTTATTTTCAACTTCTTCTATGAGCTTTGCGCCCCACTCAGGCCAAAAATTACACAAATGAACTTCAAAGGCTTGAGCCCCCAAAGACTTCATCGCCGAATATGGGAAAAATAAATTATTATCTATAATTGTATATTTTGAAGAATATGTGGAAGTAACATCTTCAAATTCCATAGCATCAGTTCTTGGTGTTGACCATTTTAATCCTACAATATTTGGAAGGTCGGATAGTTTTTCTATTAATTGGTTTGATACACCGGTTGAATTCCAAAATGTGTTATAAAGAATTATACCTACATTGGGCGCGGCTTTTGAAGCTGTCTGAATGTATTCAATAAAATCTTCTTCTGTATGCGCAAAATAAAAAGGACATGAGACTTGCATGAAATCAAAATTATTGGATTGTGCTATTTCTGCTAGTTTTATTAATTCTAAAGTGCTTGTTGTTTGACCACCCAAAGCTATGGGAACTCTACCATCAACTATTTTTGAACTTTTTTCTGCTAATTCTTTTCTTTCCTCAAAAGTCATTGTTGAAAAATCACCAGCAGCTCCACCAAATAATAAAGTTGAGTTTTTTGAGTTTAATCCATTTTTTAATAAAAAATCTACATAATCGTTTATTGCAGAAAAGTTTAAAGGCAATCCCTCAGTATCTTCAAAAGGGGTTGGGACAGTTACATAACATCCGTGAAGTTTCTTTTTTAATTTTTCAATATCCATTATTTGTTTATCCTTTTCATTGATATATGCCAAGGTATGAGAATTTTTTCCATAAGAGTTACGAAACCAAATAAACTCAAACCAAGCAGTGTAAGAAAAAATATTCCTGCGAAGGCAAGGTCAGGTCTCATATTTCCAGTCACAATAGAAATATAAAATCCTAAACCTTGGTCAGAACCAATAAATTCAGCAATAGTCGCACCTACTGTTGCATTTATCGCTGCATATTTAAAACCAACGAAACATTGGGGCATAGCAGCAGGAAGTCTTATTTTAAAAAAAGTTTTAAGAGGATTAGCTCCCGTAGACCTATGAAATAAAGTAAGTTCATTACTTAATGAGTTAAAAGCTAAAATAGCATTTAGAACTATTGGGAAAAAACAGACCAAAACCACAATTATTACTTTGGGTAACAATCCAAAACCAAACCAGGAAATAAATAAAGGAGCAAAAGCAATTTTAGGTGTCATTTCGATACTGACAAAAAAAGGATAAAGTGTTCTTCTTAGAATTGAAGAAAATGATATAGCTATTCCAAATCCTAGACCTAATATAATAGCAATTGCATAACCAATTATTGTTTCAAGACCCGTTACACCCGTATAATAAATAAGCTTATCTATATCCGCGGATCCCTTTTGTACTATTTCAGTTGGGGCTGGGAGGATATATCTTGGAACATCAAATAATGGAATTGAATATTCCCAAAATAAAAAAAATAAAACAAAGAATAGTATCAACATCCATCCGCTTGCTATCCATTTTAGAAAACCTGTTAATTTATTTTTAGATGACGCCATATTCGTGGAATACCTCTTGAATCTCATATACATATTCATAAAATTTATTAGATTTTTTAACTTCTAGATCTCTAGGATAAGGAAGATCAATGTTAATTTCTCTGTCTACAACTCCAGGTCTTGGGGAAATTAAAATAACTCTACTTGAAAGTTGAACTGCTTCTTCTATTGAATGAGTTACAAAAACAACAGTGGGTTTATTTATCATCCATAAATTTTGAATATCTGATCTAATTTTCTCTCTTGTCATCGCATCTAGTTTACCTAAAGGTTCATCTAAAAGAATTGTGTTAGGTTCATGAATCATAGCCTGGCAGAAAGCAGCTCTTTGTTGCATGCCACCAGATAATTCTGGGGGATATCTATTTGCAAAATCTTCTAATTTTACAGATTTTAGAATATCAAATATTTTGTCCTTATAGTCACTTAGATTTAAATTTCTGAGTTCCAATTGTAATTTAATGTTACCTTCTACTGTTCGCCATGGAACAAGTGTATTGTCCTGGAACATTATCCCTATATCATTTTTTGGACCATCTACAGATTTGTTATCAAAAGAAATTTCACCACTTGTTGGCTCTAAAAGACCTGCCATCATTAACATTAAAGTAGATTTACCACACCCAGAAGGCCCTAAAACAGATACAAATTCACCACTATTAATTGAAATATCAACTGGACCAAAAGCATGAACTTCATCTTCCCCTTCTCCAAATACTTTTTTTAGAGACTTAATTTTAATAAATTGATCCATAAAAGAGATAAATGCAGCCAATTAGTTTTTGGCTGCATTTAATAAGTTTGTTTATAAGAAGTCGTTAGTATAAAAATCAGCTGCGTTTGCACCAGCGTCAAGATCATTATACTCCTTCATTAACTTTATCATACCTTCCCAATCTGAAGCCACATTAAGGCCTATGACTTTGTCAGTATTAGCTCCGGAATATAAGATACCAAGGGTAACATCTAGAACTTCTCTAGCTTGTTGCTTACCAGCATCTTCAGCAAATGAACCACCTACAATATCAGCCATAGAATCAACTGCTGCATCTGGGTTTGCTTCAGCTTGAGCATATGATTCAGTTGTAGCTCGAACAAATCTCTTTACTAAATCAGGATTGTTTTTAATTGTATCAGTATGTGTAGCAATACAATAACCAACTTGATTTACTCCAAAATCTGAATAAGGGAAAGCAACAGGTTGTGCTCCTCCATTAGCTTTAATCTCCGCTGGTTTATCATCTAAACCACCTAAGATACCTACAGATCCACCACTTCCTTCTAAATAGCTTGATACTAGAGCACCATCAGGCACAACAGTTATATTAATATCAGACTCTGATAGTCCTGCATTAGCAAGTACGATTGGAAAGAAAGTGTTTACACCAGCATTAGCTGTAGTAAGAATTTCTTTTCCTTTAAGATCTTGAATAGAGCTTACACCGCTGTCAGGTCTTACTAATATAGCCTCTGTACCCATTGCATCAATAACTCCAATTGCTTTTACAGGAGCTCCCTTTGAAGCTAGATCTACCATAGCACCACATGATCCATATGAGAAATCACTATCCCCATTTGCAACTAGTCTATGAGCAGAACTTGAACCATTGCCAGATCTTATATCAAGATCGATACCATGTTTTTCATATATGCCAGAAACAAAGCCATGAGCAAAACCGGCATGAGAACCGTAGTACATCCAGTTAAGTCTTAATCTTACATC